>CAYFXO010000092.1:0-5815 GCA_964347125.1 uncultured Methanomassiliicoccales archaeon | reverse complement strand
GAACTCGGAGTCGAGGCTCGGTTACGACGTCCTCCGTAGCTCCTTCGCCCCCGGCCTCATCGCTCCCGTCGTCATCGTGATGGAGTCGACGGATGGCGTCCTCACGCCGGAGTTCTTCGCGGATCAGCACGGCCTCGTCAGCGCCGTCGTCTCCAACCTAGATGTCTCCCCGCTCCTAGTCTCCGCCGTGGCGTGGCTGGATGGCGCACCCGTCCCGATCGATCTGGCGACCCTCGCGCTCACGACTCCCGATCCGACCGCTCTGCCGCCCTCCCTCCAGCTCTACCGCCACTTCGCGGAGCCGTTGGTGTCCGACGATGGGCGGCATGCGTACGTCGAGATGATCATCACCCAGGATCCCTACGGGCCCGACGGGCAGCAGTTCATCTCCGATCTACGCGGTCTCATCCAGGGAATGACCTGGGTCGGGACGGACGCCGTCTACGTGGGCGGCGCGGTGGCGATTCACGCGGATGTGGAGGAAGAGACCTACGCCCTGTTCCCAGGGATGATCTTCGTCGTCATCGGAGCGGTGTACGTCCTGATCGGAGTGCTGTTCCGGAGTGCGACGCTTCCCCTCCGGCTGCTGGCCACCATCGGGCTGACGATCTCCTTCATCTACGGAGCGGCGATGCTGGTGTTCCTCAAGGCACCCGTCCTGGAGGGCTTGTTCCCATCCCTCGCGGATGCGGACACCCTGTTCTTCCTCCTTCCCATCATGTCGTTCTCCATCATCCTCGGGCTTGGACTGGACTACGACATCTTCCTCGTCGAGCGCATCAAGGAATACGTCTGGAAGGGGCACCGGGACAAGGAGGCCATCGTCCTGGGGATCAAGAAGACCGGCGGGCTCATCACCGGAGCGGGCGGGGTCATGGTCATCGCTCTCGGGGGCCTGATGTTCTCGGAGGTCATGATCCTCAAGCAGTTCGGATTCTTCCTGGCGTTCGCGGTCCTCATGGACACCTTCGTGGTCAGGACGCTCCTGGTACCGGCGATAATGAGCCTGGCGAAAGGATGGAACTGGTGGCCCAGCAAGCCTCCGGCCCGCACGCCCGCGCCCCGAGACCCCTCTGTGGAATTCCCCCAAGCCTCGGACGGGGGGCAGTAGCCCCCCTCCGACCTCCTTTTTTCTTCTCCGTTGGTTCCCATCACTCCCCTCGGCCAGATCAGAGGGGGCGTCAACCTGGGCGTCGTGCCGTTGGTGAATCCCTTTATAGCCCAGCCTCCTAAGGCGGCCCGTGGCCGGGGACCCCGCTTTCCGTCGCATCCTATGGCACGTCCTGGCGGCGTCCCGCGGGGGCCCCAACCGAGCCCGTATCCTGGAGGCGGTGCGGGAGATCCCCCGGAACGCCCACCAGCTCGCGAAGGACCTCGCCGTGGACTACAAGACGATCCAGCACCACCTGCGGGTCCTCGTCCAGAACGGCGTGCTCATCCCGTCCGTTGAGGACGCGTACGGCGCGGTGTACCTCCCCACCAGCCGCATGGACCAGAACTGGGAGACCTTCGACGAGATTTGGGCGAGACTTGGACATAAGTAGTTGACCCAGGAGCGGACATGGAGGGCTGAGATGGCATCGGAGCCGATGATGTGGTTGAGCGGCGTCGTGGCCCTGGCGAGCGCGGCCATCGGCGCGTGGGTGATGATCCTCTATCTCCAAAGCTACCGCGAGGTGCGGTCCCCCATGACCCTCGGCCTGGTGACCGCCGGGGCGCTCCTGGTCGTCTTGGGCGTCCTGTTCTTCCTCCTGGCCATCGCCATGGTGCCCATCGGGATTCCGGGCGACCTCATGGGGGACACCCCGAGTCTCCTCATCGTGCTCCTGGCCCTGGTGAACATGGCCCTAGTCGTGAGCATGGCCCGCGCCGCGGCGCAGTAGGTCTGCATCGCCGAGGCCACCGATTCCCCTCGGAAGGCGGGGAGAATCGGGAGAGATTTGGGTCTCATGTTGGACAATCGCTTTTAGGCAAGCCGCAAGTCGGCGGCCATCGCGTCCTTGGGGCGCGGAGGAGAAACGACAACATGAACGGAAAGCAAGTTGCGTTGGGATCGATGCTCGCTCTTGCCCTGGCCATCGGGTTCATTGCCCCGACGGCGGCGGCGAAGGCGACGCCGGTCTTCGCGCCGGCACTGTGGGCCGAGGGAGAGCTGTGGGGCACCGTCCTCACGCCTTCCGGCCTGGGGAAGGGCGGACCGGACAAGTCCTATGACGCCCTGTACGTCTTCGACGGCTCCGGCCTCGACGGGCAGCGCCCCATCGCGGAGGCCGCTCCCGGCGACCAGGACTACAACGGCGGACGCTGGCGCGTCTTCCCGGTGACCTTCACGGCTGCCGGCATGGCCGCCCACGACCCAGACGGCGACGGCGTGGTGAACTTCGAGCTGAAGAGCGACGGGATGCTCATGGCCCACGCGGGCCTCGGGCACGTCATCATCTCGGCGGACTACGTCGCCCAGTTCGAGTGCCCCCTCATCCCGCTGCACTGAGGGCAAACCCAGGGGAGGGACCCCCTCCCCGACCCCCCTCCGGGGTTCGGACGCTTTCTTTCCTATCCCTTTAAGTAGCGTCGCGGGGACGTTTCCCCGTGAACCGAGGCGACGTGCGCGCGGTGGAGAATCCCATCTCCGCCGTCTTCGATCTGGCGGAGGACGTCAACGAGAAGCTCCCCAAGATCCGGAAGGTGCTGCGGTACACCCGCATCTTCGTCACCGTGTGGCTCGTCGTCGATGCCCTCTTCATCCTGGTAATGCCCGGCGTCCCGCTCCTCCAACTCATGGCCCTCGTGTTCCTCGTGGGCCTCGTCGTCCTCATGTTCGCCCGCCGCCTCGTGGGGTCGGCCGCGTCCCGCACCGCCTTCACCGTCCTCGCCGGCGCCGCCGCGGTCCTCCTGGTCGTCCCCCTGCTCGGCAATCTCCTCCTCGGCATCATCCTCGTGGGCCTCCTCGTCCTCGGCCTGGCCATCCTCGAGCTCCTGGCGGACCTCCGCCGGTTCATCGACTACTACGCCCTCCGCCACCGGGTCATCCGGAGCGTGCGGGACGAGGACCCCATCGTCTACATCCCCCAGGGGCGGGACGTGGTCCAGCGCCTCCTGTCGTTCCTGGCGGCCCGGAGCCCCCAGATCCAGGCACTCATGGCCCGCCCCGGGACGGTCCTGGCCCCGGCGATCCTGCGGGGCGCGAGCGGGATGACGTACCAGTTCGACGCCTTCGTGGGCGTCCAGGGCTCCTCCACCTGGCGGCTCTTCGGGGCGGGCTCCCCGGGGTTCTCCCTCTTCGTGAAGGCCTTCGACCGCCCGCCGAGCCAGCGGGACATGCAGGCCCTCAAGCACGCGGCGGAGGACGTGTGCATGGGATCGAAGGCACCTCCCTCCCGAGTCATCGCGGTGTGGAAGGCCACGGGGGACCAGGGGCTGGACACCGCCGCCTATGACTACGTGACGACGGAGGTCGTGGACTTCACCCACCGCGGGAACCGCTACAGCTGCTCCCTCGAGGTCATCACCGAGTCGTCCGACGGGACCTACGACTTCGTGCCCTTCATCACCGACGGCGTCCCGACCCTCTAGGCGCGCTCAGCGGAACCAGTACGGCAGGCCCGTGTACTTGTAGTGGTCCCGGATCTGCTCGTCGTAGATCTTCTTGTAGAAGGCGTTGTAGCGGCGGATGTGCTGGAGGCCCTCCTTGGTGATCCGGATGCGGTACCGCCCCCCCTCCTGTTCGACGGTGACGAAGCCGTCCGCCACGAGCTGGTCGATGACCTTGTTGGTCATGTAGTGATTGGACCGGATCTCGTGCTTGATGTCCTCCTTCGACACGGAGGCGTCGGAGCGCCCGAGGATGTCGTCGACCTTCTCTTCCAGCCCGTCCTGGTAGAGGTCGATGCCCAACTCCGCCACGAGGCGGTTCAGCGCGAAGCAGCAGTAGACCTTGTAGTCCTTGTAGACGCTGGGCATCGCCGGGCGTTCGTATTCGTGGGTCCGTATTAATACGTTGGAGGAGGTAATCAAGGGAGAGCGGCATGGCGGGCCTCAGGGTGCGGATGCAGAGCCGTCCCGCGGCATCGCGGACGTGTGCGGTCTGCGGGGAGGCGGCACACCCCCTCCCGGAGGCGCTCCCCGTCTGCCGGTCCTGCGTCCTGGACGATTGGGCCGCCGCTTCCCCCTACGCGAGGGAGGCTCGGAGACGGGCGAGGGAGCGGTTCGGGGTGCCCCTGGAGGTTCCCCGCGACGGCATCCCCTGCGCCCAGTGCGTCAACGTCTGCCGCGTGCCCTCGGGGTCCGCCGGGTTCTGCGGCGTTCGGAGGGCGGAGGATGGGGAGGTGGTCCCCGCGGGGGATGGCGCGGTCCTGGAGTGGTACTACGACCCCCTGCCCACGAACTGCGTCGCATCGCCGTTCTGCCCCGCAGGCTCGCGGTGCGGATACCCGCGGTACAGCCACGCCCACGGGCCTGAGTACGGCTACCACAACCTGGCCGTCTTCTACGGCGCCTGCAACTTCACCTGCCTCTACTGCCAGAACTGGCGGTTCCGGCACCTCACCGCGCGCGGCGAGCCGCGCTTCACCGCCGAGGAGCTGGCCTCGGTGGTCAACGAGCGGACGGGCTGCGTCTGCTACTTCGGCGGGGACCCTACGCCCCAGATGGAGCACGCCCTGGAGACCTCGCGCCTCGCCCGAGAGGGTTGGGAGAAGCTCCGGATCTGCTTCGAGACGAACGGGTCCATGAACCGGGACCTCGTGCGGCAGATGGCGGACGTCGTCTACGAGTCCGGAGGGTGCGTGAAGGTGGACTTCAAGACCTGGCACGAGCCCCTGAGCCAGGCCCTCTCCGGGGCGTCGAACCGCTGGACCGTGAACAACTTCCGCTGGCTCGCGGGGTACGCCCAACGCCGGGGGGACCGGGGCGTGCCGTTCCTGGTGGCCTCCACGCTGATGGTCCCGGGGTACGTCGAGGCGGAGGAGGTGGCGGCCATCGCGTCCTTCATCGCGGACCTCGACCCGGACATCCCCTACGTCCTCCTGGGGTTCTTCCCGCATTTCCAGATGCGGGACATGCCCCTCACGAGTCGTGAGACGGCGGAGGCCTGCTTGGCGGCCGCGCGGGAGGCTGGGCTGCGGCGGGTGCGGCTGGGGAACGTGCACCTCCTCGCGTGAACGGCAAACCTTAGGAGCGTCGCCCCGATGGGCGGGGCATGGACCCGGCTGCGCGTCGGCGGCTGGCGGACGAGGTGACGGAGGTCCTCCTCCAGAGACATCCAGACCTTCTGGCCGTGGCCATCCAGGGATCCACCGCGAAGGCGGAAGACCGGGAGCACTCGGACCTCGAGATGATGGCGGTCGTCCGCGAGAAGCCGGACACGCGGGCCTACCAGGCGATCCACCGCGGGATCGTTGTCGAAGTCGTCGTGTACGGCCTCGAGGAGGCCCAGCGGGAGGCCGCGCGCGTGGGGTTCGACTGGCCCACCGCGGCAGACGGGTGGGTCCCCTCCCTCGCCACCCACGACCCGGAAGGGGTGCTCTCCCGCCTCGCGGAGGCCGCCGCCCACCCCGAGGAGGGGAAGGTGCTCCGGGGCGCCCGCAGCGCGCTCACCGCCTTCTACGAGGACGTGTGCAAGATGCGCAACTTCGCGGGGGACTCGGAGGACGCGCTGGCGCGGTCCATGGCCCCCTTCGTCGCCCTCGACGCCGCCCGGTTCCTGGGCCTCCTGAACGGCCAGTACTTCAACGGGATGCGGAACCTCCTGACGAAACCGCGGGAGTTCGCAGCGACGTTCATCGTGGGGAACGGTATCGACGGAGGCTTCCAATGG
>CAYFXO010000091.1:0-6008 GCA_964347125.1 uncultured Methanomassiliicoccales archaeon | reverse complement strand
CTAGCCCACGGCAAACGTTTATACAGACCCCAAGGATAGAGCGGCCGCTCTGAGGTGGGACCCTGGCGGACACGGTGCAGAAGGGCGACTTGGTCTACCTGGACTTCAACGCGTGGCTGCTCCGCTCGAACGGGGAGACGGAGCTCTTCGACACGACCCGCGAGGACGTCGCCAAGGAGCACGACCACTTCCACGAGGAGAAGACCTACGCGGAGATCCCCCTCATCGTGGGCGAGGGGCGGGTCTTCGAGGGGCTCGACGCCGCCCTCGTGGGGGCGCCCATCGGGGAGGAGACCCACGTGGAGATCCCCCCGGAGCAGGGCGCGGGGGAGCGGGACCCGAAGCTCGTCAGCCTCCACTCGATCCGGGAGTTCCGCCGGAAGGAGATCGAGCCCGAAGTGGGCATGGAGGTGGAGATCGGCGGGAAGCGGGGGACGGTGACGGCCGTCACCGCGGGCCGCGTGCGGGTGGACTTCAACAACCCCCTCGCGGGACGCACCCTGCGCTACGACTTCACCATCAATCGTCGGGTGGAGGACACCGTGGAGAAGATCCGCGGCCTCATCGAGTCGGACTACGGGTCCGCGCCGGACTTCGAGATCCAGGTGGAGGGGGAGGAGGCGGAGATCCGCCTTCCGGACATCTGCAAGTACGACGAGTCCTGGTTCGTGAACAAGTACCGGGTCGTCGCCGACATCCGGGCCCACGCGGAGGTCAAGACGGTGCGCTTCGTCGAGGAGTACGTGACGAAGGAGGAGCCCGAGGAGGGCGAGCCTGGGGAGGAGGAGCCCGTGGAGGAGGAGCTCTCGCCCGAGGAGCGCGTCCCCGAGGAACTCCCGCCCGACGAAGAGGAGTGATCAGGCCCCGTGGTGGGCGCGGGCTACCCGGCTTTCGGCGTAGGCGACCGCCACTTCGCGGGGGTTCTCGCCGGACTGGAGGCTCTCTTCCAGGACCTCGCGGGTGGCCGCCCGGATGCGCGTTGCGACCTCGCCGTACACCGCCATTTCCTCCGGGGCGACCTCGCCTGTGATGACGATGCCGAACCCGCAGGCCAGGCCACTGTTCGCGATGAAGTCGGGGACGTAGGGGAGGCCCCGCTGGTGGAGGAGGCGCTCCACGTCCTCGGGGATGGGGATGTTCGCGGCCTCGACGATCAGCCTGGCTCGGAGTCGGTTCACATCATCGCGGGTGATGGCGTCAGGGATGGCGGCAGGAATGAGGATGTCCGCGTCGGCGTCCAGCCACCTCTCCCGCGGCCGGATGTCGTAGCGGTCTCGGACGACGCGACGGCTCACGAGGCCGGTCGCATCCCGGGCGGCCCAGAGGGCGGGGAGGTCGAGGCCCTCCTCGGAGAGCACGGTCCCCTCCGCGTCGGCGATCGCCACGATCCTCGCACCTTGCTCGTGAAGGTACTTCGCGGCGCTGGCGCCCACGCTCCCGAAACCCTGGACGGCCACGGTGGAGCCTTTCAATGGCACATCGAGGACGGCGCAGGCCTCCGCCGTCGACGCGGCAACCCCCCAGCCGGTGATGGTGGCCTCGTAATCGGGTCCGCCCAGGTCCCGGAAGGCCTTGCGCCCCACCTCGGCATCGGTGCCCATCACCTCCGAGACGCGGACGACGGTGTTCGTGCCCGCGGCCCGGTAGAGGGGCCGGAGGTCCTCGGACGTGGTGCCCATGTCGGGGCCCGTGAAGAGGTAACTGTTCAGGAGGGGGCGGAGGACCTCGCCGAGTTCCTGCACCATCTCCGGCTTCGCGGGGTCGTTTGGGTCGGCGCACACCCCGAGCTTCGCCCCGCCGAAGGGCAGGCCGAGGGACGCCCACTTGTGGGTCATCGTACGGGCGAGGCGGGCCACCTCCTCCAGGGTGACCGCGGGACTGAACCGCAGGCCCCCGCCGGCGAGGCCCCTGACTACGGTGTCCACGACGACGTAGGCGGTGGCACCCGTCTCCGGCAACGCGACCTGAATGCGCAGGGCGGGCTCGCGAGGCTCCATGCCGAGACCCTCAAGGCCCGTGGCGGGGAAAAGCGCTCCGCTCCAGGTCCACCGATAACCTTTATCCCGCCCGGATGTTGCTCACTCGGACGCGTGGCCTAGTCTGGATATGGCACCGGCCTCCTAAGCCGGCGGTCCGGGGTTCGAATCCCCGCGCGTCCGTTCGGCGGGGTCCGGGATACCGCCCTACTTCCCTGCCATCCGCTCCGCCGCGGTCCGCGGGTCGATCTCGCGGGCGTGCACCTTGTCCAGAAGCTCCCGGTACTCGCGCTCCCCCACACCGGTGAGGGCGTCCTCCAACAGGACGACTTGTAGGAGGTCCAGGACCTCCGCTTCGAGGCGCTCCCGGTCGCGGTCCTCCAGCTCCCCAGAGGCACGCAGATGCTTCAAGTGCTCCTCGAGGGCGTCCGCCAGCTCCACCACCCCCTTCCCCTCCGTCGCCACGGTCTGCAGGATGGGCGGCTCCCAGGGGTCCTCCCGCCCCTCCATGGCCATACGGAGGTTGGTCACCAGGTACTCCCCATCCTCCATGTCCACCTTGTTCACGACGAAGAGGTCGCCAACCTCCAGGATCCCCGCCTTGATGGTCTGGACGGAGTCGCCCAGCCCGGGGACCTCCACGATGACCGTCGAGTGGGCCAGCGAGGCGACCTCCACCTCCGACTGCCCCGCCCCCACGGTCTCCACGAAGACCAGGTCCATGCCGAAGGCGTCCAAGACCTTCACCGCGTCATAGGTCGCGCGGGCGAGGCCGCCCAGGTGGCCGCGGGTTGCCATGCTCCGGATGAAGACCCCCTCGTCGAGGCCCAGCTCCCGCATCCGCACGCGGTCCCCGAGGAGCGCCCCGCCGGAGATGGGCGAGGTCGGGTCCACGGCCACCACCCCGACCCTCTTCCCACGGTCCCGGAACTCCTTGATGAGCTGACTGATGAGGGTGCTCTTCCCCGTGCCCGGGGGCCCCGTGAACCCGACGATGTGGGCCTTTCCCGTGTGCGGGTACAGCTCCCGCAGGGCCTCCACGCACTCCGGGTCCTCGTCTTCGATGAGACTGATGAGCTGGGCGGCGGCCCGCTTCTCGCCCGCGAGGAGTCGGTCCACCAGCTCCATCTCACCGCTTCCTGGCGTGCTCCCGGGTGTAGGTCACGATGTCCTTGAGGGGCGTGCCGGGGCCGAACACCTCCACGATGCCCGCGTCCTTGAGGGCGGGGATGTCCTCCTCCGGGATGATGCCGCCCCCCGTCACGGGCACGTCCTCGATGCCCCGCTCCCGCAGGAGCTGCACGACCTCCGGGAACAGGGTCATGTGGGCCCCGCTGAGGCACGACAACCCAATGAGGTCCACGTCCTCCTGGACCGCCGCCTCCACGATGTCCGCGGGGGTCTGGTGGAGGCCCGTGTAGACCACCTCCATCCCCGCGTCCCGCAGCGCGCGGGACACCACCTTCACGCCCCGGTCGTGGCCGTCCAGGCCGGGCTTCGCCATGAGGACTCGGATCTTCTGCGCCACGGCATCACCTAGTACAGGATGGGCTCCTCGTAGGTCCCGAAGACCTCCTTCAGGCTGTCACAGATCTCGCCGAGCGTCGCGCGGGCCGTCACGGCCTCCAGGATGTGGGGCATCAGGTTCTCCTCGCCCTCCGCCGCGACCTGCAGGGCGCGCAGGGAGGCCTCCCACCGCTTCGCGTCCCGCTCCGCCCGCAGGCGGGCCAACCGGTCCCGCTGCGCCCGCTCCCCCTCGGGGCGGATCTTCAGGAGCTCGATGGGGGCCTCGTCCTCGGAGACGTACTCGTTCACGCCCACGATGATCCGACGCTTCTCGTTGACCTCCCGCTCGTAGCGGTAGGCGGAGTTCGCGATCTCCTGCTGGAAGAAGCCCTTCTTGATGGCCGGGATGACCCCGCCCTTCGCGTCGATGCGGTCGAAGTACTTGTAGGCCTCCTCCTCCATGAAGTCCGTGAACCACTCCACGTAGTAGGACCCGCCCAGGGGGTCGACGGTGTTCGTCACCCCGCTCTCGTGGGCGATGACCTGCTGGGTGCGGAGGGCGATGCGCACCGCGTCCTCCGTGGGGACCGCGAAGGCCTCGTCCAGGGAGTTCGTGTGGAGGCTCTGGGTCCCGCCCAGGACGCCCGCCAGGGCCTGGATCGCGACGCGGACGACGTTGTTCATGGGCTGCTGCGCGGTGAGGGAGACGCCCGCCGTCTGGGTGTGGAAGCGCATCCACCAGGTGCGGGGGTTCTCCGCCCCGAAGGTCTCCTTCATCTCGCGGGCCCAGATGCGTCGGGCGGCCCGGAACTTCGCGACCTCCTCGAAGAGGTCGTTGTGGGAGTTGAAGAAGAACGAGAGGCGGGGGGCGAAGGCGTCCACGTCGAGGCCCCGGTCGATGCCCCAGCGGACGTACTCCAGGCCGTTGGCCAGGGTGAACGCCAGCTCCTGGGCCGCGGTGGCCCCCGCCTCCCGGATGTGGTAGCCGCTGATGGAGATGGTGTTCCACTCCGGGAGGTCCGTGGTGCCGAACTCGAAGGTGTCCACGACGAGGCGCATGCTGGGCTCCGGCGGGAACAGCCACTCCTTCTGGGCCTGGTACTCCTTGAGGATGTCGTTCTGGATCGTCCCGCGCAGGACCTGCCGGGAGATGCCGCGGTTCTCCGCCATGGCGATGTACATGGCCCAGAGGACCGCCGCAGGGCCGTTGATCGTCATGGACGTGGAGATCTTGTCCACGGGGATGCCGTCGAAGAGGATCTCCATGTCGTCTAGGGAGGAGACGGCGACCCCGCAGGTGCCGAACTCCCCCGCTGCCGCGGCGTCGTCCGTGTCGTGCCCCATGAGGGTGGGCATGTCGAAGGCCACGGAGAGGCCCGTCTCGCCGTGGTCCAGGAGGTACTTGTAACGGCGGTTCGTGTCCTCCGCGGTGCCGAAGCCGGCGAACATGCGCATCGTCCACAGGCGGCCGCGGTAGAGGGACGGGTGGATGCCGCGGGTGAAGGGGTACTCCCCCGGGAACCCCAGCTTCTCCAGGTAGTCCCAGTCCTTCAGGTTCTCGCGGGTGTACAGGCGGTCGATGAGGACGGAGGAGGTGGTGAGGAACTCCTCGAGGCGCTCCGGGTGGTCCGCCAGCGCCCTCGCGAGGGTCTCCGCCTCCCAATCCTTGAGGCGGCGGTCTCCGGTGTCCTCACGGTCGGCGACGGCCATGGCGTCCCCCTGGAGAGAGCCGATGCGGGGCCACGCTAATATGGTTTTGGTCAACGGGTGGGAGGGGCCCTGGCGCTACCCGGCGGCCTGGGCCATCAGGTACTCGTCGATGGCGTGGGCGGCCTTCTTCCCCGCGGCCATCGCGTGCACGACGGAGACGCCGCCGCCCACATAGACGCCGGGGAGCTCCGTCGCCCCCGTCTCGTCGTCGCTGGCGAGGATGCCGCCCTTCCCCTTCTTGATGCCCGCCTCTTTGGGCAGGCCCTCCAGGTCCACCGCCTGGCCGATCGCGATGAGGACGGTGTCCACGTCGATGACGAACTCGGACCCCTCGATGGGCACGGGGCTGCGGCGCCCGCTCTCGTCGGGCTCCCCCAGCTCCATCTGGAGGCATTCCATGCCTTCCACCCGCGAAGAGCCGAGAATCTTCACGGGGGCCGTGAGGAACTTGAACGCGATGCCCTCCTCCTCGGCTTCCTGGATCTCCTGGTCGTCCGCGGGCATCTCCTGGCGGCTCCGGCGGTAGACCACCGTAACCTCGTCGGAACCCAGGCGGATCGCGGAGCGGGCGGCGTCCATGGCCACGTCCCCCCCGCCGATGACCGCCACGCGCTTCCCGACCTTCACGTCCTCGCCTTTCCCCACGAGGCGCTTCAGGAACTCCAGGGCGTGGTGCACCCCGTCCAGCCCCTCGCCAGGGATGCTCATGCGGTAGGGCATGTGGGTGCCAATCCCCAGGAACACGGCGTCGTTCTCCTCCCTGAGCTCGTCCAAGGTGATCTCGTCCCCGAGGCGCACGCCGGTGACGAACCGGAT
>CAYFXO010000090.1:0-6024 GCA_964347125.1 uncultured Methanomassiliicoccales archaeon | reverse complement strand
ACCCCGTCATCATCGTTCAACGCGGCTGCTTCTGCCACGGCGAGGGGAGCGCCACCGACGTCACCTTGGCGGCCTCCTTCCCCGACCAGGGGAACGTCACCCTCTCCGTCAGCGATGTTCCCGCGAAGTACACGGGAGACCAGACGTACCTCCTCACGGTCACTATCGTCTCCCAGAACCCGCCGCCCGCGGCCACGGGGGCCCAGGGGGGCTTCCTCATGAACGCCTCGGCGGGGACCCTCGCGCCTCAGGCGGGGGACACGAGCGTCCAAGTCAACAGCTTCGGCGAGGCCACCCACACCAGCGAAGGGAACGTCCAGCGGGAGTGGCACGTGGAGTGGACGGCGCCCCCGGACAGCTCGGGGAACGTCCTGTTCCAGGTCGCCGGGAACGCGGTGGACGGGGACGGGGTGAACTCCCCCGGGGACCACTGGAACACCCTGGTGTTCACGGTCCTCGACTCGAATGCCCACGCTCCTGAAGGGGCCCTCCGCACTTACACGGTCGGCCCGGCCGCCGCTGAGACGCCCGCGGAAGAGGAGGAGGAACTCGGGATCTTCCTGCGGGCCTACTGGATCGGCCTCCTGGGCATCGGCGCCATGCTCCTGGTCATCGGGGTCGGGTACTACGTCGTGAAGTCCCAGACCCGGTTCCATACGGACGAGCGCGAGCACAAGAGGCGGGGACTGCCGTGACCAAGCTCATCCGGAGCCTACCGCCCACCCAGACGCGGGCGGGGGCGTTCGCCATCGTGGGACTCGTCATCCTGGAGCTGGTCGCCACCTTCTTCGTCGTGGCGGGCCTCCTCTACGGCGCCGACCAACGCCTCGTGGGGCTCATGCTGGGCCTGGCGTTCCTCATCGGCGCCGTGATGCTGGACGTGTACCGAAAGGAATTCATCGCGGACGAGCTGGTGGGGAAGACCCGAATCCCCAAGGTGGTCCCGAAGCGGGAGTTCAAGTAGGGAGGGCCATGGTGGAGTACGAGGAGGACGAGGACGCGGAGGGGATGTCCCGCCGGCGGTTCGTGAAGTACGCCATGGCCGCGGGGGTCATCGGGCTCACCGGATCGACCGTCGCCACCTTCCAGTCCATCCTCCCTGGGGAGGCGCGGGAGAAGGGCGAGCTCCGCCGCACCTTCGAGTTCGTGGAGGTCTCCGACGCGAGCATCCCGCCGTGGTGGGGGAGCCTCGTGGGCCAGGTCGCCCGACCGGAGCACTTCGGGGAGTGGCAGGGGGCCACCACATGGTGGCGGGGGAGGTACGACGAGGGCGGCGTCCTCATCCCGTTCACCGGCATGCCCGCCCTCGTCATCCGGGTTCCCCCCGACCTCATCGAGGCGCCGGACGACTTCGACGGCTACCTCGCGGACGAGGGCATCGTCGCGTTTAACGATAAGTGCGTCCACCTGTGCTGCAACCCCGGCTGGCACCTGTACCCGATCTCGGAGCAGGACAGGGCCTTCGTGCCGAACCTGGCGGCGGCGGACAAGGACCCCATCTTCTGCATCTGCCATCTCTCCCAGTACGACCCCCTGAGCCTCGTCTGGAACCAGCACCCGACGGGGGCGACGTACGTGGGGGCGAAGGTGGTCCACGGGCCCGCGGACCGGGCGTTGCCCGCGATCCCCATCAAGCTCGAGAACGGGGTGATCGTGGGGGACGAGGACGCCCCGAAGTGGAACCTGAACTGGTACGAACACTGCAGATAGGAGGTGGAGAAGGCTGCGGCGGAGCATCCGGGAGCTGAACCGGCAGATCTTCGACTGGTTCCGCAAGCGGTTCCCCGCCCCTTGGGCGGAGACCACCCGCAAGGGCCTCCTGAGCATCCACCGCCAGATGCCCCGCAGCCACGCGGAGAAGTACGAGCTCCGCACAATCTGGTACTGGTACCCCCTCTACTGCCTCGGCGGCATCGCCTTCGTGGCCTTCATCCTGCTCACGATCACGGGCATCATCCTGGGGTTCTACTACATCCCCGACGGGAACATCTTCATCGAGGGCGGGCAAAAGACCTCGGGGGCCTACGAGAGCATGCAGGTCATCATGCACGAGGTGCCGCTGGGCTTCATCATCCGCGGGATGCACCACTGGGGGGCCCACATCATGATCGCCGCCGTGTTCCTCCACATGGCCCGCGTCTACTTCACGGGGGCGTACAAGAACCCGCGGGAGCTCAACTGGCTCATCGGCGTCATTCTCCTGCTCCTGACCCTCCTCTTCGGGTATTCCGGCTACCTCCTCCCGTGGAACGACCTGGCCGTGGGGGCCGCTAACATCGGCATCAACATGTCCAAGGCCGCCCCGCCCCCCGAGCTCGGGGCCTTCATCGCGACCGTCCTCTTCGGCGGCACGGAGATCACGGGGGCCACGGTGATCCGGATGTACTGGCTCCACATCTTCATCCTTCCCGTCGTGGGCGTCGGTCTCATGCTCCTCCACATGGCCCTGGTCTGGATCCAGGGGGTGGCGGAGCCTCACTGAGGGAGACGGGATGAAGGTCGAGGAGATCGCGGAGGCCGTCTACGAGGACCCGGCCGGGTTCCCCACGGAGTACGGGCCCGAGCGGGTAGACGACCGCCCCGGCCACCCGTTCCTGCCCCACGAGCTGTACCGGGACATGGTCATCATCTTCATCATGACCGGCCTCATGTTCATCCTGTCCGCCACCCTCACGCCGCCCCTGGGGCCGTCGGGGGATCCCGCCTCCACGCCGGACATCGTGCCCGACTGGTACCTCCTGTGGTCCTGGGGCATCCTCAAGATCGTCGGGGAGATCCCGGTGGTGGAGTTCGCGGGGATCTTCATGAACCCCGCCTTCTGGGGAACGGTCCTCTCCGGCGTGCCGGTCATCATCCTGTTCCTGGTCCCCTTCCTCGACAAGGGGAGGGCCACCCGCCCCGCGAAGGCCCCCGTCCGCTCCGCCTGGGGCATCCTGGGCATCATCTTCATCTTCGCCGCCTCCATGTACAGCGTCAACCACCTCATCCTAGAGCGGTGGCCCACGGTGAACGACTTCCAGCTGAAGCTGTTCTTCTTCATCCCGCCCGCGCTGGGGTTCTTCGCGACGTACGTGGGCCTTCGCCGCCTGGGGTTCAAGCCCATGCGGACCACGAACACCGCGGTCCTGGGCGCCTCCATGGCCCTCTTCGCCGTCGCCATGGTCTACGTCCTCCTCCTCGGTCCCCTCCTGGGCGGCGAGTCCCTCGCGACCCTCGTGGCGGAGGCGGGGACCCTGGCGGGCATCCTCATGGCCGTCACCCTCATCCTCCTCTTCCTCCTCACCTTCATCCCGTTCTACGCGGCCACATTCCTGGCGACCTCCCTCAACGAGGAGACCCGCGGGCAGAACTTCTTCCTCTTCACCAGCCTCGGCACGTTCTTCGCCCTCCTCGCGGTCTGGTGGTTCTTCAGCCTGGAGGACCCCCACGCCCTGGACCCCACGGCCCGCCTCCTGGTAGGCCAGATGCACTTCCTCCTGGGCCTCCCCGCCTTCTCCTTCGCGGCGGGCTACCTGGGGATGCGGACCCCCTACAGCCAGTACGAGTACCTCCTCAACGAGTGCTACCAGTGCGGGAAGTGCCACCTCGTCTGCCCGGTCGTCGACGTGGAGAACAAGAACATTGGCGGCCTAAACCTCGTCTATATCACGTTCAAGAAGGAACACGACGGGGTGCCCCTCTGGACCTGCCTGGCCTGCGACGCCTGTAGCGCCATCTGCCCCCTGGACATCGACTACTCCGCCTACATCCTGGAGGAGCGGGCGAAGGCCACCAGGGTCCCCGTCGCCAGCGACGGGGGCGAGCCGGAGGGCCTCGCGGGAGGTGCGTCCTGATGCCCTCCTGCCAGGGTTCCTGCGGCTGCAAGGTGCGGAAGGAGCGGGAACTCCGACGCATGCTCCAGGACGGCGGCGGCCGCCCCCCGAGCCACGCCCCCGCCCACGACACGGGCGTCGGCATGCCGGGCCTCGCGGTGCCCCACCCCATTCTCTTCGACCTCCTGGACTCCGAGTCCGTGGACCTCACGATCCCGGAGGAGGAGCTGGCGAAGCTGGAGCCCAACGACTACGCCTACTACCCGGGCTGCGTGGACTACTACGACATGGAGATGCAGTTCTCCGTGGAGAACTACGGGGAGACGAACCACGGCATCATCCACGACTCCTCCCTCAAGCTCCTCAAGTCCGTGGGCATCGAGCCCCTGGTCCTGGAGCGCTCCTTCATGAAGTGTTGCGGCCACGACCAGCTCTGGCAGGGGAAGTCCCAGGTGTTCCAGGCCCTCCGAGACTACAACACCCAGATCATGAAACGTCTCGAGGTGAAGACCCTCATCCTGAACTGCGCCGAGGGCTACCGCACGTTCATCAAGGACTACGAATTGGGCGACATCGAGGTCGTCCACATCTCCCAGGTCCTCGTGGAGCGGGGCTTCAAGGTCCCGGAGGACTCCAAGATGAAGGGGCGGGTGACGTACCAGGACCCCTGCCGGATGTGCCGGCAGATGGACAACCCCGTCTACGATGAGCCCCGGGCCCTCATCGAGGCCGTCCCGGGCGCGGACTATGTGGAGATGGAGCACTTCCGGGACGACCTCCACTGTTGCGGGATCGCGGGCATGATGTACTGCAACCCGAAGACGAAGGGCCTCACCGCCCGGCGGATGGACGAGGCCACCGACGTGGACGCGGACTACCTGCTCGTCGCGTGCCCCAAGTGCCTCACCCACTTCGGGTGCATGAAGCACGAGCGCATCCTGGACGAGCAGAGCCCCTACACGTTCGAGATCATGGACATCACCCACTTTCTGGCGGAGGCGCTGGAGACGGCGGCGGAGGCCGCGGAGGCCGAGCCGGAGCCGGTGAAGGCGACCCCGGTGAAGGTGGCGGAGGACGAACGCTGGCAGGAGAGGAGGAAGCGATGGGAAGCCCGCCGCGGGAAGACCGGATGAAGCGCGTCAAGATGGAGTACCGGAAGTTCCGGACCCCGAAGGCGAAGAGCTTCCTCTCCGGGAAGGGGGCCACGGCCATCGTGGACCCGGACATCTGCATGGGGTGCATCCACTGCTTCGACAACTGCCCCGTGGACTGCATCGACATGCTGGACACCCGCCTCACCGTGGCGGCCCACACCTACGACACGCGGAAGGCGGTCATCGTCGTGGAGCGGTGCATCGGGTGCACGAAGTGCGCCATCGTCTGCCCCGTGGACGCCATCGACATGATCCCGAAGCCGGGCTGGGAGATGCAGGAGGGGAAGCTGGTGGACGTGGAGGCCGCGGAGGGGTGAGGGGGATGGCCGACGACGACGACGCGCCCGTGAAGGCCCACAAGGTCGAGAAGGTCAGCCGGCCCCCGCGGATGTCCCCGCGGGAAGAGATGGCCCTTGCGAAGTCGATGCCCCGCGGGAGGCGCCTCGTGATGATCGCGAAGGTGGCGGGGGTGTTCCTGTTCGCCATCGGCTTGGAGGGCGTCGTCACCGCCAACTGGATCCTCGCGGTCACCTTCCTGGTCCTGGGGACGGTGGTCGTCCTCGCACCCATTCGGATGCAGGTGACGGTGTGCCCGAAGTGCCAGTCGCGCCTGCCGGAGGGGGCGGCGGTGTGCCCCCAGTGCGGCGTCCCGGTGATGTGACCGGGCGGGCTAGAAGATCGACAGGACCAGCCGCACGATGCCGCCCACGAAGAAGGCGGTCCCCAGGGCGAAGAGCCATACGCCCACGAGGACCTTCGCCCCCATCTCCTTGTAGATGATCATCACGCTGGCGATGCAGGGGACGAAGAGGGTGATCACGATGAGGGCCACGAGGGTGGAGACGGGGTCGAGGGCCATGCCGAAGAGCCCCGCCGCCCCGAAGTCCCGGCGCACGAAGCCCATGACGAAGGCGTTGGACGCCTCCTCCGGCAGGCCTAGCCAGCTCACGGTGAGGGGGGCCATGGCGCCCTGGAGGCCGGCGAGCCCGCCGGAGAGCTGGAGGATCGAGAGGAGGAAGGCCCCCACGAAGAACAGGGGGATGGCGTCCTTGAGGAAC
>CAYFXO010000089.1:0-6146 GCA_964347125.1 uncultured Methanomassiliicoccales archaeon | reverse complement strand
ACTTTCTCAGGCCGGATAACCGCCTGGATAACCCTTTATAGGCCGCCTGGCCAGAGGATTCTTCGATGTTCGACTACCGGTGGCTGAAGATCCTGGAATCCCTCTACGACAACGGCCATCAGCTGAGGCGGGAAGAGTTGGTGCAGAGCATGGAGGAGAAGGGCGTCCAGGTGGACGACGAGAACCTCGACCGCGACCTCTTCGTCCTCCAGGACGAGGGCTTCATCAAGCGCGGCATCGCCAACGGCCTGCTCATTCTCACGGACCTGGGCGTCAAGAAGATCCAGGGCGTGCGCCGCGGCTACTGAGGCCCCTTCAGGACGGGCCCGCGCCGCAAGGATTAAGCGAACCCTCCCCCTGAACAGCCACGTGACGAAGCGCTGGCGTTCGGAGAGGAAGCGGGACTCCTTCTACCGCGCCGCGAAGTCCCAGGGCTACCGCTCCCGGGCCGCCTTCAAGCTCCTCCAGATGCAGGACCGCTTCCATCTTATCCGCGCGGGGGACACCGTCGTCGACCTCGGCGCGGCCCCGGGGGGGTGGTCGCAGGTCGCCCGCGACCTAGCGGGTCCCGAGGGAAGGGTGCTGGCCCTCGACCTGCAACCCTTGCGCCCCCTCGACGGCGTCGAGGTGCTCCGCGGCGACCTCACCAGCGAGGAGGTGATGCGGGTGGCCCTGGCGAAGCTCGGGGGCCCCGCGGACGTCGTCTTGAGCGACATGGCCCCGGACATGAGCGGCACCTACTCCCTGGACCACGCCCGCTCCATCCACCTCTGCCGGCAGGCCCTCGCGTTCGCCTCCACCGCCCTCCGCCCCGGCGGCACCTTCCTCGTGAAGGCCTTCGAGGGCGACCTCTACCCGGACTTCCTGGACGCGTTGCGGGAGAGCTTCCAGACCGTGAAGGCCCACCGGCCCGTGGCCTCGCGGAAGCAGAGCTCCGAGGTGTACGTCGTCTGCCAGGGGTTCCGGGGCTAGGCCCCGAGGGCCCGCGCCCGCTCCAGGCACTTCCGGGCCTCGTCGCCTCGCCCCAGGTGGACCAGGACCTCCCCGCGGTTCAGCCACGCCACGGTGTACCGAGGCTTGATCTTCACGGCCATGTCGTGGCACTTCTTCGCCTCGTCGAAGCGCCGGGCCTTGGCGAGGACCGCCCCCTTGTTGTTCCAGGCGATGGCGTACCGGGGCCGGATCTTCAGCGCCTTGTCGTACGCCTCCAGGGCCCGGGGGATGTCTCGCTGGCGGTAGAACACGTCCGCCAGGTTGCACCAGGCGATCTCGTTGTCCGGGTCCATCTTGAGGGCCGTCTCATGGCACCGCCGCGCCTGGTCGTACATCCCGAGGCGCTTGTACGCGACCCCCTTGCTCGTCCACGCGGTGGCGACCTTGGTGCCCATCCGGATGGCCCGGTTGTAGAGGTCGATGGCCTCGGCGTACTGTCCTTCCTTCACGAGCTTGTCCGCCTGGGCCATGGCGCCTGTGCTGATCTGGAACAGGACGAACCCCACCGTCGTCCCCCCGATGGCGATGGCGAAGAAGATGCCCAGGTTGAGGGGCGTGAGGGCCGTCCAGTAGTACATCCCCAGGAGCAGGAACACCGCGACCAGGGCACCCACCGTCACCACGACGGTCACGTCGATGAGGCGGCCGGACGCCGCCCGGAACCGGGAGGGGGCCTCCTCCGTGACCTCCACCTCGGGCGTGACCTCCTCCTCGTCCTCCGGCGGCACGACCACCGGCGGCGGTCGGGCCTCCACGACCTCCTCGAACTCCGCCCCGCACTCGGAGCAGTTCATGGCCTCGATGGGCAGGGAGGCGCCGCACATGGGGCACTCGAACTCCTCTACCCCTTCCTCCGCGGGCGGGGGCGGGGGAGCCTCCTCCTCTTCGATCAGCAGGGAGTCCAGGAGGTCGTCGACGATCTCCATGTCCAGGTCCAGGGCTTCCTCCCCGGCCGATTCGGGGGCCTCCTCAATCTCGATGAGGTCCTGGAGGAGCTGGTCGACCTCCTCGTCCTCCTCCGGCCCCTTGACGAGGTCCATGCGCATGCCGCAGCCGTTGCAGAATTGGGTCCCGGCGGGGTTCTCCACGCCGCAGACGGAGCACTCGATGGTCGTCTCCTCCGCCATGGGATGGGAGACTAGCCTCCCTCTTCATATAAACGTATCGCGGCAGTTCCCGCGGCCCGGCGCGAACGGGCCTCCTGAGCCTTTAAGTGCCCGGGGACGAATAACCTCCTGGGGTCTGGACAGGAGGGACGCCCGTTGCCGTTCGGGAGGAAGCGCAAGGAAGGCGCCGAAGCGGCGCTCGAAGAGGCGGTGGCCGCGGTGGACGCCGCCCAGCACGACGGCGTGGACGTCTCGGCCCTCCGCGTCCTGATCCGTGGCGTGGAGAAGCGGATTGCGAAGCGCCGCTACGACGAGGCGGTCCGCCGGGTGGAGACTGTCCAGCGCCTCACGGAGAAGCTCGTGACGGAGCGCCAGGACGCCGTGGAGGCCATGGACCGCCTTGAGGAGCTGTTGGAGCGCCTCCGGCAGGCGGACGTGGACGTGTCCCGTGGCGAGGCGGCGCTGAAAGAGATTCGGACCCTCTTCGAAGGGGAGAAGGTCGTGAAGGGGGTCCCCATCCCCACCTACGGGAGCGCCGCCTCCGCCGCCGCGGCCGCCGTCGATAACTATGAACGCATGGCGGAGAACGTGGTGAAGGCGCGGCGGGCCCTGTCCATCCTCCACGACGAGGTGGAGACCCTCGAGGAGGGCCAGGAGCTGATCCGAGGCCTCGCCCTGCGGGAGCGGCTCCTGGGGGAGCCCCTCACCGCCGCGGAAGAGGCGGACCGCCGCCTCACCCTGGGGGAGCACGAGACCGCCCAGGAGCTGGCCGAGCGCGCCTTGGAGGAGACGCGGGAGATTGTCCGCCACGCCCTCCGCGCCGTGGGACGCCACGAGGAGCTGCGGTTGGCCGTCGCCGCCCTGAAGGAGGAGAGGGCCCCCACCGCGGATTTGGAATCGGAATTGCACCGGGGCCGGACGCTCCTGGAGGAGGGTGAGCTGACCCCCGCCATCGGCGCCCTGGACACGCTGGACGACCACCTGGCCGACGTCCGGGACCGCTACCGGGAGGGCCTCCAGACGCTGCGCGCGGCGGAGGCCATCGTCGCCCAGGCGGAGTCCTGGGGCTTCCAGACCGACGCCCAGCGGGACATCCTGGCCAGCGCCGGGAAGGCGCTGCGGCGGGGGCGCTGGAAGGAGGCAGAGGGCCTCGCGAACCGCGCGCGACAGGACGCCGCCTCCGTCCGGGAGACCCACAAAGCCCTTTCCGAGACCCTGGAGGAGCTGCGGCTGTCCGCGGACCCGGAGAACCGGGGGGTGGTCCTCCCGATCATCGACATCGCGGACCGGGCCATGATGGAGGGCGACTACGACCGGGCGAAGGCCGCCATCCGGGAGGCGGAGCGCCGACTCCAAGGGTAGCTGAAAACCTTATCTAGCCCCCTGCGGCTTCGCAACCGGATGATCTCGTACCTCACGGTGACGTTCAACAGCGAGGGGTCCATGCCCTCGGAGATTGTTACCCGCCTCCAGAACATCGGCTTCAAGCCCACCAAGGGGAACTACGACTTCATCTACGAGTGGGACGGAGGGGCGAAGGTGGAGGACGCCATCTGGCTGGCGGACAAGGTCCACCAGACCCTGAAGGGCATGAACGTCCAGTTCCAGATCGACACGGAATGATCAGTGGATGTACTCCGGGGGGATCTCCGCCGCCTCGGGGCTGCCGATCTGGATGAGTTCCTGGTCGCCCGCCCGGAACACCTCTTCCTCCGCGGTGAGCCCCTCCACGGCCGCCTCGGCGCAGAGGCGCGGGTCGCACCGGCGGGAGGTCCCGCCGAAGAAGGGTCGGAGGCCCGCGATGGTCAGGATGGGCTTGAGCACCTTTCGCCCGTGCTTCCACCGGTAGTAGAACGCGTAGGTGAGGAGGGCGGCGAGGGAGAAGAAGGGCTGCCGCTTCGGGTCCCACACTTCGATGTTGAACTTCCAGCACTCCGCGATGAGGTCCCACTGGGCCTCGGTGAGGTGACGGAGGGGGACCGTGCTCTCGTGGGCCATCCGCGTGAGCTCGAACGGGATGAACAGGAGGGGGGTGAGGAACACCTTCAGGTCCACGTCCCGCATCTTGTCGATGAGGTGGAGGGTCTGGTCCACGTCCCGCTCCGTCTCCTTGGGCCAGCCCGTAATCAGGGTGGCCATGGGCTTCCACCCGTTGTCGTTCAGGATCTCCGTGCCCATGAGGACGATGTCGTGGTACTCCTCGGGCTTGTAGGGGTACACCTTCCCCTTCAAGTAGCGGCGGATGAGGTCCACGGACCCCGTCTCAAGGCCGTAGAGGACGGAGATGAAGGGCTCCTTGTAGTTGGAGCGGAACTCCGGCGTGTAGCGGGTCTTCTCCATGAGGATGGGGGAGATGCGCTCGATGGCGGTCGGGTTCTGGACCACGGGGGTGATGCTGATGTGGGAGAGGTGGATGTAGTCGATGCCCGGGTAGTCCGCGATGCTCTTGAAGAGCTCGTAGAGGGCGTCCGCGTTCGGGTAGAACTTGGGGCCGCACCTGTAGAGCATGAAGTCCTCCGTCACGATGAAGGCGGAATCGGCCCCGGCCTCCACGTTGACGGCGACCTCCCTCATGATGTGCTCCAGGGGGAAGGACCACCGGTCGCGGAGGGTGGGGGAGCAGAACTGACAGGCGCGGCCGCAGCCCCGGGTGATCTCCACCTGCCCGAGGGTCGTGCCCCCGCGGATCAGGGGGATGTTCTCGTGGGGCGAGCGGTGGCCCCGGACCTCCGCGGGGAGCCCGTCCCCGTTCAGGGCCTTCCGGAACAGGTCCGCCACCGTCTCCTCCGCCTCGCCATGGACCAAGACGTCGATCCCGTACTCCTCCACTTTACCGGCGTCCCGGACCTGCCACGCCCCCGCCCCGCCGAGGATTACGGTGGGATCGTACTGGCGGAACACGGGCTCCTCCATGAGGCGCCGGAACTCCCGGGCGTCCACCGACTCACCGCCGACGGCGATCATGGAGTTGTAGGTCATGCTCACGTAAGCGAGGCCCATGGGGTCCATGCTGGAGATGCCCACGACCTTCGTCTTGGGCCCCACGAACTTCCCCAGGTTGTCCGGGTGTACCACCGCGACGGCCTCCTCCCCGAGCGCGTCCTTCAGGAGGGCCTCGATCTTTCGGAGGCCGTAGGGGACGAAGCGGGCGGTGCCGTCCGGGTTGTGCTCCCCGGGGTGGAACCAGTCGTTCCGCATGATGACGCTGGGCAGGACCTTCTCGGGGAAGACCGCCAGGAACGCGGCGAAGGGGTCCCCGCTGTAGTTGCTGCACTCCGCCCGCGAGGCGGTGAGAACGATGGGGGTTCCGCCGTTCGCGGGCTCTTGAGAGGTCCCGTTCCCTCCCCAGAGGCGCTGGATGACGCTCACGACAAGGACCGGCGGGGCCAAAGGATTCAGGTTATAAAGTGTTTCCTATATTGTTATCGCAGCATGCGGACGTTGGAAGCGTCAACTTCATATATCAGACGACCGTTACGTTTCTCTGATGAGCCCCCGCTCTGCGCGCCCGGAGTCTGGCAAGCTCGCGGCCCTCCTCGCGAGGATCTACGATCTCCCCCAGACCGCGTCCCGCATCGTGGACGTGCTGGCGGAGGGCCGGAAGAAGCTGGGGGTGCGCCAGCTCGTGGCCCGCGTCCGCCGATCGGAGCGGAGCGTGCGGCACGCCCTGTCGGTTCTCGTCCGCAAGGGAATTCTGGAGCGGGAGGTCACCGTGACGGCGACCAAGAAGCTCGCCTACGTGTACTCCCTCACGCCCCTGGAGCATATCGTCCAAGGCGTGCGGGAGGAGTTTTCCCACACGGTGACGAAGCTCGAGGAGATGGCCCGGTCGGCGGCCCGCGAGGTCGCCGCGAACGAGGGCTAGTCCCAGAACCTCCTCGTCCGGGCGTAGTTCACCTCGGCCGCGAGGATGGCTCGTAGGAACTCCAGCTCGTCGACGTGGGGAACCCGGAGGATCCGCGTGGCCGTGTCGGGGCCCACGCCCCGGGCCACGAGGGCCAGCACGGCGCGCTTGCCGTGGGTCCGGACCAGGCTCGCGTTCGTGTA
>CAYFXO010000088.1:0-6308 GCA_964347125.1 uncultured Methanomassiliicoccales archaeon | reverse complement strand
ACTCGTCCCGCAGCTGCGCCACGCGGCTCCGGATCTCGTCCACGACGAAGGCGTCCGCGGTGATTCCACCGGTCTTCGCGGTGACCTGCCCCATCTCCGACTCGGTGTCCGCAAGCTCCTGCCGGATTTGGGAGAGGAGCTTCTTCCGCCCCGCGAGCCACTCCATCTCTTTCGCGATCCGCACGATGCGCTCGCTGAGGGCCCCCTCCCGCCGCAGTAGGGCGAAGGACTCCTCTGCGCCCAGGGCGGTCTTCAGGGACGCGATGCGGGCCTCCTCGGTCTGAATCTGGGTCTCCAAGGCGGTCTCTTTCTCCCGCCACTGGGCGTCCGTCTGCCTCAGCTGGTCCTTGGCCCCCTCCACGTCCTTCGCGGCCAGCGCGTGGTCCGTCTGGAGCTGCCGCAGCGACTCCCCCTCTTCCAAGAGGGCGTCGTGCCGGGCCGTCTCCTCGGTGAGGTGCTGGACGACCTCCTTCAACCCCGCGATGGACTCCCGCTCCGCACGAGCCTTGGCGGCCCGCTTCTCGACCCCCTCCAGCTCGGTGCCGAGGTTCTCCAGGGAGTGTATGACCTTCAGGTACGCCTCGTGCCCCGCCTCCCGATCCTTCACGAGCGCCTCCTGGGCCGTCACTTGGGCGCCCAGGGCCTCCCGCTCCTTTCTAAGGGCCGCGACGCGGTCCTCCATCACATTCGCGTTGGCCACTATGAGCGGCAGCTCCTCCACTTGCTCCCGCCGGACGGACAGTTCCGCTTCCTTCCGATCGACCTCGCCGGAGACCCCCGTCAAGGCCGCCTTTGCCCGGTCCTGGGCCTTCTGGAAGGTCTCCAGGCGGAACAGTTTCTGGAAGATCCCCAGCCGCGCGGAGGCCGTGGCCCGCCCCAGCTCCTTCATCTCTTCCTGCCGCACGAAGGTGGAGTTCAGGAAGCCCTTGTAGTCGAGGCCGATGACCTCCTGGATGGCCCGGTCGACCTCCAGGATACTCCCGGGGACCTCCTCCCCGTCCTGGCGGAACTCCACGTACGCGGCGCCCTTCGAGCTCAGGCCCCGGCCGACCTCGTAGTGGTGCCCGCCTTGGCGGAATGCGACGTGCACCGAGCCCCCGGGGCGGCACACGTCCGCCATGGTGACCGTCTGCAGGTCTGTGCGGGAGGTCGCTTTGAACAGGGCGAAGGTGATGGCGTCCAGGATCGTCGTCTTCCCGGCGCCCGTGGACCCCGTGAGCACGGTGAACTTCTCGGGGAACCGCAGGACGGTGGGGGTCAGGTACCGCATGAAGCCGTCCAGGCGGATCTCCTCGATGACGAAGCCGTCCGCGGCGGCGGTCACCCGAGCACCTCCCGCAGGATGCCCTCCCCCACCTCCCGGATGGCCTCCACCCGCGGGTGCTCCCCGTAGTTGTTCCCGACGAACTCGTCGAACAACCGGAACGGGTCCATGGTGAAGGCCGTCACCCCGACGGTCTCCTTCTCCACCGTCTCGTAGGCGCGGTCGTAGTGGAAGGCCTCCTTCAGGGCCGCGG
This sequence comes from uncultured Methanomassiliicoccales archaeon, assembly GCA_964347125.1. Taxonomy (GTDB): domain Archaea; phylum Thermoplasmatota; class Thermoplasmata; order RBG-16-68-12; family CAYFXO01; genus CAYFXO01. Next base: position 4,791 of record CAYFXO010000088.1, on the reverse strand, counting down.
CGATCCGCTCCTCGTCGATGAGGCCCCGTTGCCCCTCGTGGATTCGGATGATGAGCCGGACGAGCTTCCCCGCCACGTCGTCGGGGAGGGCCCGGAGCACGTCCCCCGTGGGGTCCGCGGAGCTCAGGGGGACGAGGGCCTCCACGTGGACCATCTCCCGGGCCGGGAGGGGGACGAACTGCCACTTCCCCTGGGCGGGGTCGACCATCACGAACCCCTTCTCCTGGCCCCGCTCCCCCCAGTCGATTCGCTCGGGGGCGCCCGTGTAGACGATCTTGTCCCCCAGCGTCTGGTGGAGGTGGATGTGGCCGAACACCGCCAGGTCCACCGCGTCGGGCACCATGTCCCGGGTGAGGGAGAACTCCCCCGGCAGGTGCTCCGGCGCGAAGTAGGAGGAGAGCTTCGATCCCTCGAAGTGGTAGTGCCCGAGGAGGAGGGTGTACTCCGCCTCCAGCGCCTCGGCGGCCTTCCGGAGCCACTCCCGCCACATCTTCCGCCCCAGGTCGAAGGCCTGCTCCCGGGGCACTTCCTCCCCCAGGCCCTTCCGGACCTCGATGGCGATCTGCTGGGGGTGGAGGTAGGGCAGGAGGACGAAGCCCACCGCGCGGCCGCGCAGATCCCGCACCGCCGTCGCCGGGCGGCGGAAGATCTCCACGCCCGCGTACCCGCGGAAGTCGTCCAGGGAGGTGGAGCGGGCGAAGGAGCGGGGCTGGTCGTGGTTCCCCGCGAGGATCCACACCTCGACCCCGGCCTCCAGCAGCGGCTCCACCACGTCCGTCCGCACCATCTCGCGGAAGATGGGGGCGACGTGGGGCCGGTCGAACAGGTCGCCCGCGATGATGAAGAGAGAGGCGCCCGCCTCGATGGCGTGCTCCGCGGCGCGGACGAAGTTCCGGTGGAGGTCCAGCGCCCGCTCGGAGATGCCCGTCTCGGGGTTCACGCGGTAGCCGAAGCTGACGCCCTCGTGGACGTCTCCGACGATGACGATGGGCCCCACGTCGGGGGCATCCCGAGGACGATACTTATCGTTTGGTTGAGTCCGTATGGCAACGGTTCGGACGACCTGGGGCTGGCGGCGCGGGGTTGGAGCCCCGGCCCGCCGCTTGAAGGTCACCTACTTAAGGGGCCCCGGGGTAGGCGCACCCGATACCATGCCCAAGCAGATGGATTGCGCGGACCTCGGAATGGATTGCGGATTCAAGGCCTCCGGAGAGACCACCGAGGAGGTCGTCCAGAAGGCGGCGGCCCACGCCCAGGACGTCCACGGCCTGGAAGCGACCCCAGAGCTCGCCGCCAAGGTCCAGTCCGTCGTCCGAGAGATTTAGGCACCTCACAGTCTGGACGGACAAGGTTCCCACCCCCCAGCTCGAGCCTTGTCGTCCGTCTCCTCTGACGCGGCATCGTCGCCCCCTATATACCCCGAGTCCTTTGGCTTGCCCCAATGGAGCGCCTGCTCTGGCACCTCCTGGTGGGCACCCGGGGCGGCCTGACCCGGGGACGGATTCTGGAACTCCTGGCGGACCGCCCCTATAACGCCAACGAGCTGGCGAAGTCGCTGGCGATGGACTACAAGACGATCCGCCACCACCTGCGGGTGCTGGAGAAGAACCGCCTCGTCGAGCCGTCGATGCGGGCGGGCTACGGCGTTCTCTACTTCCTCATGCCCTGGTTCGAGCGCGATCTCGACACCTTCCGGCGGATTTGGGAGAAGCTTGGGAAAAGCGGTAAGATGGCCGATACGAGTGAAACGGGTGGGAACGATGGTTAGCCTCTGGACGATCAATGTGGTCCTGGCCTTGGCGAGCAGCGGGGTCCTCGTGGTGCTCCTGGGTCTCTACGCGCGGAACTACCGGCAGGTGGCGACGGCCTTCGGGCTGAGCCTCATGATCTTCGCCGCCGTCCTCCTCGCCCAGAACCTGTTCGCCGTCTACTCGAACCTCTCCCTCCAGGCCCAGGGGTTCAAGGCGGACGTGGCCCTCCCCATGTTGATCCTCCAGACCCTTCAACTCGTGGCGGTGGGCGTCCTCCTGAAGGTGAGCTGGGACTAGGGCGTCGGAATGTCCCCTCTTGGGCCCTTCGGCGGGCCGACGCCCGCCGCACTCACACTCGGGCTCAGGTGCGACGCCACGATAACGAAGATCGCGAAGCTCACCGCTATGGCTATGGTCTTCCTCAACTCCCATCCCCCCTACTGGAGACCCACCCTCGTGGCGGATGCGAATGACCCGGGGCTTCTTGACGTTTGTGCGCCCGGCCGGGCGTCTGGCTCCCCTCAGGTGAGCCGCTCCTCAAGCCTCAACCCGTCCCGTTCATGGAGAGAGACATTTACGAATGTAAGGAGAAGCTCACATCTATCTTACAGTCAATGCCCGCTCGTGGGACGGGCGGGAACGGTTCGGGAGACGCCGTCGCCGCGGCGGAGCCGACTGATCGGGACGACGTCGGAATCCTGCAATCGCGACGGCCCCGCGGGGGCCGCGGGATGAAGCTCTTGTCCCCCTCCCCAACTCCGGCAGTCCCGGAGCCCCGTTGCCCCTACTGTGGAAAGGAGGAGGACGGCGAATCGGCCGTCGCCACATGCGGCGTCTGCGGGATGAGGCTAGGGGGAGACTGGTACCCCCACATCATCCTGCTGCCGGAGGAGGGCTCCCCCACCCACTTCTGCAGCGTGGCCTGCATGTACAACTTCGAGCACCTTCAGGAGGCGGAGTGATGGAAGGGGTCCCCTCCTGCCCGATGTGTGGCCTGGAGATGGAGATGGGAGTCGCAGAGCGCTTCTGCGCGTACTGTCGGATGGGCATGGGCGACGACAAGGCGTACTATCTCCTCTATGGTCCCGGGAGACTCCAAACGTTCTGCTCCCGCCACTGCGTGCGGATGGCGGTGCTGTCCGGTGGGCCCCGACGGATCGGTCAGAAGGAGCCTTGGGTCGCCATGGGAGCGGGCGGTTTCCAGGCGCCCTCGCGTCACGAACCCTAGCACACACTCCTCCGCCGAACGGAACCCTATTAAGCACGGAGCCGGTAAACCAGGGGACCTTCCCGCGGGGTTCCCCCGGGGGTCCCAGGAGGCCTCCACGATGCGCGCGACCCACGACACGTATGGCGCCCGGACCCCGTTCGATGCCGCGGGACGGAAGGCCCACCTGTACGCCCTCGACGCGCTGGAGGAGCGGGGGCTGGGCCAGGTCCCCCGCCTCCCCTACTCCATCCGAATCCTCCTAGAGTCCCTCTTGCGGAACGAGGACGGGTTCGCGGTCACCGCCCAGGACATCGAAAACCTGGCCGCCTGGGACCCGACGCGCCCCGCCGCCGCGGAGGTCCCGTTCAAACCCTCGCGGGTGATTCTCCAGGACCTCACGGGCGTCCCCAGCCTCGTGGACCTGGCGGCGATGCGCTCCGCCATGCGCCGCCTGGGCGGGGACCCCGCCCGCATCCAGCCCCGGATCCTCGTGGACCTGGTCATCGACCACTCCATCCAAGTGGACCGCTTCGGCAGCCCCGACGCCCTCCGCCTGAACTCCGAGATCGAGTTCCAACGGAACCGGGAGCGGTACGAGTTCCTCCACTGGGGCAAGAACGCCTTCCGGAACTTCCGGGTGGTCCCCCCCGCCACGGGCATCGTCCACCAGGTGAACCTGGAGTACCTCGCGTCCGTCGTCACCCTCCGGGAGGACAACGGCGGCGCCGTCGCCCTCCCCGACAGCCTCGTGGGCACCGACTCCCACACCCCCATGGTCAACGGCCTCGGCGTCGTGGGCTGGGGCGTGGGCGGCATCGAGGCGGAGGCCGCCATACTCGGCGAGCCCGTCACGATCCTCACCCCGGAGGTCGTGGGCTTCGAGTTGCGCGGGGAGCTCGCCCAGGGGGCGACGGCCACCGACTTGGTCCTGACGGTGACCCAGATCCTCCGAGAGAAGGGGGTGGTGGGGAAGTTCGTGGAGTTCTACGGCGACGGCCTCCCCTCCATGAGCGTCCCCGACCGGGCCACGGTGAGCAACATGTGCCCGGAGTACGGGGCCACCGTCGGGTACTTCCCCATCGACGAGCGCACCCTGGAGTACCTGCGGTTCACGGGCCGGGAGGCCGAGGCCCGCCTCACGGAGGCGTACGCGAAGGCCCAGGGCCTCTTCCGCGCGGCGGAGGCGCCGACCCCGTCGTTCACCGAGACCGTCGCGCTAGACCTGGGCGACGTGGAACCCAGCCTCGCGGGCCCCAACCGGCCCCAGGACCGGATCGCCCTGCCTCGGATGAAGGCCGCCTTCCGGGAGGCCCTCACGACGCCCCCCATGGAGCGGGGCTTCGGCCTGTCCCAGGACGCCCTCGCCCGAACCGCCACGGTGCGTTGGAACGGCTCCGAGTCCACCCTGGGCCACGGCGCCGTGGTCATCGCGGCCCTCACGAGCTGCACGAACACCTCCAACCCCTCCGTCATGCTCGGTGCGGGCCTCCTGGCGAAGAAGGCCGTGGAGCGGGGCCTGCGGGTGCCCCCCCACGTGAAGACGAGCCTCGCCCCTGGATCCATGGTGGTGACGAACTACCTGGAGGAGGCGGGGCTGATGGGCGCCCTGGAAGCCCTGGGCTTCTTCGTCGTCGGCTACGGTTGCACGACCTGCATCGGGAACAGCGGCCCCCTCCCGACGGAGGTGGCGGATGCCGTGACGGGGGCGGACCTGGTGGCCGCCTCCGTCCTCAGCGGGAACCGGAACTTCGAGGGGCGCATCCACCCCCACGTCCGGGCGAGCTACCTGGCCTCCCCGCCCCTCGTGGTGGCCTACGCCCTCGCGGGGAC
>CAYFXO010000087.1:0-6321 GCA_964347125.1 uncultured Methanomassiliicoccales archaeon | reverse complement strand
GAGGACCGGGAGGTGCGGTACGCCGAGCACCCCTACACCCGCGGGACCTTCGACGGCCTGGAGGCGGAGGTGGTCCCGTGCTACGACCTCCGGGAGGCCTCCGAGAAGATGTCGGCGGTGGACCGCACGCCCTTCCACGCGGCCTACGTGGTGGAGCACCTGGAAGCGCCGGGGAGGGACGAGGTCCGGCTCCTCAAGCGATTCATGAAGGGCGTCGGGGTGTACGGGGCCGAGGCGAAGGTGGAGGGATTCTCGGGCTACATGGTCGAGCTTCTCGTGCTCGCGTACGGTAGCTTCCGAGGGGTCCTGGAGGCGGCGGCGGAATGGCAGCCGGGGGCGGTCGTGCCCCTCACCGAGGCGCCCGCCGCCTTCGAGGCGCCTCTCGTGCTCGTCGACCCTGTGGACGCCACCCGCAACGCCGCGTCGGCGGTCTCCGTCGGGGCGCTGGGGCGCTTCATCCATGCCGCGGGGGAGTACCTGCGGGAGCCCCGGGAGGCGTTCTTCTACCCCAAGGAGAAGCCAATCCTCCCGGCGGCGGAGGCGAAGGCGCGGGTGGCGGAGCGGGAGACGGCGATCGTCGGGATCATGTTCGAGGAGCCGGACGTGGTGGACGACATCCTGTATCCCCAGCTCCGGAAGGCGGAGAAGGCCATCGCGGACCTCCTGAAGGGTCACGACTTCCGGGTGGTGCGGAGCGTGGTGCGGTCCCTCGGGCCCCGGGACGCCATCCTCCTCGAGCTCCAGGCGGGGACGCTGCCCGCAGTCCGCGTGCACCAGGGTCCCCCGGTGGGGTCGAAGCACGTGGACGACTTCCTGAAGAAATGGCGGGAGCACCCGCGGACGTTGAAGCCGCCCCACGTGCACGGCCACCGATGGGTCGTGGACCTTCGGAGGGAGTACCCCAAGGCATCGGAACTCCTCGAGGCGGAGCTGGCGCGCCTGAGTCTGGGGAAGGACATCGGCCCGATGGTCGAGAGGGGGGTCGAGGTCGTGTCCGGTGAGGCGGTCTTCGAGGAGGACCTGCTCCCGGCGGTCACGGACCTGCTGGATCACCGGTTCCCCTGGGAGCGGTGACTCGTCTCACGTGGCCGTCAGCGTGAACGAGAACTCCGACGTGTGACCGGCCTGGTCCGACGCCGAGAGGGTGATGGACATGCGCGTGCCGAGGGTGTAGTTGGTGATGGCGTAGCGGTAGGTGTGGGCGCCCACCGGGCTCATGGGGAGCCCGGGCTGTCCACCGATGGAGAGACGGACGCTCCCGGGGTCGAGGGCCTGATTGTCACCGATCCACGCCTCGATGGTGAGGGGGGAGTCCGTGGTCGTCACGTTGGCCAGCACCTGGTCATTCCGTCCGACGGATTCGGTGTCGGCCATCTCCGGGTTGGAGACGGTCACCCGCTGGATCGAGGGGCCGACGAGGTCGGTGAAGGGCGCGTTGACGAGGAGGACCCACACCGCGAGCCAGGTGAAGAAGTAGGCGGCGCCGTGGCCCGCCCAGGACTTCCGCTCCCACTCGGAGGTCTCGAAGCCCAGGAGCTCGAAGTAGGGACGCATGAGGAAGAGGCCGCCGAGGCCCACGAAGAACGCGATGATGGGGAGGCCGGCGAGGGTGAGGCCGTAGGAGGCGCCCGCCAGCGGGATGGCGAAGGCGGCGGCCGCGAAGCCCACCTTTGCGGCGAGGATCTCGTCCTGCATGAACTTGACCTCGTCGAACTCGGGGGGCTTGAAGACGACCTTCTCCTCCTTCTCCTTCTTCCGCTTCTTGGCCATCCGGGCTTCCAAAGAGCGCGGGCGTTTTAACCTTTCCTCGCGGCGCCCGTTTGCCATCGTTCTTTGGCAGGATGTCACGCCAAAAGGGCCATCGCTCCTCCAGGGAAGCCGCGCTCTTTGGCAGGATGTCATGCCAAAAGGAGCAGTGACCCCCGCGGGGGCCGCGTCACATTGAAGGCACACCGAGGGCTTACCCCCGTCCCATGCCCGCGAAGATCATCGGGGTCATCGGCGGCGAGGCCGCGGGACCCGAATCCCTGGAAGCCGCCCGGGAGGTGGGCCGCCGCATCGCGGAGAGCGGCGCCGTCCTCATCTGCGGCGGGCTCGGAGGGGTCATGGAGGCCGCGTGCCAGGGCGCCGCGGAGGCGGGAGGCACCACCATCGGCGTCCTCCCCACGGCGTCAAAGGCGGACGCCAACCCCTACGTCACCCTCCCCATCGTCACCGCCATGGGCACCGCCCGGAACCTCATCATCGTCCGCACGGCGGACGCCCTCATCGCGGTGGACGGCAGCTACGGCACCCTGAGCGAGATCGCCCACGCCCTGGACCAAGGGAAGCGCGTCATCGCCCTCCGCAGCTGGCCCGCCTTGCGGCAAGCCGTGCCCGAGGACGAGTTCGTCCCCGTGGACACGCCGGAGGAGGCGGTGGCCCGCGCCCTCGAGAGCTAGGCGGTGACCTCTTCTTCCCGCCCCATCAGCATGAGGTTGCCCATCGGGGTCAGGCTGATCTTGAGCCGCCCCTGGACGCCCCGGTCGATCTCCAGCAGGCCCAGCTCCTCCAGGCCCTTCGAGTCCCGCCCGCCCCGGATGTGGTAGCTGAGGAGGGACTTCTCCACCCCGGAGCCCTCGCTGAGGTCGTTCAGGGACTCCACGGAGCCCCCCGTCTCCTTCAGCGCCGCGAGGATCTTCAGCTTGCTCTCGGAAACCAGCTCGGAATAGCTGAACTTCAGGACGGGGAGCTGGATGGGGCGGTCGTCGTGCACGTGGATGGCCTTCAGCCCGTTCACGAAGGCCGCGCTGATGCCCGCGCAGGACATGATCTTGTTCCCGCTACCCACGTTGATGATGACGTCGTCGTACTGGAGGCCCTGGTCCATGACGACCTCGCCCACGACCCGGAGGATCCCCATGAGGAGGTCCCCCTTCACGGGGCGTCGCTCGATGTCCAGCTTCAGCGGGGCCAGCTTCTCCGTGAGGTCGATGACGTTCTCCGTGTCGTGGTCGTCGTACACCAGGACGAGCTTGCTCACGGGGTACTCGCGGATGCCCACCATGATGGGGTCCACGTCGTCTCCGACCGTGGCGATCTGCAGGATCTTCATGTCGATCGGGGGTCCAAGCTCGCCCCCCATATTAAAATGAGGAATTCCACAGTTCTACGGGTTCTTCAACTCCTCCTCCACCGCCGCCTCCACCTCGGGAGGGACCGCCATCCGCCGCTCCATCTCCTTCCGGGCGAGGGAGAACTGGCGCATGGAGAGGAGGAGGGACCCCAGGAGCAGCCCCGCCATGATCCCCGCGGGGATCCCCGTCAGCACCCGCTTCACGTTGGTGCTCTCGTACTCCGTGAGCAGCTGGATCGTCCCGTCCAGGGCCACCGGGAGGAGCATGAGGACGATGAACAGCCCGATGAACAGCCCCTGGCTCATCCGCCGCCGCACCGTCTCGCGGAAACGGCGGGGGAAGGCCCGCATGAACGTCTGCACCGCGTCCGTCGAGGGCTGGATGAACATCGCCCCGAAGAGGGCCACCGTCCCGAACACGTAGATGGACACGTCCCGGGCGTCCACGGGCATCTCGTTCCCGTTGAGGTAGATCGTGCGGTCGGAAATCTGGTGGCACTGGGCGTCCCCGAGGAAATAGATGACCATCGGGTAGGGCGGTAGGGTGTACCACAGGTCCGCGTAGTCCACGCGGTTCGCCCAACCGTTCAGGTTCGCCACGGTCCCCGGTGAAAGGGTGAAGGGCACGATGAACAGGGAGAGGGACCACACGAGGCCCACGAGGAAGAGGGCCAGGAGCGGCTTGCTCCACGTCACCTTTCGCAGAAACGCTCGCAGGTCCACAGTCGCCGCCTTCGCCGCCCCGATGGGGCCTCGGCGGATATGAAATTTCCGCCCGCCTAAACTCCTCAGTGTGCGTACTTCGCGGGGTCCGTCTCGAACCGCTTCTTGCAGCCCACGGCGCAGAAGTAGTAGGTCTCGCCCTCGTACTCCGACGTCGCCGCGGCGCTCGCGGGGTCGACGGTCATCCCGCAGATGGGATCCACAGCCATCCTGGTTCACCTCCTTTCCTTCACGCGGCCGGGGCGGGGACCGCCTGGGGGGCCCGGGCGGCCCGAGCGGCGAGCCGCTTCGCCTCCGGCCTGTATCGCTTCAGCAAGCTGGAATTCGTGACGACCGAGATGGAGCTCATGGCCATCGCCGCCGCGGCGATGATGGGAGATAGCAGGAGCCCCGCGAGGGGGTAGAGGATCCCCGCCGCGATGGGGATGCCCGCCGTGTTGTAGCCGAAGGCCCAGAACAGGTTCTGCTTGATCTTCGACATGGTCTTCCCGCTGAGCTGGATGGCCGCCGCGACATCCATCAGGTCGTCCCGCACGAGGACGATGTCCCCGGTCTCCAGGGCCACGTCGGTGCCGCTCCCGATGGCGATGCCCACGTCGGCCTGGGCCAGGGCGGGGGCGTCGTTGATCCCGTCTCCCACCATGGCGACGACCTTGCCCTCCGCCTGGAGGGCCTTCACCTGGTCCGCCTTGTCCTCCGGCAGGACCTCCGCGAGGACCCGGGTGATGCCCACCTGCTTCGCGATGGCCTTCGCGGTGCGCTCATTGTCCCCGGTGATCATGAGGACCTCGATGCCCATCTTCTGGAGCTGCCGCACCGCCGCCCGGGCGTTGGGCTTCAGGGTGTCGGCGACCGCGATGACGCCCGCCATCCGTCCCTCGCGGGCCACGAGGAGGGCCGTCTTCCCTTCCGACTCCAGGTCTTCCACCTGCGCCTCCCACGCCGCCAGGTCCACGCCGCTCTCCCGGAGGAGCTTCCGGTTCCCCAGGACGACGGGGGTGCCCCCCAGCCTCACCCGGATGCCGTGGCCGGGCACGGCCTCGAAGTCGGTGGCCTCCGCCAGCTCGATTTCCCGGGCCTTCGCGGCCTTGAGGACCGCCTCCGCCAGGGGGTGCTCCGACCCCGTCTCCGCGGCGGCGGCCAGTGCCAGGAGCCCACGGGCCTCCCAGCCCTCCGCGGGGAGGATGTCCGTGACCTCCGGGGTCCCGCGGGTCAGGGTGCCCGTCTTGTCCAAGACGACGACCTGAATCTTGTGGGCGGTCTCCAGGGCTTCCCCGCCCTTGATGAGGATCCCGTTCTCCGCCCCGAGGCCCGTCCCCACCATGATGGCGGTGGGCGTGGCGAGGCCCAGGGCGCACGGGCACGCGATCACCAGGACGCTGATGAAGACGAGGAGGGAGAAGGTGAGGGCGGACACCGCCGCGGGCACCCACAGGCTGTAGCCGACGAGGAACCAGAAGAAGAACGCCCCGACGGCGATGGCGATCACGGCGGGGACGAAGTACGCCGAGACCCGGTCCGCGATGCGCTGGATGGGCGCCTTCTGCTCCTGAGCCTCCTTGACCATCTGGATAATCTGGGCGAGCATCGTCTCGCTCCCGACCCGGACGGCCTTGAAGGTGAACGTCCCGGTGCGGTTGATGGTGGCCCCGATGACCTCGTCGCCGGGGCCCTTCTCCACGGGCATGCTCTCGCCCGTGACCATGGACTCGTCGAGGGAGGAGCGCCCCTGCACGACGGTCCCGTCCACCGCGACCTTCTCGCCAGGGCGCACCCTGACGACGTCCCCGATGCGGACATCCTCGATGGGCACCTCCACCTCCCGCCCGTCCCGGACCACGGTGGCGGTCTTCGCCTGGAGCTCCATGAGCTTCTTGATGGCCTCGCTGGTGCCGCTCTTCGCCTTCGCCTCCAGGTAGTTCCCGAGGAGGATGAGGGCGATGATGAGGGCGGAGGTGTCGAAGTACACGTGGCGGGCGTCCAACGGGAGCATCCCGGGGAGCAGGGTCACGACCACGCTGTACAGGAACGCGGCGGTGGTCCCCATCGCGATGAGGGTGTCCATGTTGGCCCGCCGGTTCTTCAGGGCCTTCCACGTCCCCCGGTAGAACTTCAGCCCCGCGTAGAACTGCACGGGGGTCGCCAGGATCATCAGGAACAGGTGCTGCAGGTTCAGCCACGAGACGAACTGGGGCAGGCCGATCTCCACCCACACCCAGCTGAAGGCCAGGGCGGGAATCCCGAGGCCCATGGCCAGCATCGTCATGCGCTTCTTGTACTCCATATCTTTGCGGTGGAAGTCCTTCGCCGGCCCGGTCTCCTCCCGCCCGACGATCCCCGCGAGTTGGTAGCCGGCGTCGTCCAGCGCCTTCCGGAGTTGGGCCTCCCCGACCGCGTCGGCGTCGACGATCACCGTCGCCTGCTCCAAGGCGCACTTCACCGAGACCTTCTTCACCCCGTCGAGGCTCCTCATGGTCCTCTCC
>CAYFXO010000086.1:1510-6326 GCA_964347125.1 uncultured Methanomassiliicoccales archaeon | reverse complement strand
GAAGAAGATGGCCAGGAGGAGGACGGCGAAGATGCCGGAGCGGGCGATGCTCTTGAAGACGTCGATGACGCGGGGGCTGAACTTGCGGGACCGGGCCTTCAGGTCCTCCAGCAGGGACTCGGAGAAGCGGATGCCCACGTAGCCGGCGACGATGACGACGGCGATGAGGATGACAGGCGGGAGCAGGGTCTCGAGGTTGAAGAGCTGGGCGATGAGGAGCTGGAAGGGGTCCACCTCGGACTCGGGGAGGGCGGCGATGCCGCCCACCACGGCCACGAGGATGCCCAGGGCGTAGATGACGTACTTCAGGGTGAGCTCGAAGTAGCCGATGGAGCGGGTCGGGGCGGGGCCCTCGGGGGTCTCCATGCGCTCCCGCATGTGGGCCGCCACGCGAGTGATGAGGCGGACCATGACGAACGTGATGAGGAGGGTGTAGGCCACGACGAGGATCGCGGGGACGTGGTCGACGACGAAGATGAGCGCGTCCTTCATCTCGGGAATGCTCGTCTGGGCGACGAGGAGGATGAAGATGGCGAAGATGGCGATCCAGACCCATTGGAGGATCCGATGGACGATGTCCAAGGTCTCCTCGTCCAGGTACTCGCTCCCCTGCATCTTCATGTACACGAAGCGGCGGGCCATGTAGGCCAGGCCGTAGAGGAGGATCACGAGGAGACCCGCGACTCCCAGGATGGTGGGTCCGTACTGGACCAGGAAGCCGGAGACGTCCTCCGTGAGGTCGAGGGGGATCATTGATGTTCTCAACCTGGGGGGGTTATAAGAATGTTCGTCGGTGGTTCACCCGAGGTTCTCACAGGAGGGAGAGGTGGAGCACCTCGACGCTCTGGACGCCCGGCAGGGCCTTCAGCGCGCCCTCTCGCGCCTCCGCCTCGCCCTCCGCGTCGTCCATCACCAGGACCACCTCCAGGGCCTGGAGGCCGAAAGCGAAGGGCTTCACCTCCGAGGAGGCCACGGCGTCCCCGTAGGAGTCCTCCACCCTCCGCACGAGGTCGCCCATGTCTACCTCGGCCCCCTCCGGCAGCACTCGATAGGTCACGGCCACGCGTCCCATCCCATCACCTACGGCCCGTGGAAGTCGCACTGGGCGCACACGTACGTCACGCTCTGGTCGCGGCAGCGCGGGCACCGGCCGATCGGGGCCTCCCCGCAGCTGGGGCAGAGGAAGGTCGCCGAGCCTCGGCCTAGGAGGACGACGCCGCACGAGTTGCACCGGTCTTGACCTGACACGTGGACCGGGCTCCCCAAACTGCAGGACGTATAAAACCCTTGGTCGTGGGTCGTCCGGCAGGCCCCCCTATTTAGACGTGCCGTTCGAGGGGTATTTTCTTCCCCATGTTGAATAAAAATATAGAGGGGGCCCGCGCCGAATGCACACTCTTGGGCCTCCGACGGCCTCCCACACCGTAAACGTTAAGAAGGACATGCACAATGGTTATCGTTCGCCTTCAGCCGCCCCCAGGAGCCGCGGGCCCGTAGCTTAGCTAGGTAGGACGTGCGTGGAGCCGCCCATACAACATGTCCCTAGAAAGAGCACCTGGCTTTTATCCGACCTGCCCCCCGCCACAGGGGAAGGAGGGTCGGGGAGAAACCAGGTGGTCCGGGGTTCGAACAGGTCTCCTCTCCGGAGGAATCTCGAAAGTCCCCGCGGGCCCGCCCGGGCGGCGGGAGGCGTCCGCACCAGGCCGAGGATGATTGAGAGGGTCCGCTGAATGTGAGATGGAGGTCTGCGTAGTGAGGTTCAACGTGTTGGAGCATGAGCTGGTCCCGGAGCACCACCTCCTCAGCGAGAAGGACGCGGAGAAGGTTTTGGACCGGTTGCGCGTGGGGCGCGACCAGCTCCCCAAGATCCGGAGGGACGACCCGGCCATCAAGATCCTGGAGGCCGTGGAGGGGGAGATCCCGGAGGGCTCCGTAATCCGGATCGTGCGGAAGAGCCGGACCGCCTTCGAGTCGGAGGCCTACCGCCTCGTCGTGGGGAGGTGAGGACGTGAGAGAGGTCATCGACGCGTTCTTCCAGGAACGGAGCATCGTCAACCAGCACATCGCCAGCTTCAACGACTTCCTGCCGACCATCGACAACCCGAACTCCCGGATGCAGAAGATCGTGGACAATCTCCGGTCCAGCATCGAGGACGACCGGCGGGGGCTCTTCAAGCTCGACGAGGAGCGGACCGAGGGGGAGATCGTAGAGGTCCGCATCGGCCGCAAGCTGGACGACCGGGGCCGCCTCGACAGCAACTCCCGCCAGACCATCTCCGTGGAGATCCCCAAGGCCAAGGAGGCCAACGGCTCCGAGAACCTCCTCACCCCGATGGAGGCGCGGATGCGGAACCTGAACTACGCCGCGAAGATCTGGCTGGAGTTCACGGTCATCGAGAACGGGGTGGAGAGGGAGCCGGAGCGGGTCCACATCGGGAACCTCCCCATGATGGTGAAGGGGCACCTGTGCGGGCTGGACAAGGACCACATCACCGAGCTCTTCCAGGAGAAGATGCGGGCCATCGACGACCCGGAGGTCAAGCGCCTCCTGGACGTGGTGGAGCCCTCCAAGGAGGAATATCACCGGATGCTCACCCTCCTCGGCGAGGACCCCCACGACCCCGGCGGGTACTTCATCATCGGGGGCACGGAGCGGGCCCTCATCTCCCTCGAGGACCTGGCCCCGAACCGCGTCCTCGTGGAGTACAGCGAGCGCTACGGGCGCCGCCTCGAGGTCGCGAAGGTCTTCTCCCAGCGGGAGGGCTACCGCGCGCTGACGTTGATGGAGAAGAAGAAGGACGGCATGCTCGTGGTGAGCGTCCCCACCGCCTCCGGGCAGATCCCCCTGGTCATCCTCATGAAGGCGCTGGGCATGGAGCAGGACGGGGAGATCTTCGACGCCATCGTCTCCGTTCCCGAGATGTCCAACATCGTCTACGCGAACATCGAGGAGGTGCAAGGCAAGAAGCTGTACCCGCCCTCGGGCATTTTCACCCGGGCGGACGCCCTGAACTGGCTCGAGAAGAAGTTCGCCACGGGCCAGGCCAAGGAGTACCGGGAGAAGAAGGTGTCCTCCATCCTCGATCGCTCCCTCTTGCCCCACCTGGGGGACCGGGAGGAGGACCGGATCAAGAAGGCCATCTTCCTGGGCCGGATCGCCCGGAGCATCCTGGAGCTCTCCCTGGGCATCCGGACGGAGGACGACAAGGACCACTACGCCAACAAGCGCCTGAAGCTCGCGGGGGACCTGATGGAGGACCTGTTCCGAGTCTCCTTCTCCAACCTCATCAAGGACCTGAAGTACCAGCTGGAGCGGAGCTACTCCCGCCGGAAGGACGTGCGCATCCAGTCCGCCATCCGGCCGGACCTGCTGACGCAGCGGATGCTCCACGCGCTGGCCACGGGGAACTGGGTCGGCGGTCGCGCGGGGGTGTCCCAGCTCCTTGACCGCACGAGCAACATGAGCGCCCTCAGCCACCTGCGGCGGGTGACCTCGCCCCTGACCCGCAGCCAGCCCCACTTCGAGGCCCGCGACCTGCACCCGACCCAGTGGGGGCGCCTGTGCCCCAACGAGACCCCCGAGGGCCAGAACTGCGGCCTGGTGAAGAACTCCGCCCTGACCATCGACGTCTCCGAGGGGTTCCCCGAGGACGAGGTGAAGATGCTCCTGGCGGACCTGAACACCCGCCAAGTGAAGAGCCAGCAGACGGAGCTCACCCGGATCTACGTGAACGGGGACCTGGTGGGCCTCCACGACGACCCCCTGTACCTCACGTCCGAGATCCGCGGGCGGCGGCAGACGGGGCTCCTGTCCGACGAGGTGAACGTCCGCTTCGACGACCGGATGAACGAGGTCATCATCAACTGCGACGAGGGCCGCGTGCGGCGCCCCCTCCTCGTGGTGCGGGACGGTCGGACGGCCCTGACGAACCGCCACATCGAGGACATCGCGATGGGGAAGATGCGTCTTCGCGACCTCGTCGAGAGCGGCCTCGTGGAGTGGGCGGACGCGGAGGAGGAGGAGGACGCGTACATCGCGCCCTACGCCTTCGAGGTCCCGCGGCGCTGCGAGCACTGCGACAAGCCCCTGAGCCGCCGCGACGTGGAGTGGGTGAACATCGGCGGCGAGGAGGAGCACGTCCTCCTGCGGTGCCACCACTGCGAGGACACGATGGAGGTCCGGAAGCTCCTCACGGAGAACCACACCCACCTGGAGATCGACCCCCTGGCAATCCTGGGGGTCTGCGCCGGGCTCGTCCCGTATCCTGAGCACAACTCGTCGCCGAGGGTGACCATGGGCGCGGGGATGGCGAAGCAGTCCCTCGGCGTGGGGGCGTCCAACTACCGGACCCGCCCAGACACGCGGGGCCACCTGTTGCACTACGCCCAGAAGCCCGTCGTGCAGACGGAGACCATGAAGTTTGTCAGCTTCAACGAGCGCCCCGCGGGCCAGAACTTCGTCGTCGCGGTGATGTCCCACCACGGCTACAACATGGAGGACGCCGTCGTGATGAACCGGTCGTGCATCGACCGGGGCCTGGGCCGCTCCACCTTCATGCGGACCTACCGCGCCGAGGAGCGCCGCTACCCGGGCGGGCAGGAGGACCACTTCGAGATCCCCTCCCCCGACGTCCGGGGCGCCCGGGCGGACACGTCCTACGCGAGCCTGAGCGGGGATGACGGGCTCATCAGCCCGGAGGTCATGGTGAACGGCGGGGAGGTCCTCATCGGGAAGACGTCGCCGCCCCGGTTCCTCGAGGAGGAGACGGACTTCCTCACCCCCCAGAAGCGCCGGGAGACGTCCGTCACCGTGCGC
>CAYFXO010000086.1:0-1473 GCA_964347125.1 uncultured Methanomassiliicoccales archaeon | reverse complement strand
AACGGGTGCCCGAGCTGGGGGACAAGTTCGCCTCCCGCCACGGGCAGAAGGGAGTCATTGGCCTCATCGCGAACCAGGAGGACATGCCCTTCACCGAGTCGGGCATCGTCCCGGACCTCATCATCAACCCCCACGCCATCCCGAGCCGGATGACCGTCGCCCACGTGCTGGAGACCATCGGCGGGAAGGTGGGGGCCATGGAAGGACGGCTGGTGGACGGCACCCCCTTCAGCGGGGAGACGGAGGAGTCCCTGCGGAACGGCCTCGTCGCGAACGGTTTCAAGTCCAACGGCAAGGAGGTCATGTACGACGGGAAGACGGGTCGTCGGATCCAGGCCGAAATCTTTGTCGGGGTCATCTACTACCAGAAGCTGCACCACATGGTCAGCGGGAAGCTCCACGTGCGCTCCCGCGGGCCCGTGCAGATCCTCACCCGCCAGCCGACGGAGGGGCGCTCCCGCCAGGGAGGCCTCCGGTTCGGGGAGATGGAGCGGGACTGCCTCATCGGCCACGGGGCGGCCATGGTCATCAAGGACCGCCTCCTGGACGAGAGCGACGGCACCCTCCAGTACGTTTGCGGCAACACGGAGTGCGGACACTTCGCCATCAAGGACCGGAAGGGCATGCTCCGCTGCCCCGTGTGTGAGAACAACGCGAAAATCTACCCCGTCCAGACGAGCTACGCGTTCAAGCTCCTCGTGGACGAGCTGATGTCGCTTGGCGTGGCCATGCGACTCCAACTGGAGGACCTGCGATGATGCGCGGGGTCTCGAAGCGGATCCAGGCCATCCGGTTCGCGTACCTGGCGCCGGACGAGATCCGGCGGATGTCGGCGACGAAGATCATCACCGCGGACACGTACGACGACGACGGCTTCCCCATCGACATGGGCCTCATGGACTCCCACCTGGGCGTCATCGAGCCCGGCCTGCGGTGCAAGACCTGCGGGGAGAAGGTGGACGACTGCCCCGGGCACTTCGGCCACATCGACCTCGCCATGCCCGTCATCCACGTGGGGTACGTGAAGGAGATCAAGAAGCTCCTCCAGTCCACCTGCCGCGCCTGCGGCCGCCTGCTCCTGGCGCCGGACAAGGTCGAGGAGTACATGGACGAGATCGAGGCCGTGGAGGAGATGGGCGGGGACGCCCTGAAGGTGCGGCGGGTCACGAAGGAGACGGCCAAGGACGCCGCGAAGCGCCAGGTGTGCCCCCACTGCGGCGACCAGCAGCTGAAGATCACCCTGGACAACCCCACGACGTTCCGGGAGAACGGTCACAAGCTCACGCCGAAGGAGGTGCGGGAGCGGCTGGAGCGGATCCCGGAGGAGGACCTCATCCCCCTCGGGTTCAACCCTACGGTGGCGCGGCCGGAGTGGATGGTCCTCACCGCCCTCCTCGTGCCGCCGGTGACGGTGCGTCCCTCCATCACCCTGGAGAGCGGCGACCGCTCCGAGGACGACCTAACCCACAAGCT
>CAYFXO010000085.1:0-6450 GCA_964347125.1 uncultured Methanomassiliicoccales archaeon | reverse complement strand
ACGTGCACGTCGTCGACGGTGACCTCCGGGTCGGCGGGCCCCTGGGGCGTGATCGCGCTTTGGCAGGACATCACGCCAAACGGAGGCCCGGCGACCACGGCATCCAAACCCCGATTTTGGCCGGACGTCACGCGAAACGCTCGGCACCTCATAGGAGGCGTTTGAGTGTCACTGGCTCCAAGTAATAGGCCTTAAATAAGCCACTCCCTTTGCCACCGGAGATGCTCCTCGAGCAGTATCTCCCCGTGGCGATCTTCATCATCGTCGCGCTCTCTTTTCCCCTGATCACCTACCTCCTCAACTGGGCCCTCTCCCCCTACAAGCCCACCCTCCTCCGGGACACGACGTACGAGTGCGGGGAGGTTCCCGAAGGCGAGGCGCAGATCCAGTTCCACTTCCAGTACTACATGTTCGCCATCATCTTCGTCGTCTTCGACGTGGCCGCCATCTTCCTCCTTCTCTGGGGCCTCAGCTTCGACGCCCTCAGCGGGGTCGCGAACGTCCTCGTGGTCCTCTTCGTGGGCATCCTCACCGCCGCCACCCTCTACTCCCTGAAGAAGGAGGAGACCGTGTGGATCTAGACCTCAAGCCCCCGGGCCCCCCCGCCGGGGAGAAGGTCCACCGCCAGGAAGACCTGGCCCGCCTCCAGCAGCTCCGCGAGGCCCAGGTGAGCGGGAACATCTACGGCTGGAACGCCCCCTCCTTCCTCAGCTGGTTCGACGAGAACGTCACCAAGATCGCCGAGCGCTCCGGCCTCAAGGCCGCCATGAACGGCCTCACGGAGCGCCTCTTCAACTGGTCCCGCCGCAACTCCCCCTGGCCCCTCCACCTGGGCATCATGTGCTGCGCCATCGAGATGGCCGCCTCCGCCGACCCGCGATGGGACACCCAGCGCTTCGGCATCATCTACCGCTCCAGCCCCCGCCAGTGCGACATCCTCCTCCTCAACGGCCCCATCTCCCTCAAGCTCAAGCCCAGCATCCGCCGCCTCTGGGAGCAGATGCCCGAGCCCAAGTGGACCATCGCCATGGGCGAGTGCGTCATCAGCGGCGGCCCCTACTGGGACTCCTACGCCGTGGTGGAGGGCGCCGACCGCATCATCCCGATGGACATCTACATCCCCGGCTGCCCCGTCCGCCCCGACGCCCTCATCGACGGCTTCCTCGCGCTCCAGGAGAAAATCAAGGCCCAGCGGAAGGGGGCGTTCTTCCAGAGGTAGGCCTCATGGCGGAGGAGGGGTTGCCCGAGGCGGAGGTCATCCGTCGGCTACGGGACGAGTTCCCCGACGCCTTCGACGACCTCCGCGTCCTCCGGGACCGCACCCTCCGGGCGGAGATCGACCGCGCCCACATCCTCCCGATCTGCCAGTTCCTCAAGAGCGAGCTCAGCTTCGAGCACTGCTCCTGCATCTCCGCCGTGGACCTCCCCGACCGCTTCGAGAGCGTATACCACCTCTCCTCCTACGCGAACCGCCTCATCGTCCAAATCAACGCGAGGATCCCGAAGGACGACCCCCGCATCGAGTCCGTCAGCAGCCTCTGGTTCGGCGCCAACTGGCACGAGCGCGAGGCCTGGGACCTCATGGGGATCGTCTACGAGGGCCACCCGAACCTGGACCGCATCCTCCTCCCGAAGGACTTCAAGTACCACCCCCTGCGAAAGGACTACGAGGGCCGCGTCCCCGTGGGCGGCGCCCCGACGAGGCTGGTGTGACATGCAGGCCCCCGTCCCGGTGGACACGGCGGACACGACCTTCTGGGTCAACATGGGCCCCCAGCACCCCATGACCCACGGCCTCTGGAACATGAAGATCCAGGTCGAGGGCGAAACCATCGTCGACGCCGTCCCCGAGATCGGCTACCTCCACCGGGGGGTGGAGAAGATCTCCGAACGCCGCAAGTGGTACATGGTCACCGTCCTCATGGACCGCCTCTGCTACGTCTCCTCCCTCACCTGGGCCCACGCCTACGTCCTGGCCGTCGAGGAGCTCATGGACCTCAAGATCCCCGAACGCGCCAAGTACCTCCGCGTCATGGGCCTCGAGCTCCAGCGCATCGCCTCCCACCTCATGTGGCTCGCTGCGTGGCTCGCGGACTTGGGCATCATCACCGGCTTCCTGTACTCCCTCCGGGACCGGGAGCTCATGCTGGACCTCCTCCAATACCAGACGGGGGCCAGGATGAACCAGAACTATCCCCGGCCCGGCGGGGTCGCCTTCGACCTCCCCGACGGCTTCGGGGACTACGCCCCCAAGGTCCTGGACAAGTTCGAGAAGACCCTGGACTACTGGGAGCGCTTCCTGGACGACAACACGATCTTCCTCATGCGGACCCAGGACCTGGGCGTCCTGAGCGCGGCGGACGCCATGAACATGGGGGTCACCGGCCCGAACCTCCGCGCGAGCGGCGTCGACGTCGACCTCCGCCGCCACGACCCCTACGAGGTCTACGACGACCTGGACTTCGAGATCGCCACCCACCCTGACCGGGACACCTACGCCCGCTACAAGGTCCGCATGGAGGAGATGCGGCAGTCCGTCCGCATCGTCCGCCAGTGCCTCCAGAAGCTCCCGGACGGGGCCTTCTACAAGCGGCCCCCGCGGCGGGCGGAGGGGGAGGCCTTCCGCCGCACGGAAGACTCCCGTGGAGAGGCCCTCATCTACGTCCGCGGCGACGGGGGCGACCAACCCTACCGCCTGAAGATCCGCAGCCCCATCTTCACCACGATCTCCGCGACGCCCCACCTCCTCATCGGCAACAAGATCGCGGACCTCGTCTCCATCGTCGGCAGCGTGGACATGTGCGTGGGGGAGATGGACAAATGAGCTCCATCGACCTCGCGGGCCCCGACGGCCTGGGCTTCGCCCTGGCGACGTTCGTCCTGGGGATCGTGAACTACATCGTCGAGGGCCTCGCCACCCTCATCCCGCCCCTCCAGGGCCTCGCGGACTGGCTCCGCGGCCCCGACGTGCTCACCGCGGTGGCCGTCCTCATCTCCACCACCATCATGGTCGTCATCATCAGCCTCGTCAACGTCCTCATCATCGTCTGGTTCGAGCTGAAGATGGTGGCCCGGATGCAGGACCGCTACGGCCCCCTCTACGTGGGCCCCGCGGGCCTCCTCCAGCTCATGGCGGACGGGCTGAAGCTCTTCCAGAAGGAGAACATCACCCCTCGGGCGGCGGACTGGTGGATGTTCCACGCCTCCCCCGCCCTCCTCGCCGCGAGCTCCGTGGCCGCCTTCGCCGTCATCCCGTTCAGCTCCACATTCTGGGTGGCCAACGTGGAGTTCGGCCTGCTCCTGATCCTCGGCGCGTTCTCCCTGGCTCCCCTGGCCATCCTCGTCGGCGGGTGGGCGGCCAACAACAAGTACACCCTCATCGGGGGCCTCCGCTCCGCGGCGATGATGATGAGCTACGAGATTCCCCTCATCCTCTCCGTCGTCCCCGTAGTCCTCGTGGCGGGGAGCCTGAACCCGGTGGACATCGTGAACGCCCAGACGGGGACCCTTGCCTTCGGCATCCCCAACTGGTTCCTCCTCGGACCCTTGTTCCTCTCCGCCTTCCTCTTCTTCGTGGCCGTCCAGGCGGAGCTGGAGCGCCTCCCCTTCGACCTCCCCGAGGCCGAGGCCGAGCTGGTGGAAGGGTGGACCACGGAGTTCGGCGCGATGCGGTTCGGGCTCATCTTCATGATCAAGTGGATCCGCACGTTCGCGGCCTCCGCCCTCATCGTGATCCTCTTCCTCGGCGGTTGGCTCGGCCCCACCGTCACCCTCGGGGGGTTCACCTTCCCACCCGAAGAGCTGTGGTTCTTCATCAAGACCTACGCCGTCTTCGCCTTCTTCGTCTGGGTGACTTGGTCCGTCCCGCGGGTCCGGGTGGACCAGATCCTCGCGGTGGGCTGGAAGCGCCTCGTCCCCTTCTCCCTCTTCCTGATCTTCCTCACCGCGTCCCTCAAGGTCCTGGGAGTATGGTTCTGATGCCCGCCACCCCCGCCCGGAAGCCGTCCCCCGTCGCCTGGATCCTCAAGCCGATGCTCGTCACGGGTAAGCAGCTCCTGACGACCCTCCCCTTCGTCGGCCACAAGCCCTCCACGATCCAGTACCCCTACGAAGGCACGGAGGGCCGCGAGGACCTCCGCGTGGGCCCCGTCCGGGGCCAGCACGAGATTGACTGGGAGAAGTGCATCGGCTGCGCCGTGTGCGCGCGGGTGTGTCCGAACCAATGCATCTACATGGAGCGAATCACCTACGACGAGAAGGACAACCCCTTCACCTCCTCCCGCGGGAAGATGGACGAGGTGAAGAAGAGCGTGAAGCGCCCCGGGGTGGACGTGGGCCACTGCCTCTACTGCGGCCTCTGCGGGGAGGTGTGCCCCACAGACGCCTGGGTCTTCTCGAAGAACGTGGAGCTCGCGGACTACAACCGCAAGGACCTGTACTACGCCGCGGAGGAGTTGCGGCCGAAGAAGGAGGAGAACACGGGGGTCCTGGTGAACAAGATCCAAGAGTTCCCCATCCTCGATGTGGACACGTGCATCGGGTGCCTACGGTGCGACAAGGACTGCCCGACCCGGTGCATCCACATGATCCCCGGGCCCAACGTCCGGCGGGACAAGCCCATCGTGATCCCGGACTTCGACTACGACCTGTGCATCGGCTGCGAGAGCTGCGTGGAGGTGTGCCCCGTGGACTGCCTCACCATGGAGGAAATGTGATGGTCGAGTGGGACCTGGTTGCCTTCGTCATCCTGTCCGCCATCGAGCTCCTCGCGAGCATCTTCGTCATCACGTCGAAGGTCCTCGTCCGCAAGGCCATGTGGCTCGCCATCACCCTCGTGACGGTGGGGGCGATCTACGTCCTCCTCAGCTCCGAGTTCGTGGCCCTCATCCAGATCCTCGTCTACGCGGGGGCGGTCCCCGTCCTGTTCATCTTCGGCCTCATGCTCACCCGCCGCACCATCATGGAGGAGAACCTATGAGGAACGAGGGGATGCTCATCGCCGCCCTCCTCCTCGGGGGCGTCATGATCCTGTCCTTCGCCGCCTCCACCTGGGCGACGGAGCAGACGGAGGTGCCGGCGAAGGCCTTGGAGCCCTGCGACGAGGAGCCCAACACCGTCACCTGCCAGACCTTCGAGACCTACGGGTTCGCCCTCATCCTGATGGCCATGATCCTGGCGGTGTGCATGGTCGGGGCGGTGTACCTGGCGCGAATGGAGGCCCCCCGTTGATCCGCCTCGAATACGAGCTCATCCTGTCCGCCGCCCTGTTCACCGTGGGCCTCTACGGCCTCCTCACCCAGAAGAACGGCATCGTCGTCCTCATGTGCATCGAAATCATCCTGAACGCGGCCATCATGAACTTCGTCGCCTTCTCGGCGTACTACAACGCCGCGAACGGGCAGACGTTTGCGCTCCTGGCCATCGCCCTCTCCGCCGCGGAAGCCGCCGTGGGCCTGGCCATCTTCCTGAACCTGTACAAGACCCATCGCGCGGTGACGGTGGACGTCGCGTCGATGTTGCGGTGGTGACCGTGGGGAGAGGCGCCGTGCGGCCCGGACCCTGGGGGAGGGGACGCCCCGGCCCAGCGCCGGCGCTGCCCCCTTTCCACGTCGCCTCAAGTACGGACGGGGAGGGGTAGCCGGTGTATGAGTACGCGTGGCTCATCATCGCGTCCCCCCTCGTCGCCTTCCTCCTGGCGCTCCTCCTCGGGAAGCGCACCTACGAGGGCGGCGCCCTCTTCACCATCGGCGGCATCGGCCTCTCCTTCGCCCTGTCCCTGTACCTCCTCTACGAGGTCCTCACCGCGGGGGCCCTGGGCGGGGAGGTCCACGCCCGGGTGGAGCTGTACGAGTGGGTCCCCGGCGTGGGCCTCGGGCTCCTCATCGACAACCTCTCCGCCCTGATGCTCGCCCTCGTCTCGTTCCTCTCCCTCCTCATCGCGATCTACTCCGTCGGCTACATGCACGAGGAGGAGGGGAAGCCCCGCTACTACGCGGAGATCGCCCTCTTCGTCGCGGGGATGCTGGGCACGGTGAGCGCGGACAACTTCCTCCAGCTCCTGATCTTCTGGGAGGTGATGGGCCTCTGCTCCTACCTCCTCATCGGGTTCTGGTACGAGAAGCCGGAGGCCGCGAAGGCCGCGAAGAAGGCCTTCCTCGTCACGCGGATCGGGGACGTGCTGTTTCTCCTGGGCATCGTCGTCGTCTGGATCACCTTCGGCACCCTGGAGTTCGAGGGCATCGTCTCCGGCATCGCGGCGGGACAGGGGGACGCGGTCTACCAGGTCGGCGGGCTCAGCGTCCGCCTCCTGACCATCATCCCCCTCCTGCTCTTCGGCGGCGCCGTCGGCAAGTCCGCCCAGTTCCCCCTCCACGCCTGGCTCCCCGACGCCATGGAGGGCCCCACGACGGTGAGCGCCCTCATCCACGCGGCCACGATGGTGAAGGCGGG
>CAYFXO010000084.1:2607-6494 GCA_964347125.1 uncultured Methanomassiliicoccales archaeon | reverse complement strand
AGTCCATCGGGGCGCTGGTGGCGGTCCTCCAGGAGGTCGGGGCCGCCCACGGCAAGACGGCCCCGCAGGTCGCCCTGAACTGGCTCCTGTGGCGGGACGGGGTGCTCCCCATCCCCGGCGCCAAGCGGCCGGAGCACGTGGAGTCCAATGCCGGCGGGGCGGGATGGACCCCCTCGAAGGCGGAACGGGCGAAGATCGAGGCGGCCGTCGACGCCGTGCGCATCGAGCGGTTCTAGGCCTTCGCCCGCGTCTCCGCGGGGGTCGCAGGACCCACGCCGCCGAGATGTCGTTTACATGTCAAGGGAACGGTTATCCCCCACGATTCCCTGGAGTCGCTCAAGGTGAGGTGCATGGCGAAGCGATGGGGAGAAGCCCCGGTCCTGCTCGCGATCGCGGCGGTGTTGGTGATCGGATTGATGACCCTGGCGGCCCTCGGTCCCGCCCTCGACCGGCCGGCGCCGGAAGAGGACGACACCCAGAAGCCCCAGAAGACGGCCGTCCTCGTGGAGGCCGACTGCGGGCTCCTGCAGCGGTTCGCGAGCCTCGAGGAACTCGAGGAGTATCTGAGGAACGACGACCAGTATTACTACTCCTGGGGCCCAGGCGTGTTCCTGGAGGGTGACGTCCGGGTCGCCGAGGGCGACACCGCGCTCCTGGGCGGGGCCCAGGACTCCGGTCGGGACTTCTCAGGGACGAACACCCAGGTGGCGGGGGTCGACGAGGACGACCTCGTCAAGACCGACGGCACCTATCTCTACGTGATCTCCCAAGGGGACGTGGTCATCCTGAAGGCCTACCCGGCGGGGGACGCGGCCATCGTGGCGCGGATCGACGCGGGAGGCGCCGCCTCGGGCCTGTTCCTGTCCGGGGACCGCCTGGTGGTCATCAGCTCGTGGACCGCCGCGGCTCCGGTGCTCGGCTCCTACATGTGGTGGGGGAGCTACCCCCAGCAGACGGGACTGAAGGTCTACGACGTGTCCGACCCCGCGGCGCCGGAGATGCTGCAGAGCGTCCGGATCCCTGGCGGCTACTTCGGCGCCCGGATGATCGAGGACCACGTCTACTTCTTGGTCACGAACTACCTCTGGAGCTGGGAGGGCGGGGTCGTCCTGCCCACGATGTACGTGAACGACGCCTCCATCGAGCTGGAAGCGACGGACATCGGCTACTTCGAGGACGAGGGGTCGGCCCACACCCTCCTCACCGTCGCTGCCATCGACGTGAACGACGCCGACAGCTTCACCTTCGACGCGTTCCTCATCGACTGGGCGACGAGCCTCTACGCCTCCCAGGACCACATCTTCATCGCGGTGGGCGGCGCCTTCACGGTCTTCGGGACCACCGTCGTTTCCACGGGCGCCCCCATCGCGGGGACCACCGTCCACCGGGTCGCCATCGACGCGGGGCAGATCGGCTACGCCTGCAGCGGGTGGGCGCCGGGGTACGTCCTGAACCAGTTCTCCATGGACGAGTTCGAAGGCTACTTCCGGATGGCCACGACGGCGTGGACCAACGTCGATGGGCAGACCAACGCGGTCTACGTCTTCGACAGCCACATGGACCTCATCGGCGGGCTGGAGGGCATCGCCCCCGGGGAGAGCCTGTACTCCGCGCGGTTCGCGGGGGACCGGGCGTACCTGGTGACCTTCCGGGTCATCGATCCCTTCTTCGTCATCGACCTCTCCACGCCGGCGGAGCCGGAGCTCCTGGGGGAGCTGGAGATCCCCGGGTTCTCCACCTACCTCCACCCGTACGATGAGGACCACATCATCGGGCTCGGCATGCAGGACACCAACGTGAAGCTCTCTCTCTTCGACGTCACGGACGTGACGGAACCGAAGGAGATGTCGAAGCTCATCCTCGACGCCACCCACTCCACGGCCCTCTACGACCACAAGGCGTTCCTGTTCGACCGGGAGAAGAACCTCCTGGTGCTCCCCGCCATGACGGCTGAGTGGACGGCGGAGCGGTACCACACCTGGAGCGGCGCCTACGTCTTCGAGGTGACCCTCCACTCCGGCTTCGTGCTCCAGGGGAAGATCACCCACTTCGACGAGGACACGAACGACGACCGCTACTGGTGGGGCTACTCGCCGTACACCATCCTCCGGTCCCTGTACATCGAGGAAAACCTGTACACCGTCTCCGGGGCCCTCGTGAAGATCCACGACCTGGACACCCTGGACGAGCTGGCGACCATCGAGCTGTAGCTGGGCCCTCGGAGGTGTCCCATATCCAGGGTGTTGGGCCCCGCGGTTGCGCCATGCGCTTCACGCTGACCGGCCCTGTGACACAAGGAGGACGGATGCAGACCCCGTTCCAGTCGCGCGCTCTGCCCTAGAACGGGCCTGAAGGGTGATGAAATGGGCGGTCCAAGAGTCGCACGGACCCAGGTTGTCTCGACCTGTTTGCCAGTGGCCGTCTTCCTTCTGGCCGTAGCATCGTCTCCCGCGGTTGGGGAGGTGAGCGTGGTCATGAGCGCAGATAGGGAGACATACTGCGTTGGAGAGTCCATCCACATCGAAGCGACGGGAAATGATGTGGTGCCCGCCATTGGCGACTTCCCCAACGTCTTCTGGGCGGTGACGGACGCCTCCGGCGAAACCGTCTTCGAGTCGTCTAACCCCCTTGATGCGATGGGCAACATCAACGGCACCTTGAGGGGAAGTTGGGACCAGAGACACCGGTTCAATCCGAGAGTGTCCGACGTGCGTGACGGGACTCAGGTGCCTCCGGGCGAGTACACGATATGGTTCTTCGAGGCTCATCGGCCCTCAGGCGGGAATGGGGCATGGCGTCCCGCCCACGTCTGCATAGCGGACTGCTCTGCTCCGGGGCGCGTCGACGGAGTGGTGGTAGCCCTGGGGATCGCCTTGGGCATCTCCGTTGGGGCTCTTCTGTTCCTCTACGCCAGGGGATGGGACGCGTAGGTCGGCCGGACAGACCACGGCGACCATAGGCAGTCATCAAAATGGCTAAGAGCTGCCAGGAGCTTCCCGGGCGGATGCTCGATGTCATCGTAATCCGCGCCGTGGCGGCGCTGGGGCTGGTCGTCGTCTTCCTCCTCGTGCGGGCCGGCTCCCAGGGTGTGGCCCTCCGGAGGGCTCGTCCCTATGTCCAGGCCCGAGGCCGGGCGGTGCCAAAGGCCCTCATCGCCCTCTGGGTCACCACGAACTCCCTCGTGCCGTTCGCCGCCCTCGTCCTCGGGCTCCTCCTGCCCGAGTGGATCTACGGGACGTGGGCCAACCTGAGCCTCCCGGGCGACACCTACGTGCAGCTGGCGGGTATCGCCCTCATCGCCCCCGCGACCTACCTCGGCCTCGCCAGCGAACGACACCTAGGGCGGTACATGGTCGTGGAGATCGCCGTGGAGGCGGACCACCGGCTCGTGGACACCGGCCCCTACGCCCGCATCCGCCACCCGGCCTACACCGCCATCCTCCTGTTCGACCTCACCGCCGCCCTGGTTTTCCTCCACGTCCTGCTGTTCGTCAACTTCCTCATCGTCCTGGCCGTCGCGAGCTACCGGGCGCGCCTGGAGGAAGGGCTCCTGGCCTCCGACGAGGTCTTCGGCGGGGAGTACCGGGCCTACATGAAGCGGACCGGGCGGTTCCTCCCGAGGCTCCGCGGGCCCTGAGCCGCCCCGTCACCGGCCCATCCGGCGGATGGCCTCGTAGCGGAAGCAGTCCACCACGTGGTCGTTGACCATCCCCGTCGCCTGCATGTGGGCGTACACGATGGTGGGGCCCACGAAGCGGAAGCCCCGCGCCTTGAGGTCGCGGCTGATCTCCTCCGAGAGCGGCGTCTTCGGGGGGAGCTCGGAGAGGGACTTCCAGCGGTTCTGGAGGGGGACGCCGTCGACGAACCCCCAGATGTAAGCGTCGAAG
>CAYFXO010000084.1:0-2597 GCA_964347125.1 uncultured Methanomassiliicoccales archaeon | reverse complement strand
CGTCTCCGAGTTCCTCAAGAAGAGGTGCCCAGTCACGACTCTCGACGTGAATCCCGAGCTCTCCCCGGACATCGTCGGCGACGTCCGCATTCTCTTGCAGGAAGGCCTTGGCGTTCCCGATGCTCGCGTGGACCTTGGCGCGGTTCCGGACGATGCCCGGGTCCTGCAACAGGGCCTCGACCTGCTTTGGCGTGTAGCGGGCCACCCGAATCGGGTCGAAATCGGCGTACGCCCGGCGGTAGCCCTCCCGCTTCCGGAGGATCGTCGTCCAGCTCAGCCCCGCCTGGGCCCCCTCGAGGATGAGGAACTCGAAGAGCCTCCGGTCGTCGTGGAGGGGCACCCCCCACTCCTCGTCGTGGTACGCCAGGACGAGGTCGTCCCCCTCCGCCCACGCGCAGCGCACGACCCGTCCCGTCACGTGCCTCCCTCCATATGGCGGGTCACGCCCACCTCCGCGCCGACGTCCAACTCCATCAGGTCCTCCCCGACCTCCAGCGGGCCACTGTAGGTGGTCCGGGTCCGGCGGACGAGCTCCTCGGTGTCGATGCCGCCCAGGAGGACGAGGTGGGAGTAGACGGCCAGCTGCGGCGCGGCCCGCATGAACACCTCGCCCGCCTCCTCCGGGGAGATGTGGTGGGCCAACACGCGGTCGATGAGGTCCCGGTCCCGAACCGCTCCCTCCCCGAGGGCCGCCACCTCGTGGACCAGCAGGTCCACCCCCTCGGACTGTCGGATGACCTCCTCCGAGAGGCGCGTGTCGCCCGAGAGCACGACGGAGCGCCCGCCGGCGTCGATGCGGTAGCCCAGGGCGGGACGCACGGGGCCGTGGTCCACCTCGAAGGCCGTCACACGGACGTCGGTGCCCTCGAACACCACCCCGGGCACGACATCGTCCGCTTGAAGGACGGCGCCGGCGGCGGGGAGCCGCTCGTCCTTGTCCCGCCGAACGGCCACATCAAACTGGAAGGCCCGCTCCATGTCCGCTGCCATCTCCTTCGTCCCCTCCGGTCCCAGGATCAGGAGGGGAGCCTCCCTTCCGAAGATCCACCCGGTGAGCCACAGGTCCGGGAGGCCCACCACGTGATCGGAGTGGAGGTGGGTGAGGAACAGCAGGTTGGCATCCGCAAGAGGGACTCCCAGCTGGAAGAGGCGCTGAGTCGCGCCCCGCCCGCAGTCGAAGAGGAGGCGGGTGGTCCCCACGTCTACGAGGGTGCTGGGGCCGAACCGCTCCATGAGGGGGCGGGGATTCCCCGTGCCGAGGAGCGTGACGCGGAAGCGGCCTCCCTCAGGTCCCACACATACCCCCGCGCACCGCGAAGCGCGCCGCGGGTAAAAAGGGCGTCCCTGATGGGCCTACCGGATCCGCTCCAGCTGGAAGGACCCGATGATGAGGGCCTTGTTCGTGAACTTGTAGGGGATCCAGTCCCGGCTCTGGACGTCCCCGACCCCGACCACGGAGAGCATCATGCCCTGCTTGTCGTTGCGGAAGTGGATGGCCCCGTCCATGAGGTGCTCCACCATCTCCAGCTGCTGGTCGGTGTGCATCCCACGCTCCAGGCCGAAGGCGTTGACGGACTTCGACCGCCGGAGGCGGTTCACGAGGCGCTGGATGAAGTTGACCCCCGCGCCGCCGTCGTCCCCGGGGATGCTGGAGGAGAGGGTGAGGAACGCGAGGCGGAAGTAGCGGTGCTTCTCCTGCAGCTCGCCGTCGATGTCGCTCACCGCGGCCAGGAGGGAGTCGAAGTCCTTGGGCCCGGCGACCCGGTAGGTGTTCCCCTCCCGGGCGTATTTGCCCGCGGGGGCGGCCCCGCTGTCGCTGCAGTCGACCCAGCGCACGAGGCCCAGCTGCTCGAACTCGATGAAGGTCGGGAGGATGGGGGCCATCTCCTTGGCGATGTCCACCGGGGGCTTCGTCGTCGTCACAATGACGGCGGGGACCCCCTTGCGGAGGCCCTCCGCGATGAAGTTGAGGATGCCGACTTCCTTCCCCGCGAAGGCGGGGCCGACCCAGAGGACGGAGGAGCCGAAGGGGAGGCCGCCGTAGAGCAGGTCGTCCAGGCGGCGGGTTCCCGTGTTGACGCGGTCCGACTCCTCCTCTTCCTCGATGAGGACCTCGGACGCCTCGGTGACCTCCTCCTGGATGGAGGCCTTGATGGCGCTCTCCCGCATCTCGATCTGCTTCTCCCGCTGGTACTGCTCCCGCTTGAACTGCTCCTCCCGCTCCCGCAGGCGGTTCTCCCACTGGTCGAGGTAGGCAGCCCGGTCCGCCTCCATGGTCTCATGGGGCTTCACCGCCCGTGACTCCTGGTCCTTCTGGTCGATCTCGAGCTCCCGGAGGGAGAGCATGGATTCCCGCTCGTCCAGCTCCTTCTCCCGCTGTCGGGTCGTCCGGGTTCCCTTGTTGAGCTTCTGAATTTCCTTCCGGAGGGTCGTTTCGCGCTCGTCCAGCTTCTTCTGCTGCGCCGCGAGGGCCGCTTCGCGCTTCGAGACGCTCCCCGCGTCCTTCGTCGCCGAGGCCTGCTGGAGCTTGGCGTCCATGAGAAGGGCGCTGTACTCCTTCTCCGACTCCGCGACCTTGGCCTCCGCGGACTGGAGGG
>CAYFXO010000083.1:0-6712 GCA_964347125.1 uncultured Methanomassiliicoccales archaeon | reverse complement strand
AGGGCCTAAAGCGGTACGAGGAGGCCGTGGGGAGCTACGACCGCGCCCTCAAGATCGACCCGCGGGACAAGAACGTCTGGTACAGCCGGGGCACCGCCCTCATGTGGCTCGAGCGGCACGAGGAGGCCGTCACGGCGTTCGACAAGGTCCTGGAGACGGACCCGCAGAACCGGTTCTCCCTCCTCCGGAAGGGGGACGCCCTGGCGGCCCTGAACCGCGGGGACCAGGCCCTGGGGGCCTACGACGCCCTCCTGGCCCTCAACCCCCAGGACCGGGACGGGCTCTGGGGGCGGTTCCGGATCCTGAAGCGCCTGGCCCGGTGGGAGGAGGCGGTGTACACCGCGGAGGACCTTACCCGGGCCTCGTGGGACGACGTGGACGCCTGGCGGGAGCTCGCCCTGGCGGCGATGGAGCTGAAGGACTTCTACCGCAGCGTGGGGGCCATCGACCGGGCTCTGGAGCTGCGGGAGGGGGACGTCCCCCTCCTCCGGATCAAGCGGGAGGCCCTGAAGCGCGGCGGGGAGGGGGCGCAGGTCGTGGCCGTGTGCGAGACGATTCTGGAGTCCGAGCCGGAGGACGTGGAGACCTGGCGGGAGCTGGGGGCCGCCCACGAGGGCCTCGGGCAACACACGGAGGCCGTGAAAGCCTACGACAAGGCGCTGGAGGTGGCGCCCACGGATCGGGATTCGTGGAACGGGCGGGGGGTCGCCCTGATGTCCCAAAAGGACTGGACGGAGGCGGTGGCCTCCTTCGACAAGGTCCTCAACCTGGAGCCGGGGAACCGCTTCGCCCTGAACCGGAAGGGCCTCGCCCTCAACGAGCTGGGGCAGCACGAGGAGGCCCTGCGGGCCTTCGACGCCCTGTTGGAGATGGACCCGAAGAGCGGGGAGTACCTGAACAACCGGGCCGTGACCCTGGCGCACATGGAGCGGTTCGAGGAGGCCCTCACCGCCGCGCGGCAGGCCCTGGGCGTCCGGCCGGACGACCCCACGGGCCACCGGACCATGGGGCAGGTCTACGTGGCCATGGAGCGGTTCCCGGACGCCGTGGCCGCCTTCGACCGGGCCCTGGACATCGCGCCGGAGGACTTCGAGACCCTGGTGCGGAAGGGGCAGGCCCTGGAGCGCCTGGGGCGGGACGCGGAGGCCCTGGACGCGTTCAACCGCGCGAGCTACGGGCGCCCCGACAGCATCCCCCTCTGGCGGGAGATGGGGAAGGTCAACGAGAAGCTCGGCAACTACTACGGCGCCGTGGAAAGCTACGACCGGGCCCTCACCCTGGACGACGAGGACGCGGAGCTGTGGCGGCTGAAGGGCTTCGCCCAGGAGAAGCTGGGGGAGCTCCACGACGCCGTCATCTCCTACGACCGGGCCATCGGGCTCCAGGGGGACGACAAGGTGGCCTGGAACAGCAAGGGCCTCGCCCTCATGCAGCTCGGGGAGCACGAGAAGGCGGAGCGCTGCTTCGACCGGGCGTTGGAGATCGACCCGCGCTACGAGGCGGCGAAGGAGGGGAAGGGCATGGCGGCGGAGCGGACCCTCCTGGCGGCCTTGGAGGACCACGCCCGTCGTGTCCTGGACTTCGAGTGGTCGAACAACCGCCCCATCACCCGCGAGGAGGCCTTCCGCGAGTGCCACGTCCCCTACGAGCAGCTTGGCCAGGTCATGGAGTTCCTCTCCGACCGGACCCCCGTGGACCTCGCCGCACTGCCGCCCTCGGAGCTCGCGCGCTACGAGAAGCAGTCCGCGGACGTCATCAGCACCCTCTCCCTCCAGGGGCCGGAGGAGGGCCTCCGCCTCTGCGACATCACCCACACCTTCCCGGAGTACACCGTGGAGCAGTCGAAGGCCCTCCTCAGCTACATCGAGGCCGTGGACGCGGCGAAGGAGCCGCTGCCGAGGCGGCTGGACATCGACCACGAGCTCCGGCAGGCGACCACCCTCCCGCGGGAGGACCGCCACGCGGTGGGGATCGTGCGGAGCCTCGGCGTGGGGCTGTACCGGGCCCGGGCCATCGAGATCGCCCTCCGGACCTTCGAGAGCGGGGCGTACGCGACGCCCCGGGTCAGCGTGGAGCGGCTCATGGGGCAGGACTACCATCCGCCGGCGCCGAAGGCGAAGCCCAAAGCGAAGGCGAAGGCCCGCCCGAAGGAGGTGCCCGCGAAGGACCTGAAGCGGTGCCGCCTCCACTACGCGGAGGCCGTCATGCAGCACCGGTGCGGGCAGTACCTGTGCCGGGCGTGCGTCAAGGACGAGGACCTGTGCCCCATCTGCCGGCTGCCCCTCACGGAGGAGGGAGGCGGTCCTGGCGGGGAGGAGGCGGGGGCCCCGAGGCGCAACGACCAGCGGGAGGCGAAGCGGGACTTCACCCGCCTCTAGGCGAAGGACCAGACGTCCCGGGTCTTCAGCAGGGTCCTCAGGAGGGGGGCCGCGTCCGCCTCGGGGATGGACAGGAAGGCCTTCCCCACGTGCTTGCAGAAGAGGCGGGCCTTCGCCCGGCTGGACCGCCAGTCGGCGCAGTTGTGGCTGATGGCCTGCCCGGGGAAGTCGATCTCGACCTCGTAGCCCTTCACCTCCCCGACCCACTGCCCCTCGCCGAGGCGGTCCAGGTCCACCGCGTCGTCCGGGATCTTGTGGGCCCGGTCGAAGCGGGCGGCCCCCAGGAAGAGTTTGAGGAGCTCGTCCCGGGAGAGGGCCTCGATGTTCTTGGGGGTGGGGATGTCCTCCTCGATGATGCCCTCCTCCATCTCCCGCACCCCGCCCTTCATCTTCACCGCGATCCCGAACTTCTCCAGGGCGGTGTCGATCCGCGCGTCGATATACGCCTGCTCCTCGGGGGTGTACTTCGCCCGGTTCCGCGGGGTGTTGAAGTAGCGGCGGGCGGCCCGGGCGTGGAAGGGCGTGTGGACGGGGTATTTCCAGTTCTCCGGGTCCGCGTAGGACTCCTGGTCCTTCGGGTAGCCGGACCGGGGGCCGTCGTAGCCCCCGCGCTTCTTCTCCGGCCGCTCGGGGTTCATCGGGCTTCTGGGAAGGCCACTCTCGCCATAAAGGCTCGGCCGGGTGTCGTCGGCACCGCCCGTCGAAGCGTTTGCCGTCCCCTTTAAGTGGGGGAGCCGTCTTCCCGCCTCGGGGGAACTGCAATGGCACGACTCGAACGACTGAGCGATGTAGGCATCTTCTGTCACGACCAGGCCCGCGCCAAGACCTTCTACACAGAGAAGCTCGGCCTGAAGGTCCGGGACGAGGATCCCGAGTTCGGCTACCTGGCGCTGGGCGCGACGAAGGGCGGGGCTGACGCGAGCCTCAACCTGTGGCAGCCGCCACCGGAGGGCTCGGGGCCCGAACATGAGCAAGCCCTGGCCCAGATCGGGACGGTGACGGGCCTGGCGTTCCGCACCGGCGACCTGACGACCACCGCGAATGGGCTCAAGGAGCGCGGCGTCGAGGTCGAGATGGAGGAGGAGGGGTTCGCCCGGGTATCGGACCCGGACGGGAACGTGGCGTTTCTTGGCGAGGACCCCTCCGCCAAGGGCGAGGCGCCGGGCATCCGCGGGCTGGAGTTCATCACCGTCGTCACGCGGGACATGGAGAAGGCTGACGCCTTCTTCACGAAGGTGCTGGGGATGGCCAAGGAGGAGAGCCGCATGGAGGGCGCCGCCTTCTACCGGCTGCAGCCGGGCGGCACCGCCGTCATGCCCTTCACGCCGGCGAAGGAGATGTACGACAATCCGGAGGACTACGAGGCGGACATGGAGCACATCGGCGAGCACACGTACATCATGTTCGCCACGCCGGACGTGGCTGCGACCCAGGCGGAGCTCCTGACCCAGGGCGTCACCTTCAAGACCAAGGCCAAGGAAGCCGCCTGGGGGATCTACGCGGAGTTCCAGGACCCCGACGGCAACGTCTACATGCTGTACGAGACGAAGTAGGCCCGCCCCTCACGCGGCCTTCAGCAGCTCGCGGGCGATGACGAGGCGCTGGATCTCGCTCGTCCCCTCTCCGATGGTGCACAGCTTCGCGTCGCGGTACATCCGCTCCACCGCGTACTCCTTGATGTAGCCGTAGCCCCCGTGCACCTGGATGGCCTTCGACGTCACCCGCAGGGCCGCCTCGGAGGCGTACAGCTTCGCCATGGCGGCCTCCAACTTGTACTTCCGACCCGAGTCCTTCGCGTGGGCCGAGCGATACGTGAGCATCCGCGCCGCGTCCACGTCCACGGCCATGTCCGCGAGCATGAACTGGATGGCCTGGAACTCGGAGATCGGCTGGCCGAACTGCACCCGTTCTTGGGCGTACGCCACCGCCCGGTCGAAGGCCCCCTGGGCGATCCCGAGCGCCATGGCCGCGATGCTGATGCGGCCGCCGTCGAGGACCTTCAGGGCGTCCACGTAGCCCGCGCTCTCCTTTCCCAGGAGGTTCTCCGCGGGCACGCGGCAGTCCCGCAGGAAGAAGGCGGACGTGGTGGAGGCGCGGACCCCGAGCTTGTCCTCGTGGGCCCCGATCTCCAGGCCCTCTGTGCCCGCGTCCACGACGAATGCGCTGACGCCGTGGGCCCCCTTCGAGCGGTCCGTCATGGCCATGACGACGAAGACCCCCGCGACGGGGGCGTTCGTGCAGAGGTTCTTCTGGCCGTTGAGGACCCACTCGTCCCCGTCCCGGGTCGCCGTGGTCTCGATGGCCCCCGCGTCGGAGCCGGAGGCGGGCTCCGTGAGGCCCCAGGCCCCCATCGTCTCCCCCGTGGCGAGCTTCGGGAGGTACCGCTGGAGCTGCGCGTTGTCCCCCGCCAGGGCAATGTGGCCGGAGCACAGGGAGTTGTGGGCGGCCATGATGAGGCCGTGCCCCCCGTCCACGCGGGAGATCTCCTCCACCCCGATGACGTAGGAGAGGGTGTCCGCCCCGCCCCCGCCGTACTTCGCCGGGAGCTGCATCCCCAAGAGGCCGAGCTTCCCCATGCCGGCGATGGTCTTCGCGGGGTATTCCCCCGTGGTGTCGAACTCGGACGCGATGGGCTCGATCTCCGCCTCCGCGTACTCGCGGACGGACTTCCGGAGGAGATCGTGCTCCTGGCCCAGGGCGAAATCCATGACCCTTCGAGGAAGGCCCGCGGGCCTAATATCGTTTCGGCTCCTCAGGACCACCAGTCGATGGACCAGTCCTGGTCGCTGTCGACGCGGACCCAGAATGCGGCGCCCGGGTCGAGGAGGTCCGATGGGGCCAGGGGCCGCAGGCGGTAGGGCGCCTCCTTGAAGTCGAAGCCCTCGGCCTCCAGGACGGTGACCCCCGCCAACGCGTCGGCCACGGTCCGCGGGGAGAGGTAGGGGAAGCCCACGAGGTTCCATCCCGTCATCAGGGGGACGACCAGCGGCGACTGCGTCGGCTTGGGTCGCACGAACCCCGCGACATGGAGCTCCGAGTCGGCGGAGACGTTGACCCAGTACCCCCGCCCGGGAAGGAGCTCGACGAGGTCGCGGCTCGACGCGGTCTTCCCCTGGTGATGCTCCCGCCAGAGGCCCGCCGCCGCGTCGTAGTGGCGGACCCAGTCGTACGGGAGCGTCTGGAGGGCCTCCTCCACGGGGTAGGGGTCGGCGAACGGGATGGAGACCAGGTTCGGCCCCTCGAACACCGGCAGGAAGAACTTCCCCACCTGGTACTCGGACGCGTTCGAGAAGCCCTCCGTGTCCACCGTGTGCAGGCGGTAGTAGTGGCGGGTCTGGTTGGCCCCCGCGCCCAGGTGCACGAAGGTCGTGGCGGCAGCCGGGGCGGAGCCCACGTACGCGTACCCCGTCCCGTTCCGGTCGTGGGCGAAGCCGGCGAAGATGTCGAACCGCTCCACGTCCTGCGCCATCGGCGGCGCCCAGGTGAGGACCACGTCTTGGAGGTCCGCGGAGAGGTCGGCTCCCTTGAACGTCGCCCCGTCCGGAGGCACCCCCGCGTCCATGGAGAGGAGCTGCCGCAGGCAGAAGAAGGCCCGATAGGCGGTGACCCACGACTCGTCCGTGTCGTCCGGGTCACCCACGTTCGTGGGGATGCCGCCGTCCCGATCGCCGTCCCGCTGCACGAGGCGGTCCGTGATGTTCAGGAAGGTGCCATAGTAGGTCGCGTTCCCGGTGACGGAGTGGATGGCGTGGTGGCCGAGGGCGTACCAGGCCTCCCACCCGTTCTGGCTGTTCCCCGGCCCGGACCCCGGGGTCGTCACCTCGGTCTTGAGGAAGGGGCCGTAGGTCTCCGCCCAGGCGGGATTGGGGAACTCCGCCATCCGGGCGTGGACCACGCCCCACATGGACGCGCCTCCCGCCATGGCCCAGGACTCGGACCCCAGGAGGGTCGGGTCGGCCTCGATGCTGGCCTTCGTCGCGTTGGCGTAGCCCACCGCCGCCCACCGGTAGGCGTCGTTCCCCAGGTCGAGCCCGTAGTCGTAGAGGTTCCCCGCGGCCCAACCGCGGATGTGCTCCCTGGCCGGCAGGGCGAACGGCGGGAGGGGAGGCTCCCAGGCGCTCTGGGCGACGATGTAGTCCGCCGCGGTCGTCCCGTACCACTGCAGGGACGCGTCCCCGAAGGTCCGGCGGTACTCCATCTCTGCGCGAACGGCCCAAGCGGAGCTGTACACCTTCCCGGAGTCCGGCTCGAGCCACGCGGGGTACGTTTGCGCGTAGGCCCAGGCGTCCGCGATCTCGTCGACGAATTGCGTGTCGCCCGTCACGTTCGTGTAG
>CAYFXO010000082.1:0-6725 GCA_964347125.1 uncultured Methanomassiliicoccales archaeon | reverse complement strand
ATCTCCTACACCTCCGACTACGACCAGCCGGTTCCGACGTGGACCCCCATCGCGACGAGCCAGCCCAACGACGGGGTGTTTCGGTGGAACGTTCCCATGGGCGTGAACTCCGCCTACTGCCGGGTCCGGGTCGTCGCGACGGACTCCCAGACCCTGACGGGGGAGGCCATGAGCAACGCGGACTTCACCATCGGCACGCCCCCGGTGCCCTTCCAGGTCCTCCTGAACCCGGGGATGAACATGGTGTCCTTCCCGAAGGTCGTCGGCGACACGACGCTGACCACGGTCCTGGCCACCATCGACCCCGACTACGCGACGGTGAGGGCCTACGACCCCACCGCGGCGGGGGACCCCTGGCTCGGCTGGGCCCGCGGGAAGGCCACGAACGACCTAGCGGACCTGGACCACACCATGGGCTTCTGGATCGACGTGACCGCCCCGGCCCCCATCACCCTCACCATCGACGGGACCGACCCCACGACGACGGACATCCCCCTCACGGCGGGCTGGAACCTCGTCGGCTTCCCCTCCGCCTCCACCACGTACACCGTGGCGGACCTGAAGGTGGACACGGGGGCCACGCGGGTGGAGGGCTTCAGCCCCAGCGCGGGCCCCTACTACCTCCAGGTGCTGGCGGGCGGCTACGTCCTCTCGGCGGGAGAGGCCTACTGGGTCTACGTCCCCGGGAACACCCTGTGGTCCGTGGCCTTCTGAGCCCGCGGAAGCCGAAAGGCGGTTAAGCCCCTAGCGGCTAGCATGGGCCGGTATCCATGAGCGACCCAGAGCTCCGAGACATCCTCACCCGCTACCGGACCATCGCCGTCGTGGGCTGCTCCACGAACCCCGAGAAGGATGCTCACCGGATCCCCGCCTACCTCCAGGCGCAGGGGTACCGCATCATCCCCGTGAACCCGTTCGCGGAGGAGATCCTCGGCGAGACGGCCTACCCCTCCCTCCTGGACGTGCCGGACGACTTCGACATCGTGG
This sequence comes from uncultured Methanomassiliicoccales archaeon, assembly GCA_964347125.1. GTDB lineage: Archaea > Thermoplasmatota > Thermoplasmata > RBG-16-68-12 > CAYFXO01 > CAYFXO01. The sequence goes on along the minus strand of CAYFXO010000082.1, from coordinate 5,738 downwards.
ATGTCTTCCGTCCGTCGGACGACGTGCCGCCCGTGGTCGACCAGGCCCTCGAGACCCCGGCCAAGGTGGTGTGGATGCAGCTGGGCATCCGCCACGAGGCCGCCGCCCGGAAGGCGCGAGAGGCGGGGCTTCTCGTGGTGCAGGACCGCTGCATGAAGGTGGAGCACGCCCGCCTCGTGGGCCACCCCCTCCTTCCCGCGTAGCGTTTTTACCCCAGCCTCGGTATGGCGGCGCGTGCGTCGCGCCGTCCTTGTCGTCATTCTCCTGGGGCTCACCGCGGTTCCTCTCCCCACGGCGCAGGCGAACCCCGGCCTGGCCTTCGACCTCTACCCCCGGTACGCGCCGAAGGATGGGACCCCCCTTACCTTCCAGGTGACCGTGGACGGGCTTCTGCCCTCCACCCCCTACGACTTGCGCGCCGGCCTGCGAAACTACGACGCCAACGGGACCCTGCGGGAGGTCTCCCACTACTGGTCCTGGGAGCACGCCGACTGGCGGCGGTCCGACTGGGGCTCTGCCTACTTCACGAGCGACGCCCTGGGCCGCTGGACGGGGCGGGTCCTGGTGCGGGCGAACCCCGCCTCAACCTACTACGACGACGCCCTCCGCGGGAACGTCACAGCGTTCCTCAGCGTCGACTACCGGGAGAGCGGCGGCACGTACGTCGGCTGGACGGAGGTCCCGGTCCTCCTCATGGACATGGACGCGACGACCTCGGGCGGCACCGCGGGCGGGTGGCTCCACGGCTATGTCCTCGACGCGGGGGCCCCCGTCGTCAACGCCACCGTCCTCGTGAACCAGACCGCCAGCGGCCTCCCCTTCGGGATCCACGTGAGCCAGAGGAGTGGCGCCCTGGACTACCCGCTGCCCGCTACGGAGGGCTACTACCGCGTGGCGGTCCCCGAGGGCGGGCCCTATGACTTGACCGTCCTCACCGCGGGGGGCGTCGTGGCCCAGCTCGGCGGGCTCCTGGCGACCCGCGAGGTGGAGAGCCACGCGAGCCTGGGCGCGGACCCCTCCCTGAGCGAGCGGTCGATGATCCTGACCGCCCTCTACCCGGACACGTCCCTGGACGAGAGCGGCGGGGCCCGCCAGGTGTTCGGGGTGGACGAGTACGCGCGGGTGCACAACCCCTCGGCGAACGCGGTGGACCTGAGCCTCTGGTCCTTCAGCGACGGCGTCGGCCGCGTCTACTTCCCCAACGGCACGGCCTTGCCCCCGGGCGCGTCGATCTTCCTGGCCAGCAACGCCACCGCCTTCCAGGGGACCATGGGCTTCCTCCCGCGCTTCGAGTATGAGGTGGACTCCACCCCCCTCGTGCCGGACCTGCTCCGCGACCCCAAGGTCCCGTGGTTCCTCAACGGCGGGGACGTCCTCCGGGTGCAGCACCGGCGCCATACCTACCTCATCGATGCCTTGGTCTACGGGGACGCGACCTACGCGGGGGAAGGATGGTCGGGCCCGCCCGCGCCCCTCCCCGGCTCCACCTACGTCCTCACGAGGTTCCCAGACGAGGCCTCCGACCTATACCCGGACACGGACACCGCGGCGGACTGGACCTCGTTGCGACGCCCGCGGTCGGGGCAGTCCGAGCTCCAGGAGGCGACGCTGACCTTTGGCGGGAGCGTCACGGCCTTCGTCTCCCCGGACGTGGCCTTCCCCGCGGTGGCGGGGTTCCTCGACAATGCGACCACCAACCTCTCCGTGACCCTCTACCAGCTGGAGGGCGCGCCGGTGGCCCAGGCCCTGGCGGATGCAGCCCAGCGGGGCGTCGACGTGCGCCTCCTCCTCGAGGGGGGACCCGTGGGCGGCATCTCCGTCCAGCAGAAGGCCCTCACGAAGCTCGTCGCGGACGCCGGGGCGACGGTGCGCTTCATGATCCACGACCTCGGCAACGACATCCACAACCGCTACGCGTTCCTCCACGCGAAGTACGCGGTCGCCGACGGCGAGGTCACCCTCATCGGGACGGAGAACTGGAAGGCCACCGGGACGCCCGCCGACCCGACCTACGGCAACCGCGGCTGGGGCCTCATCCTCCAGAGCCCCGCCCTGGCCGTCCGCTACCTCGAGGCCTTCGAGCTCGACTGGAACGGCCTGCACAGGGACATCTTCCCCTACGACCCCGCCCATCCCCTCTACGGCGGGGCGGACCCCTCGCTGATCGACTGGACGGTCCCGACCGGGGCCTACGCCCCCGCCCACGGCGCACTCGCCGTCGGAGGCACCTTCGCGGCGACGACCCTCTTCGCCCCCGACACGAGCCTGTCCACCCTCGGGGGCCTGCTCGGGCTCATGGATGGGGCGACGGCGACCCTGGACATCGCCCAGTTCTACATCCACGACCGGTGGCGGGACTCCCGCACGGGGGAGGACGCCCCTAACGGCTACCTGGAGGCCGCCCTCGACGCCTCCCGCCGGGGGGTGCGGGTCCGGATCCTGCTCGACTCCTACTGGTTCAATGTCGACGAGGACGAGGCCGTGAACAACGTGGCCACCGCCGCCTACGTGAACGGCGTCGCCCTCGCCGAGGGGCTCGATCTGGAGGCCCGCCTCGTGGACCTCCCCGCCGCGGGCTTCGAGAAGCTCCACACCAAGGGGGTCATCGTGGACGGCACGACCACGGCCGTGTCGAGCATCAACTGGAACCGCCACAGCCCGACCTACAACCGGGAGGCGGGCGTCATCCTGGAGAGCCCCGAGGTCGCCGCCTACTTCGGCGCCGTATTCGACGACGACTGGGGGAACGCGTTGGCGAACTGGAGCCAGGGGCTGGAGGTCGTCGCGGCGGAGGACTCCCTCCTCGTGGCGGTGGGCGGGGAGCGCGCCGTGGAGTTCGTCGTGACGAACAAGGGCACCGTCGCCGCGGAGGTGGAGATGACCACAGCCTCCCCGCCCGCGGGATGGAGCGTCGCCCTTGACGCCACGGGCTTCTCCTTGGCCCCCTCCGGTTACCGCACCATTGCGGCCACCGTGGCCGCGGACGTCCCGGCAGTGTGGGACCTGGTGGTCACCGGGAGAATCCGCAACTCCGGTGTCAGTGCGAACGACTCCGTCGGCGTCCAAGCGGCGGTGATGGCCCTCGAGGTGACGGCTCCCCCGAGCGCTTCCCTGACCGTGGGCACCTCCACGTCCATCCTCGTACGCGTCCGGAACGCGGGCGAGATCCCGGTGAACGCCACCCTCGCGTGGTCCGCCCTACCGCAGGGGTGGGAGGTCGTGGCCTCCGCCGACCGACGCTTCCTCCTGCCCGGAGAAGAGGCGACCTTCGAGCTGCGGATGACCCCCTCGGGGACTGGGACCGTGGACTGGACCGTTTCCGCCACGATCCCGGACGTGGGCGTCTCTGACTCCGACATCGTCACCCTCCAGGCGGCGAGGCCCGCGGGCGGGGACCTCTGGTGGCTCCTAATTCTGATCGTCGTCATCATCGCCGCCGTCCTCCTCTACCTCTACTGGAGGCGGCGGAAGGCGGGCTAGGAACCTTTTTTCACCCTCTCGGGATTCCCCGCCATGGACCCAGCCACCCTCCTTGGGGCGGCCCTGCTCTTCACCCTCGCGGGGGTCGGCGTGGGGATCCTCACGGGCCTCATCCCGGGCCTCCACGTGAACAACTGGGCTGCGGCCGTCGTGGCCCTCCAGAGCGTCCTCGTAGCGGGAGCCGCCGCGGCCTTCGGCTGGGCCGACCCCACCCCGGAGCAGCTCGTCCTCATCGTCGCCTGCCTCGTCGTGGGGAATGCTATCGCTCACACGTTCCTCGACTTCATCCCGTCCGTCCTCCTCGGGGCCCCCGAGCCGGAGACGGCTCTCTCCGTCCTCCCGGGTCACCGGATGCTCCTCAAGGGGCGGGGCTACGACGCCATCCGCCTCTCCGCCTACGGCAGCCTCATGGCCGTCTTCCTCAGCCTCGTCCTCCTCATCCCGGTCCGGATGATTCTGGGGTCCCCAGGCTTCGGCTACGAGCGGGTGCGGACCGCGGTGTACCTCATCCTCCTCCTGGTCGCCGCCCTCCTGATCCTCACCGAGGGCCGACGGGGCGAGGCCGCCGCGAAGCGGTACTGGCGGGCCTCTGAGGTAGTCGTGTTGAGTGAAGAGCCGGTAGGCCCTGTCGAATCCGACCTAGGGGACGACGAAGCGATCGGAGGAGACGCGGAAACCTTGGAGGGGCTGGTCGAGGAGCGGGTCAGCTCCCGCCACTACATCCTCCTCGTCGACGGGGAGGAGGTGGATGTCCGCTTCGACGCGCCCACGGAGCTCCCCTACCAGGCCGAGGTGGTCCTCCGCGGCGAACCCCGGGAGGTCCCCGCCCCCCTCGCGTACCTCCGCCCCAAGGTCCTGGCCCTCCTCCTGTTCCTCCTGTCCGGCGCCCTCGGCCTCCTGCTCCTCGGGGTCCCCGGCCTCGCCACGTGGAACGTGTACGTCCTCCCCGGGTACACGCCCGACTCCACGACCGCCCTGCTGTTCCCCCTGTTCACGGGGCTCTTCGGGTTCTCCACCCTCCTCCTCAGCCTCATGACGGAGCCGGCCATCCCGGCCCAGACCGTGGACGAGGGCCCCTTGGAGCTGGAGACGTGGCGGAAGGTGCGCTCCGTCTCCACGGCGACCCTCGCGGGGGGCTTCGTGGGCATCTTCCCCGGAGTCAGCGGGGCCAGCGCCACGATCCTCGCGAAGCTGGCGGCGGGGGGCGAGCCGGGGGGCCGCCGGGACACGGAGGAGTCAGAGCGGGAGTTCATGGTCGCCCTCGGCGGGGTGAACACCGCCGCCGCCCTCTTCTCCATCCTGTCCCTCTTCATCATCCTCCGGGTCCGCAGTGGGGCCGCCGCGGCGGTGGACGCCGTGGCCGCTTCCGCCATCCACCCCTGGGAGCCCCTGTGGAACGTCCCCCTTGCCGCGACGGTCATCCTCGCGAGCATCGTCGTGGCGTCCCTCGTGGCCTACCCCCTCACCCTGTGGATCGGGCGGTACTTCGCCCGGAACTTCAGCCGGATCCCCTACCGAAGGCTCGTGCAGGCGGTGATGGTCTTCCTCCTGGTCATGGTCGTCCTGCTGGCCGGGGCCCTGGGCTTGGTCATCCTCGCGACGGCCACGGCCATCGGCCTGCTGCCGCCCCTCCTCGGCGTGAAGCGGGTGCACCTCATGGGGTGCCTGTTGCTGCCGATGATCCTCTTCCTCGCCTGAGGGACCGGAGTAGCCTACATGTAGTGCGTCCGGGGATGAGGCCCCCGACCCTCTCCCGCGCGAGATGGTCAACGCGTTGAGTCACGCCCTGGGCGCGATGGCGGTGGGGAGCCTGCTTTCGGCGGGCTTTCTGGGCGGTGTCGACCTGGTCTTGGGGGCGACCTCCGCCCTGGCGGCGGCGGTGGCGGCGACGGCCGCGGGGGCCCTGCCTCCCCGATGGCCCCGGGTCCGAGGGTGGAGCCTCCTGGCCGCGATCCTGCTAGGCACGGTCCTCGCCGTCGCGTCCTTCACCGCATCGCCCGTGGACCTCCCGCTGATCGCGGCGGGAACGACCCTGGGCGGCATCCGAGTCCTGCGAGAGATCACCCGCCACGCGGCGGGGGCGTCTCACCTCCCGCTGACGGACGACCCGTTGCTGAACGTCGCGGTGGCCGTGCCGTCCCTAGGCGTGGTGGTGAGCCTTCTCGTCCTGGCTCCCCTCTAGGCCGATCTTCGCGAGACGCCCCTCCGCGTCGATCTCGTCCAGGATGCCGGCCACCGAGTCGGGGACCAAGGGCCGC
>CAYFXO010000081.1:0-6865 GCA_964347125.1 uncultured Methanomassiliicoccales archaeon | reverse complement strand
ACGTCTGGGTCGTCTGGCAGAGCGACCGCCGGGGGAATGCCGACCTCTTCGGGGCGCGGTGGACCGCGGGCTGGTCCCCGCCCCTCCAGCTCACGGGCTCCCCCACCGCCGACGAGGCCCCCCAGGTCTTCATCGACTCCGCCAATCTGGTCTGGATTGTGTGGCAAAGCGACCGGAACGGCCACGGGAACATGGACATCTACGTGAAGGCGATGCCCGCCGTCCTCTGGGTCGAGCCCCCCACCAACATCAACGCGGCCTTGAGCGGGGCGGGGGACGGGGACGTCACCGTCACCTGGGAGCTCTCCGCGTCCGAGGACGGCGAGTGGGGCCCCGTCCGGGCCCACGAGGTGTGGTACGGACAGACGTACTCCTCGACGTCCTCGGGCTACGCCCTCCTGGCGACGCTCCCACGCGGGAGCACGAGCTACGTCCATTCGGGCGCGGGGACGGGGGACCCCAACACGTACTTCTACGCGGTGCGGGCGCGCACGCCGAACGATTCGGCGGTCCTCTACGGGGGCGACCAGGGCGGGAAGCTCTCCTTGGCGGTGGGGGCGGGGGTGACCCCCCTCATGGCCCCCTTCGGCGTCCCCGCCTCCGAGTATGCGCCGTCCGCGCTGTTCGCGACCCTCTCTGCGACGAGCGTTTGGCAGTACGACGCGACGGACCCCGGGACACCATGGGGGAACTGGCATCTGGGGAAGGTCACCCCCACGCTCGATGCTGGCGCGGTCGACCCCGACTACGGGCTCTGGGTGGAGACCCCCGCCGCAGGCACGTGGACCACGGCGGGGAAGGTCTGGGACACCCAGTGGATCGGCCTCGCCCCGGGCTGGAACTTCGTGGGGATGTTCGCCCTGGACCCCGCCTACACCGTCGCCGACCTGATGGCGGCCACGGGGGCGACCCGCGTGGAAGGCTACGACGCCGCCGCGGGACCCTACTACCTCCGGGCCCTGCAACCGGCGGACACCCTCCAGTTCGGCTACGCCTACTGGGTCCACGTGCCCGCGGCCGTCACGTGGTTCATCAGCAACTGAGCTCCCGCGTGTGGAGGGGCGTCACGCGACGAAGGGGGCCTCGATGAGCTCCGGCCGCTCCTCGTAGATCATGGCGAAGTCGGACATTTGCTGGGCCAGGATGATCCGACTGATGACCCGGAAGGCCTCCTCCACGTTCTGGCCGCTCTTGGCGCTCGTGAAGGCGTAGGGGTGACGGCCCTGGCAGTGCTCCTGGAGCTGGTCCTCGTTCAGGGAGCCGTTGTCGGCGATGTCCACCTTGTTCGCCAGGACGACCATGGGGACCGGCCCCGTCACCTGGTAGATGGTCTCGAACCACGCCTTCAGCTCCTCCAGGGTCCCCGGGCGGGTGACGTCGCAGATCCCCAGGATGGCGTCGCTGCCGTAGAAGTAGGCGTCCTTGAGGAGCTCCCGGAATCCCTGGGTCCCCATGATGTCCCAGAGGGTCATGTCGATTACCACCCGCTCCGCGGTGATGGGGTGCTGCACCGCCACCTCCTTCTTGGAGACGCGGGTGCCGATGGTGGCCTTGTAGGAATCGCTGAAGGTGTTGTACACGTACCGCCGGATGAGGCTCGTCTTCCCGACCTGCTCTTCGCCCGCGAAGCACACCTTGAGCTTGTAGCGCCGCATGGAATCCCCCGGTCCGTGCTCATTCGGCTCTTCACTGGGCCTATTAAAGTCATCGCGGCCGGTATCAGCCCTGAAACTAGGCCCCAGGGGGGGTCAAGCGTTAAGTAGGAATCGCCCCGTGAGCTCGAGGTGGCGCGTTCTTCCCTCGCGGCCGTCCTGGACACCACGGGCAGCCGCGGCGAGCGCCGCCTGCGCAGGACCTTCCGGGCCGTGGAGAGGCGGTTCGTGAAGGCGGGCTACGCGCCGGAGGGCGGAATCCAGATCGTCGCCCTCCCCATGCCCATCATGGGAGCCTCCCGGGTCGAGGGGGACCGGCGGGTCATCATGGTCTCCCAATGGGCCCTACGCTCGGAGATGCTGGACGGCCTCCTGGCCCACGAGCTCTCCCACATCCTCCGCACGGACGGGGACCACCCCTCCCACGACGGGGCCCTCATCGAGGCGGCCCTCCGGGACGCGAAGCGGGAGTACCGGGTCCCGCGCCGGAGGGAACGCCACCTCCGCCAGGTCCTGAACCACGTCCAAGACATCTACGCCGACGACATCGCCATGAACGTCCTCGAGGGGCCGCGGGCGGAGGAGTTCTTCCTGGGGTGGATCGCGAAGAGCCTCGACGGGGGGCCGGAAGACCGTTGGGAGATTGCCTCCCGCGGCACGAGCAACAACTTCGCCGTCGCGAACCTGGAGCGGCACGGCCTCCTCGCCCGCGACGCGGAGCACTACCGCCTCGAGGCGGCGTTCGCCCGCCGCCACGGGTTCCGAGCCTCCGACGACCTCCGGACGTTCTTCCGCGAGCTCCCGCCGCAACCGGACGCCCCGGAGATGCGGGCCCTCCACGGGGAGCTCCTGGGACTCTACGCGGAGGCCGCCCACGACGGGTCGGATGCAAACCTTGATGACGGGCACCACCGCTGAGGGCGAGCACCATGGCCGAAGAGACGCCGCCTCCGATGAACCCCGCCCTCATGGCCCAGTTCGAGGAGCAGATGCGCATCGCCCGCCGGCTGGAGAAGATCAAGCACAAGATCATCGTGATGAGCGGCAAGGGCGGCGTGGGCAAGACCACCGTGGCGGTGAACCTCGCCATGGCCCTGGGCCGCGACGCGAAGGTGGGGGTCGTGGACACGGACGTCACGGGCCCCAACGTCCCGAAGATGCTCGGCCTGGAGGACGCCGAGGTGGGGGGGACGGAGCAGCACATCGAGCCGCCCCAGGTGGACGGGGTGAAGGTCATCTCCATGGCCTTCTTCACCCGCGGGAAGCCCATCATCTGGCGGGGCCCCCTCAAGATGAAGGCCATCAACCAGATGCTCGGGGACGTGGAGTGGGGGGATCTCGACTACCTCATCATCGACCTCCCGCCCGGCACCAGCGACGAGCCGCTGAGCATCGCCCAGAACATCCCCGAGGCGGACGGGATCGTCCTCGTGACCACCCCGCAGGAGGTCGCCCTCCTTGACGTGATGAAGTCCGTCGGCTTCGCGGAGACCCTGGGCCTGCGGGTTCTGGGGATCGTGGAGAACATGAGCGGGTACACGTGCCCCGAGTGCGGGCACGAGGACCCGATCTTCAAGGTGGGCGGGGGCGCGAAGGCGGCGGAGGAGTTGGGCGTCCCCCTGCTCGGGCGCGTCCCCATCGACGCCGCCATCGTCGTCAGCGGGGACGACGGCCGTCCCTTCGTGGTGTCGCGCCCGGAGGCGCGGGCGTCCAAGGCCTTCTTCGCCGCGGCGGAGATGCTCCGGGAGGCGCTGGCGCAGAAGGGCGAGGCGTAGAGGGCGCCGCGCCTACTTCCCCACGCGCTTCTTGGCCAAGAGCGCGGCGGCCAATGGCACCACGACGACGAGGACGCTCAAGGCGCCCACCCAGAGGAGGGTCGTGCTGAGGTCGTCCGTCGGGTCCGCCGGGGGCTCCGGGCCCTCGTAGGAGAAGCTGAGGAGGGAGAGTTCCATGGCGGGTTGGCCGAGGGGGTCGTAGACCGTGCGGTCCGCGGTGCCGCCCGCGTCCGGGGCGTACCGGTCGTCCGACGAGGAGCCGTCGGAGACGGCGGCGGCCACGGGCAGGACGTCCAGGGTGCCCGCCGGGGTCGCCAAGGACACGAGGGTCCCGGCGGAGAAGATCGTGGTCACCGTCCCCGCGTCCCATGTCTGGAGGGGCTGGGGGTCGCCCCCCACGACGAACGTGATGGACTCGGTGGCGTTGCGGTTCACCACGAGGGTCCCCGTCCCGCCCTCCTCCCAGGGATACAGCCAGGTGTCCGAGAGGATCTCGTTCGTGGTCGTGTTGTTGAGGTACAGGGTGAAGGCAGTCAGGTTCCCCAGGAGCTCTACCAGCCCGGACGCGGAGACGCTCATGACGGTGCGCACGGGCTTCAGACCCGTCGTCTCGTAGGCCTCCTCGCCGGTGAGCACGAAGGTCCCCGTGGCGTTCCCGAGGTCCGGTCCGAGGGGGGCCAAGGAGCCCACCATCGTGCCGCTGGCGGAGAGGCTCGTCACCCACGCGTCGTAGGTCCCCCCGCCGACGGCGAGGGTCTCCTGGGACTCCACGGTCTGCGTGAGGACCCCATCCAGGGTGAAGCCGGCCTTGCGGAGGGTCATGTCGTAGACCCACCGATCCCCCAGGTGGTACTCCGGACCCGCCACCGCCGCGGCGACGGTGGGGGACAAGAGCCATGCTGCGAGGACGGACGCGACCACCACGGTAACGATCAACGCGAGGTTTCGGTCCTCGCCCCTCCGGCTCTCGGAAACCCAGTCCATGTTCCAGTCACCACTTCCTAGCTCTCCATCTCGACCCCTGCGTCCGACTTCTCGTCCCGGGATGGGAGGGAGACGAAGGACCCGTTCTCGGCGTCCGCCAGCGCCTCGAGCTGGGGGGCCTCGATGAGGACGAGTTCCCGCTTCACGAGGGCGAACTGCTGCTCCTCCACGGTCATGGGGTCCAGGGGCACGATGAAGATGGAGTCGTGGAGGGCGATGCTCTCGCTGATGTCATGGATGAGGGTGAGGATGGAGTTGAAGTCGTTGTGGGCGATGAGGTACTCCAGGCCGTCCAGGAGGACGACGCCCTGCTCCCCCGCAGCGACGAAGTGCTCGATGGCCAGGGCCACGTTCTCCGCGGGGGAGGGGCGGAGACAGTTCTTCTGGTTCACGACGCGGCTGAGCCAGAGGATCGGGGTGCGCTCCAGGCCGAACTCCCCCGCCACCCGGGCGGGGGCGCGGCGGGTGATGCATAGGCCCTCGAAGCCGTGGGTGACCAGGTCCGTGAACACCTCGAAGGCGTGGGTGGGCTTCTCCTCGACGACGAGGTAGCCGGTGCCGGTCTCCAGATGGAACTTCTTCTCCGTCTCGCGGTAGGCCTCGGGGCGGGGGACGATCAGCTGCTGGAGGATGCCCCGCTCCCGGAGGGCGAAGGCGACGAGGGCGATGAGCATGATCTCCACGACGAAGCCGATCCCCCGGAGGTCGAAGCCGGCGGACGGCAGGATGATCTCGAAGACGAGCTCGGAGATGGTGTACCCGTTCAACCCGAGGAGCATGAGGGAGGTCTGCTGCGCTACGTGGGGGGTGGACCGGACCCTCCGCATGTAGGCGAGGAGCTTGTAGGTGACGAAGAAGATGAAGTTCGCAGCGACGACGAAAAGGGCCGCGAGGAACCAGGCCGGGAAGGAGAAGGTGAACCCACCGTCCCCCGGGAGGATCTCCACGTGGGCGGGGGCGATGATGACGGCGACGATGCCCAGGACGAATATCGCGTTGTAGGCGATGTAGGCGGGCGGGCGCCGCTCGGCGATGTGGCGCCATAGGTCCGAGTGGCTCATGAGGCTCGGCGTCACGGTGGCCATGACGAAGGCACCGATGCTGAGGCCGAGGAAGTGGTCGAAGAGGGCCTGGAGCTTCTTGCTGTAGACCAGCACGTCCTCGGGGCTCCCCCTGAGGAGCACCGTGCCAATGAGGAGGTTCGAGAGGACCGCCGCGATGAGAAGAACCACGGAGAAGATGAGGAGGCGCTTCTGGAAAGGGTTCCCCGTCTCCAGTCGCCGCACGTAGAGGATGAGGACGCCGGAGAGGAGGAGCGCTATGCCTGCCTCTGTGTATCCGACCATGGGGTCCCCCATTCTGGCGGTCTGTCATCCCCCTCCGAGTCCCGTATAAAGAAGATGCTGGCCTCATTATCACCCAAGATACGGGGTGGGCCTCGGCCGCGCGGTGGTGTTCTCAAGGGCGGCAATCATCATTGATAATTATGAATCACTCATTATAAAATTCGAGACCAACGCCGACCCCGGTCCCGTTGGACCCGGGGGAGTCCGTGCCTGGAAACGGCGTGTCCATCAGCGACGAGGACGTGGATATTCTCGGCCGCCTGGTCCTCAAGCTCGGGGGCTACGCGCAGGGCCTCGTGGACACCTTCGACCTCGGCGTGGACGACCAGGTGATGGATTACCATATCGACGCGACCTACCAGCACCTCCAGAAACTCCGCGTGAACGGCGGGCCGTCCCTCTCCCTCCGCCCGCCGGAATTCGACGAGGACGCCATGTGGGACGGCAACGTGGGGCTCTGGAACTACCCGCAGACCCTCCGGTTCGCCGCCGGGGCGTCCATGATCTCCCAGCGCTACATGCGCTCCATGACGCCGGAAAACCTTCAGCGCGCCATGACGGCGAAGATCCTCTACAAGTGCCAGACGGGCATCCTCGACGACCTCATCGACAAAGGCGCGTACACTTACATCGAGGCGAAGGACCTGTACCACCACGTCCTGTCGTCGATGACGGACCCGGACTTCGACCTCAACGCGTTCCGCAGCCGCCTCATCTCCCTGATGCGGCGGGACCAGCTGCACCTGTTCGACCTGACGACCAACATCGTCCAGAGCTTCAACGCCCTCTACACCCGCTCGCCGCGCGGGACCGAGCTGTTCTACCAGATGGAAGTGCTGGACCAGCGCGTCATCCTGGGCCAGGCCCTCACCATGTTCCAGAAGGAGGACGCCCTGAACCTGTGGAAGATCCGGAGGCTTGCGGAGCGGTTCTACTCCCCGGCGCCCGACCTGAAGTGGCACGAGCGCATGGCGAACTACGTCAGCGGCGGCACGCGCTACAACCTCATCGACATGTCCTTTGTCGACGACGCCGCGGAATGGGAGAGCATGGACCAATTCCTGAAGGGATGGTACTACCTCGACGCGGTCATCGTGTACCTGAACAA
>CAYFXO010000080.1:0-7043 GCA_964347125.1 uncultured Methanomassiliicoccales archaeon | reverse complement strand
TTCTGATCACGGACGTGGACCAGGTCTACCTGAACTACGGCGCGGAGGACCAGGAGGGCATCGACCGGATGACCCGGGAGGAGGCGGCGGCCCACCTCGAGGAGGGGCAGTTCCCGCCGGGGAGCATGGGCCCTAAGGTCCAGGCTGCGGTCGACTTCGTGACGGGGGGCGGGACCCGCGCCCTCATCACATCCATCAATGCCCTCGGCGATGCCCTGCGGGGCGAGGCGGGGACGGCCATCCACCGCGGCTGAACCGACGGCGAAGGCCTAATTAGCCCAGCCCCCTCTGCATCGCCCGATGCCCACGCTGGCGGAGCGGATCGAATCCGTGGAGGACGAGATCCGACGCACCCCGAAGAACAAGGCCACGGAGCACCACGTGGGGAAGCTCAAGGCCAAGCTCGCCCGCCTGAAGCGGGACGAGGAGAAGGAGCGGGCGAAGGCCTCCGGCGGCGGCCGCGGCTACGGGGTGAAGAAGAGCGGCCACGCCACCGTGGCCATCGTGGGGTTCCCCAGCGTCGGGAAGAGCACCCTCCTGAACGCCATCACCGCGGCGAAGAGCGAGGTGGGGGCCTACCACTTCACCACCCTGGACGTGGTCCCGGGCGTAATGGAGCACGAGGGGGCGAAAATCCAGGTCCTGGACCTCCCAGGCCTCGTCTCCGGCGCATCCAGGGGCCGCGGCCGGGGCCGCGAGGTGCTGTCGGTGGTCCGCGCCGCGGACCTCATTGTCCTGATGATCGACGTCTTCGAGACCAACGTGGCCGTCCTCGCGGAGGAGCTCGAGACGGCGGGCCTCCGCCTAAACCGTGAGCCGCCCAATGCGGTCCTCGCCAAACGGGACCGTGGGGGCTTGGAGGTCAAGTCCACCGTCCACCTGAACCACCTCGACGGGGAGCTGGCGGAGGACCTGGCGCGGGAGTGGGGTCTCATCAACGCGGAGATCGTGCTGCGGGAGGACCTGGACCCGGACCGCTTCATCGACTTCCTCGCGGCGAACCGGGTCTACGTCCCCGCCCTCGTCGTCCTCAACAAGATCGACCTGGTGACGCCCGCCTACCTGAAGCGCCTGCGGAAGCGCCTGGGTGGGTGGGAGGTCGTGGCGGTGTCCGCGGAAGACGGCGAGGGCCTCGACGACCTGCGCCGGGCCATCGTGTCCCGCCTGAAGTTCATCAAAGTGTATCTGAAGCCCCAAGGGGAGGAGGCGGACCTGGAGGAGCCTCTCATCGTCCACGAGGGGGCGACGGTGGAGATGGTGTGCGACATCCTCCACCGGGACTTCGGGGACCGGTTCCGCTACGCGAGCGTCTGGGGCCCCAGCGCCAAGTTCCCCGCGCAGCAGGTGGGGAAGGGGCACGTCCTGGAGGACGGGGACACCTTAAGCATTGTGCTCCGGAAGGGCTGATCAGAAGTCGTCGCCCGCCATGAGGCAGAAGCGGCCCTCGTCGACGCCGTAGAGCAGGCGGATCTCGCGGATGTCCCGCTTACCGGTTAGGTCAAGGGCCATGGAGCGCCCGTAGCTGACGGGCTCCAGCTTGTAGCCGCGTCGGGCGAGGCGGTCCTGGTTCCGGGCCACCGTGGAGGGGTAGACCACGACCCGGAGGACCTTGGGCTTGGCCTCCAAGTGGGCCAAGAGCGCAGCGTAGTCCCTCGCGGTGCGGGCCGCGGCCTCGAAGCACAGGACGGCGCCCTGTCGCTCCTCGACGAGGCCGTAGGCCACGGGGCGTCCGTCCCGCTCCAGGACCTGGATGTCCTTCAGGTCGAGCCCCGTCTGGACCCAGACGCGGTAGAACCCTTCCTGGCGGGACACAAACCCGAGGAGGTCCCGGGTGTGGGCGCGGTGGATGGCGTCCAGGCGGTCCAGGTCCCCCTTCCGGGCTTTCCGAAGACGGCTCGCGGGGGGCGCCCGCTTCCGACCCACCCGCTTGATGGCCCTGGGAAACAAGGCGAAATCCCGGTAGCCCAGACCATGGTAGAGGCCGTAGGCCGCCATGTTCCCCGTCAGCAGGAAGGAGAGGTCCAGGCCTTCCGCGAGGAGGGCCTCGTGGACCGCCTCGGTGAGGGCACGAGCGACGCCCCGCCGCATGTAGGCCGGGTGGGTGGCCACCCCGGCGATGCCCGCCACCGTCCAGGGGCCTTCGCGGGTGAGAGTGGGGATGTGGAGGCTCGTCACCTGCCCGACCATCCGCCCGTCCTCGCGGGCGTACCGCTCCACCATGCCCCGATACCGCTCGTCCAATCGCTTGCGCTTCGCCAGGGCCTCCGGGCTGAGGAAGTCCCCAAAGGCCAGCTGCTTCACCGCGAAGATCTCGTCGGCGGTAACCTCCTCGCGGGTGACGATTTCCACCCGCCGGGCACCCGGCGCCATCCACTTAAGGGTTGTCGCGGCGCGCCTACGCCATCCGCCAGAGGGGGACGGCGAGCGCCACCGTGGCCAGGATGATGAGGAAGGACGCGAGGCATAGGATGCACACGGCCAAGATGACGAAGAACTCCAGGTAGGTGAGGTAGGTCCCGAAGGCGGCGCCCACGAGGGCGAAGACCAGGATGAGGAGGGGGAAGCGCTCCGTGAGGGGCCAGTCGTACTTGAGGAACCGGAGGAGTATGAGGACGAGAATGGCGACGAACCCCCCGAGGCCGATGACAGCCACGGGGAGGCCGAGGACCTCCGAATACGGGCTCTCGCGGACCTTCCCGCAATCCCAGAAGGGGTCGAGGGTGCAGAAATCGTTCTCGGGCGGGTAGTAGTGGGTCCAGGTGAGATAGGAGGCCAAGACGATGCCCGCCACGGAGAGGATGGCGATGAGGAGGAGGTAGTCCCCCTCCTTGAGGGATGCCGTGGACCTAACCTCCGAGAATCTGTTGGATCTCGTTGAAGAGGATCGCCCCCGTCGCGCCGCCGCCCACGTGGTGGTACGTCACCACGCCCTCCGTGTCGACGAGGAACGTCGTGGGGGTTCCACTGACCCCGTAGAGGTCATCCAGGTTCTGGAAGTCCAGGGCGTAGGACCAGGAGGACCCGGTGTCGATCATGAACTGGTTGACCTTCTCCAGGGTGTCCGGGCTCCCGACCCAGCCCACGTCGATGGATAGGAAGATCACCTCCCCGGGGTACGAGACGCTCGTTTGCTGGTAGAGGGGGACGAGGTCGTCGGGGGTGTGCTGGCGGCAGACGCTGCAGTCCGCGTCCATGAAGTCCAGCAGGACCACCTTCCCCTGGTACTGGGAGAGGGTGAATGTGGCCCCCGTCGTGGTCGCGATCGTGAAGTCCGGGGCGGTGTCGCCCTCGCCGATGGGTCCGGGTGGAGGGCGGTACAGGACGGCGAAAGTCAAGATGATGGCGACAATGGCCGCCACGACAACGCCCCATTTGATGCCCGTCCCACTGATGCGGATGGGCTCGGGCCGCGTGGCCTCCAGGATCTCCTCCTGTTCGTCGGGGCTGAGGTCCAGCTCGACCTCCTCGCGGGGGTGCACGCGGCGCACGTGCTCCTCAAGGTTCTCCAGCTTCACGGAGTTCCCACAGACGGGACACTTCCTGGTTTTCGCCACGAGCCCTCTCCCCTTCCCGCGATAGACCTCTGCCTGTGTCTATAATCCCCGGGAAATCATTATACCTACGGTCGAGGGAGGCGTAGGAAGGGGGAGCGACCGCGGGGCCACGCCGGCCTAGCCGAGGTCCTTCCTCAGCTCGTCCTTGAGCTTCGCGATCTTCTTCGCGGTCTCGTCGACCTTCTTCACGAGGTCCTCGCGGTTCTCGATCCCCTCGTGGATGAGGAAGGCGGCGCACTCGGAGCGGGAGTCGAAAAGCCCTGCCTGCACGAGGGTGTCCAAGACCTCCAAGTCCTCGTCGGTGACCCGGGTCATCACCACGTTCCCCCGGCCCTTCAGCTCCCCCTTCAGGGAGTCGAGATCGAGGCCCTTCACGACGACCATGGCCTTGTCCACGGCCTCCTGGATGGCCTCCCCCTTCTCGCCCATGCCCTCCGCCTTGGCGACGGCGACCTTCAGCCCCTTCTCCAGGGCGCCCTCCACGTCCGCGCAGTCGTCCAAACAGAGGCACATCGCCCCGCCTTCGGGCAGACACACGCAACTCGCGTTGTCCATGAACTCCATATTCGTTTGTAAGGATGATACGCGTATTTAACCCTTCGCGCGACCGTCGCCCGGGGGGCCCCGCAACACGTTGAAGAGGTCTCCTCCCCATGACGGGGGCGTGTCCACCCGGCGATTCATCCTGTTCTCCCGCCGAGGGAGGACGGACGGTCAGTTCGAGACCCTCCGGGAGGCGGGCCACCTGGACGTCGTCCACCAGTGCGCCGTCATGGCCCTCTACCGCGCCCACGCGATCCGACGGAACGTGGTCTTCGACGTCGTCCTCGGCGGGCCGCCCCGCCCGCCCCTCCACCTGCGGGTGGACGGCGCCGCCCTCCGCGACCTGCGGACAGACGAGCGCACCTGGGAGGAGGTCTTGCGCCGGGTGCTCTCGGGGGAGCCCCATCCAGGGATGACCCTCGAGAAGCGGAGCCTCCAGGGCCTCACCCGGGACCTTGACCATCTGTTCGTCCTCCACGAGCGCGGGGAAGCCGTGGACGACGTGGACCTCGGGCCGGACCCCGTCTTCGTCCTCGGGGACCAGGTGGGCCTTCCCAAGAAGGACGAGGGCTTCCTCCTGCGGCGCGGGACGAAGCTCTCCCTGGGGAAGACCCCCTACCTCGCCGCGAGCTGCATCGGCATCCTGAACTACGAGCTGGATCGGCGGGGGGCGGGGGCCCGCTGACAACGCTTTTACCGCTCCCGCCCATGACCTCGGGACCCCCATGGTGTTCTTCGACGACGCGGTGAACCGCGCCATCCAGGGACCCCTGATCCCCGCGTGGGACCCCTTCTTCATCGCGGTCTCCGACCTGGGGAACACCCCCCTCTACCTCGCCATCATCGCGGTCCTGTACTGGGCCCACCACAAGCGGTTCGCCATCCTCCTGGCCGTCGCCACCCTCCTCACCGTCTTCGTGAACGCCTCCCTGAAGCTCCTCTTCGCCTCCCCCCGCCCCACGGACCTGATTTGGCGGGTGGAAGAAACGGGGTATGGCTTCCCCAGCGGTCACACGCAGAACGCCACCACCTTCTGGGGATACCTGACCTGGGCCAGCGCCCGGTGGGCCGTCGGGGTCCTGGCGGTGGGGATGATCGTCCTCGTGAGCCTCTCCCGCCTCTACCTCGGCGTCCACTTCCTCGGCGACGTCCTGGGCGGCGCCCTCTTCGGGATCGCGGTCCTGGCGGTCTTCCTCCTCGTCGAGCCCGGGCTGTCCGCTTGGATCGGCGGCCTCAGAGACCGTGACAAGTACCTCCTCGCCGCGATGCCACCGGCCGCCGGATTCCTCATCCACTGGGCCATGTTCCCCGCGACCGCCGGGGACTACGCGCAGGTCTACGGCCCCGTCCTGGCGCTCCTCACCGGCTACCTTCTCGAGGCGCGGTACGTGGCCTTGGGCCCCGCGAGGACGCGTGGATTGCTGGCCCTCCGCCTCGCCCTCGGGTTCATCCTCGTCGCCGCCGTCTACGGCGCCACCACCCTCACCCTGCCCGACGACGCCCCCTCCGTCTTCGTGCGGCTCCTCGTCACGGGATACGTCGTCACCCTCCTCGCGCCGTGGCTCTTCGTCCACCTGGAGGCCCGGCTGGCCCCCTCCGGGGGCGGCCGCTAACCTTTTTACACCTCAGGGCCTAGGCGTCCGGCGCATGACCTACGACCGCCAGGCGGTGGAATCGAGGTGGCAGGACGCCTGGGAGGAGTGGGCCCTCTACCGCTTCGACCCGGCCTCGGACACGCCCATCTACAGCATCGACAACCCGCCCCGCTACGCAAGCGGCGTCCTCCACATGGGCCATGCGACCCAGTACACCCTCATCGACTTCGCCGCTCGCTACAAGCGGATGCGCGGTCACAACGTCTTCTTCCCCCTCTGCTTCGACCTGAACGGGATGCCCATCGAGGTCGCGGTGGAGCGGAAGTACGGGGTGAGCCGCCACGACACGCCCCGCCAGGAGCTCGTGCGGCTGTGCCGGGAGTTCGCAAACGCAAACGTGGCGGAGATGACCCGACAGTACAAGATCCTCGGGGAGTCCATGGACCCGTCCATCTACTACCAGACGGACGAGCCCTACTACCGCCGCATCACCCAGCTCACCTTCATCGAGTTGTTCAAGGAGGGCCTCGTCTACCGGAAGGAGCACCCCATCAACTGGTGCACCCACTGCGTCACCGCCCTCGCGGACGCGGACGTGGAGTACGGCGATCGGCAGGCGGCCCTGCACTACATCGCGTTCCACACGGAGGATGGGGAGGAGTTCCTCATCGCCACGACCCGCCCCGAACTCCTGTGCACCTGCCAGACCGTCGCGGTGAGCCCCGACGTGGAGGACGCGGCGCGGCTGGAGGGGAAGACCGCCGTCGTCCCCGTCTTCGACCGCCACGTCCCCATCCTCGTGGACGAGAAGGTGGAGGCGGAGTTCGGCACGGGGGTGATGATGATCTGCTCCTTCGGGGACAAGGACGACATCGAATGGATCTTCGAGTACGACCTCCCCATGGAGAAGGGGGTGGACGAGGAGGGCCGGATGACGGCCCAGGCGGGGCCCTACGAGGGGCTCACCACCACCGAGGCCCGGGAGCGAATCGTCAAGGAGCTGGAGGCGCAGGGCCTCCTCCGCAAGAAGGAGGACCTCACCCAGAGCGTGGGGCAGTGCTGGCGGTGCCACTCCGCCGTGGAGTACCTCCTCAAGGAGCAGTGGTTCCTCAACCTCCTGGACTTCAAGCAGGACGTCCTGCGCATCGCGGACGAGATCAACTGGTTCCCGGAGTTCATGAAGGTCCGCCTGCGCAATTGGACGAACTCCCTCGCGTGGGACTGGTGCCTCTCCCGCCAGCGCTACTTCGCGACCCCGATCCCCGTCTGGCACTGCACCGCCTGCGGGGAGGTCGTCGTCGCCGCGGAGGACCAGCCCTACGTCGACCCGACGGCGGACGACCCGCCCGTG
>CAYFXO010000079.1:0-7338 GCA_964347125.1 uncultured Methanomassiliicoccales archaeon | reverse complement strand
TCGTCACCCCCGATGAGACGATCCCGTGTGCGGGCGGCTTACCGAAGCCAGCCGGCATCCTCTGGGACGACCTGCCCGACGAGAAGGTCGCTGGGATCCCCGCGCTGCGGGATTTGCGCCCGGACCCTTCAACCGTTCGCGTGAAGGATTGAGTACGGCGTTCCACATCCGCGCTAGATGTGATAGGATGAGTGTGGTCGTGAGAAATCATGAAGACATGGATTTGTCGTCCGCCCTGCTGGTCACGGGTTTCGCAAGCTTCGGCATCGTCGGGTCCATCGCCACGAACTACCTGGTGCGGTCCCTGGACCTCCGACGAATCGCGTCCGTTCTCTCCGACGAGTTCCCGCCGATGGCCGTCGTCCGGGGGGGGCAGGCCTACGCCCCCATGCGAATCCACGCGGCGGAGATGGTGTGCGGCCCCGACGGCATCTGCCACCAGCTCGCGGTGGGCGTATCGGACTTCGTCCCGAAGCCGGAGATGATGGCGGAGATCAGCGAAGCCCTCCTGGATTGGGCGGAGCGGAAGGGCATCCGCCAGATCATCACGATGGAAGGCCTGGCGATCCAGGACGAGCCCACGGACGGGCCGGTGTTCGCCTTCGCCAATGATGAGAGGATGCGGGAGCGGCTGGGGAAGCTAGACGTGCAGTTCCTGGAAGATGCCGTCATGTCCGGGTTCTCGGGCCTCCTCCAGTACCGCGGCGAGATCGCGAACCTCCCGGTAGCGTCCCTCCTAGTGAGCACGCAAGAGGACTTCCCCGACGCCCGGGGAGCCGCGAAGCTCGTCAGCTGCGTGAGCCCCCTCGTCCCGAACCTGAAGATTGACCCGGACCCCCTCTTTAAGGAGGCTGAGAGGCTGGAGGACGAGCTGAAGAGCTCCATCCAGCAACAGGCGGAGGCAGCTTCGGAGATTTCGAAGCAGTCTCGGATCATGTTCGGCTGAGGCTTGAGAGCGTGCCCGACGTCTTTCGGGGCCGGGAACAGTTGAACTCTGCATTCGAGGGTTCGCGAGATTCCCTCACCCAAGCGGAACTGTTGAAGGCACCGCTTATGTCGCTCGCCCCGTCTCCCTCCTCCACAAAGGTGATTGCATGGCAGACGGATCGGAAATGAAGCAGTTCCTGGAGAAGATCGCCGCGCAACCCCTGGACGCTCGCAAGCAGGCCCTTGGGGCCCGCATGCGGAAGTTCATCGGGATGCCCCCCGCGGAACGCCAGCAGGCCATCGCCGGCCTGCTGAACGCCCTCGGCGACGTCTCCGAGTCCACGCGGGTCGCGTGCGTGAAGGCCCGGACGGACCTGATGACGGAGATCCCGAAGGAGCACGCCGAGGTCCTCATGGGCGCCATCGCGAACGTCGCTCGGTCCTGGTCACCGGAGCGGAAGGCCATGGAGCAGCGGGCCGTGATGCAGGCGACCGAGGACTACTTCTTCCTGAAGCGCCGGATGGTGCGGAAGAAGTTCGGCGCGCTGCTCGCCTGAGACGGTGGGCTCGATGGTCGCGCCACCCGTCCGGATGATCCGGAGGGTCACCACGGTCGCCGCCCTCTTCGCCCTCGTCGGCGTCGGGATGGCCTGGACGGGCTTCGCCCTGGAGCAGGCGGTCCTCGTCCCGCAGCAGGAGGACTACTTCGTCAACCACACGAAGGCGGAGCGCGACGGGGCGGCGGCGGGCTCGGACCTCGCGAAGCTGCAGGCCTCCATCGAGGAGATGAAGCCCACCATCCTCACCCTGAAGCTGGTGGGCATCGCGACGGTCCTCTTCGGGATCGTCATCGCACTCCTCGGCATCCTGCGGATGCTCTCCCTGATGCCCATCGGCCTCGGCGACGTCCTCCGTGCGAACCTGGAGGACATGGGCCTCGGGAAGAAGGACGAGTGAGCTCAGGATCCCCTCCTACCCTCCCAAACCCCTTCCCCCCTCTTTTTCTCTCTCTCGCTGAGGAGCGGAGCCGAGGACGGGGAGGGCTAGTTCTCGACGACCCAAGTCTGCGTCGAGGACACGTGAATCCAGTAGCCGTTCCCGGCCTCAAGAAGCTCTGAGGTCTCCATCTTGCGGAGGTGCCAGGGGCCCTGCACGTCGTAGCCCTCGACCCGCTGGACGTCCAGCCCCGCCAGGGACTCGGAGATCAGGCGGTCCAGGAGCGACGGGTAGCCCACGAAGTTCCAACCCACCCCGAGCAGGATGTTCGTGGCGGCGGGGACCTGCCCCGCCACCGTGAACCAGCTGTCGGACGTCACCTCAGCCCACAGGGCCATCGTGTGGTCCGCGTCCGTCAGGTCGTGGTACGGCTTGCGGGTGTCGTAGGTGCGCCAGTTGTTGGCCTTCCCCGACTGCTTGTCGTAGTGGATCAGCCGGACGTAGCTCACGGTCTGGAACACCCGCGTGACGGAGGTGTCGGACTGGATGAGGAGGAAGGAGACCAGCCGCATCCCGGACGGCAGGAACTGCGTGAACTTCCCCGCCTGTCCCGAGCGCGCGGTGTTGTTCCCGTCGTCGCGGGCCTCCACGTAGCAGAACCGGTTCGCGGGGTCGCCGTGGCCTGCCCCTGGAAGGGTGTGTGTGTCGCTACCAGGCGGGAGGGAAGCTTCCAGGGCGTACCCGGCGCCGTCCGAGGCGTAGCTCTCCCCGCAGAAGACCTCGTACCCGAGGATGTCATTCTCCCCCGCCCCATCGTCGATGGAGGGCACCCACGTGAGCTCCAAGTCCTCCAGCGCCGCCCCGGTGAGTTCCGCCCAGAGTCCCGTCGGCGCCCCGATCTGGGTGTCCGGCGGGGGTCCCGTCGGCGGGCAGTCCCCGCGGATGTCCAAGGGCATCACGTAGGGGAAGCGGTCCTCCGTGTCGACGTCCACCGCGTACGGCGTCTCGCCGATGCCGTCCCCGTCGGCGTCCGTGCCGTTGTAGTCGGACCAGTAGTTCCCCGCGGCGCCGTCGTCCCACGCGTTCAGCCCCGCATCCTCCGCTTGGAGGGCGTTGTCGACGAAGTTGTTCTGACTGATCACCAGCTCCCCCAGGTTGGAGGACGCGAGGCGCAGGCCGTACCCCAGGTTGGGGGCGCCCTTCCCGTTCCCCGTGAAGGCGTTGCAGCGGATGTCCCCCTGCCCCATGGCGGCGTCGACCACCACCCCGGAGCCCAGGTTGTCCTCGATGACGTTGCCCGTGAACGTCACGTAGGTGTACATCCCCGACCAGTCGCCGGTGGAGACGAGGCCCGCCCCGTTGGCGCGGATCGTGTTGTCCTTGAACAGGTTCCCCAGGCTCCCGTTGACCCCGAGGAGCGCATTCTCGCTGAAGCTGGAGTTCACGACGTAGTTGTACGCGGAGGTCCCCAGGTCCAGCCCCACGTCGTTCCCCTCGAAGAGGGAGTCGTGGACGTAGAGACGCCCCTGGCCCGGGTCCGTCCCGGTGGTGAGGACGCGGAGGCCGACCTCGGCGTCGTTGACGCGGGCGCCCATGAGGCTCGCGAAGCCGTAGCCCCGGAGCTCGATGCCCCGCCAGTACGCGGGGGCGCCCAGGTCCGCCGCGTGGAACCAGACGTGCCCCGTCCCCCCGGGCACCGGGTCCCCCTGCGCGCTCAGCGACCCGTACACGATGAGGATGCGCCCCGCCTCCGCGCGGACCTCCACCCCCGCCTCGATGGTGAGGCTGCCGTTCGACTCGATGGTGAGGTCGTCCACGAGAACGTAGGGGCTCCCCGCGAGGGTCCACGTCTCCGGCCCCGTGATGCTCCCGCCCACGAGGGTGTCGCTCGAGGCGGTGGGCACCGCGAGGATCGACAGGAACAGGGCCGTGCCCACGAAGGGCCCCAGCCGCGCCCACGCGCCCCGGTCGCTGCGCTGACTCACAATCCCCCTGAGGGGGCCTATCTGCCCACGCATAGGTCCGCCTCCTCCGGACGCTGGACGGGTTT
Organism: uncultured Methanomassiliicoccales archaeon; assembly: GCA_964347125.1. Classification (GTDB taxonomy): domain Archaea; phylum Thermoplasmatota; class Thermoplasmata; order RBG-16-68-12; family CAYFXO01; genus CAYFXO01. The sequence goes on along the minus strand of CAYFXO010000079.1, from coordinate 3,425 downwards.
GAGGCTATAAGAGTTGTTTGGTACGCCTTCGATGCGTCCACAGGATGTCAGAACCTTTTTACCGAGGCCGCGCGTGGGCTCCGCCGTGGCGAAGGAATGGACGTCGTGCCCGGAGTGCGGGGTCTCCGTCAAGGACCAAAACCTCGACCGGCACCTCCGCTCGGTGCACAAGTCGAAGGCCGCCGCCCCGGCGAAGCGCGGGGGCGCGAAGGCCAGACGCGCACGGGCCGGCTTCGTCTTCCCGCTCTTCGTCGTGGTCCTCCTGATCGCGGCGGGAGCCCTGGCCCTCGTCGTCCTAAACCCGCCCAGCCCTGGAGGTGAGAACACGAAGACCGTGGCCGTGATCCAGACCAGCATGGGGACCTTCGAGGTCGAGCTCTACACGGGGCAGGCCCCCCTCACGACGGACAACTTCATCAAGCTCGCGCGGGACGGGTTCTTCGACGGCCTCATCTTCCACAGGGTCGTCGAGGACTTCGTCGTCCAGGGCGGCGGCTTCGAGCCGGGGATGACCCAGAAGACCTCGCCGTACGGGACGATCCCCCTGGAGACCAGCGCGGGGCTCCGGAACCTGCGGGGGACCCTGGCGATGGCCCGGACGAGCGACCCCAACAGCGCCACGAGCCAGTTCTACGTCAACCTGAGGGACAACCCCGCCTTGGACCCTGGGACTGCGCCGCCGGGCTACGCGGTGTTCGGGACGGTCATCTCGGGGATGGACGTGGTCGACGCCATCGGGCGGGTGGAGACGGGCTCGTCCGGCCCCTACACGGACGTCCCCGTGGTGGACGTGGTCATCCTGGGCGTCCAGATCGTGGAGCGCTAGGCGAGGCCCCGGGCCTCGATGGCCCGCACCGTGGCCACGAGCCCCTCGCGGTACCCGGGATACTGGAGCGTCCACCCGAGCTCCCGCTTCGCCTTCGCGTTCGTGACGATGCAGTCCATCTCCAGGGTCTCCACGAGGAGCTTCCCCAGCACGAGGCGGGCGATGAACCGCGGGATGGTGCGGGGCACGGGCCGACCCATGCATTCGGCCATGAACTCCGTGAACTCCCGGGTGGTGCACGGGGTGTCGTCCGCGAGGATGTACGCCTCCCCCACGGGGAGCTTGTCGATGGCGAGGGCGTAGGCTCCCGCGCAGTCCTCCACGTGGACCCGGGGGATGTGGTTGTCCCCCGCGCCGACGACGCCGAAGCGGCCGGACTTCAGCCGCCGGTACATCTCCATGAAGAGCCCGCCGGGGCCGTAGATCTGGCCGGGGAGCATGCGAATGAGGGGCGGGCTCCCCTCACGAAGGGCGGCTGTGATGAGGATGTCGGCGGGCTCCGCGGCCTTGACCATGCCGAACCGATCGATGGGGCGCGACTCGTCCACGACGACATGGGCGCCGGTGCGGTAGCTGGTGCCCTGGGTCAGGAGCAGCGGGCAGGAGAGTCTGTCTCCGATGGCCAGGGCGGTCTTTACGAACTGTGTGGTGCGGTCGCGGGTCTCCCGGAACCTCCGCTGGGTCATGCGGCCGAACGTGAGGGGCATCGCCATGAAGACGACAACGTCCTGGGGGGTCAGTTGAGGGAGAAGGGCGTCGGGCCGGAGGAGGTCGCCGACGAGGCCGTCCACGCCCTTGGCCTGGAGTCCCGGCAGCGCCGAGGCCCGCCGCGTCACGACGGTGACCTCGTGGTCCCGCTCGAGGAGCTTGGGGACCAAATGGGAGCCCAAGAAGCCGGTCCCGCCGAGCACCAGGACTCGCATGTGACTCCGATCCCCGGTGTCCCGCAACCCCGTGTTGCCCTCTTAAGGCTGCCGGAGCCTGGGCGACCGCTCGTGTGGGCCTTCAAGGAAAAGGTCTTATCCTGGGGGTTCCATGGAAAGGCGCCAGGAGACCGTGGGCGGCTGACGGTGCCTTCGGGCGCTGAGGAAAGTCCCCCCTCCGTTTCCAAGGTGGCCCGTCGCAAGGCGGGGTCCTGAGAAGGACGGCAAGGGCGCAGAAACGACACAGCCGCGGGGTCATGCGGTGATCCGCTGGGCGGTGAGGTCCCCCGCGGACTTGGTGAGACGGCGACTCCCCACCGGAGCAAGTCCAAACGTGGTAGGACGCTCAGTCGAATGCCGCCAGAACAGAAGGGGGCTTACGGCGGTCACCTGGCCCTCCGGTCCACCTTTGCGGGCCGTCGACCGGAGTCCCCACCGAATCGTGAAGGAGACCGCCCGGCGGACACCTCGTCTAGCCGCCCAGCTACTCTCCTCTCTCCAAGCCGACAACCTTGACGTCGAAGCTCAGCGTCTCCCCAGCGAGCGGGTGGTTCATGTCAATGACCACGCTGTCCTCCCGCACCTCCACGACCTGAGCGCTTAAGACCTCGCCCTGTTGCGTCTGAAGCTGGATGCGGGAGCCGGGCTCGACATCGGCGTCCCCCACCTGCGCCTTGGGCAGCTTGCCGACGAGCTCCTCTCGGCGCGGGCCGTAGGCTTTCTCTGGAGGGAGGCTGAACTGCTTCTCCTCACCCTCCTCCATGTCTAGGACGCCCGCTTCGAATCCCTCGATGATCTGGCCCGCGCCCACCTCGAACTCCAAGGGCTCCCGGCCCTCGGAGGAGTCGAAGACGGTACCGTCCTCTAAGGTTCCCTTGTAGTGGACTTGGACCCGGTCCCCGTTTCTCACGTTCATGTCTCGTCCCACCTAACCGTCCCGATTAGGAGGCGCCGTACATAAGCCCTCGGATGAAGAATGGAGGGATGCCGGGTCCTATGCAACGGATTCCGCGGAGGCGCCGGGAGACGGGGGGAGGACTGGGGAAGCACGCCGCCTAGGTCCATCCCAGCGGCCTCTTGGGATACGCGTCATTTGCCGCGCTGCGCGACGGCTGGGCAACTGACGAGTGGCCCGGGGTGGTCCCTCCCATGACTCGTGATGGTCCTAATCTTCCTCGGGGTTTCTCCATCCTTTCCGCAGAATCTTCCGGCAAGGGGGCCAGAGGCAAGCGACGCCTGAGTCGATCGGCGACGTCACCTATAGGGGCGCACTGGTTCCTGGCCACCCAGATGATACGGCTCCCTACAATCCGTATCCAGAAGGTGGCTTACTACCGTGACCTGGCCCATGTCGTCATCCTTTCGCGACTTACCGCAACGAGCGGGCCGCGACTCAGCACTGTGACGGACTGCTTGAGTGGACACCTGCCGGCGCTATGCGACCCAGCCGGGCACCTCCGATGCCTGCTTCACCCAACTCGCCACCTGCTCCTCGTCGAGCTGGTCGTCCTCGTGGATGTGGAAGTAGCGCGCGTCCGGGTCCTTGGACGCAACGGGAGGAGGAGGACGCAGCGACCCGCCGCGGAAGAAGGCCACCTTGACGTACTTCGTGTAGCAATGGAAGCTGAGGAACCAGCCCTGGCCCTCGACGCCATAGAAGGGCGAGTTCCACGTCA
>CAYFXO010000078.1:0-7501 GCA_964347125.1 uncultured Methanomassiliicoccales archaeon | reverse complement strand
CGAACCGCCGCTCGGGGTGCACGCCCTGGCGCCAGAGGACGTAGGCCCGCAGGTCCTCCTCGGGGTAGGTGTCGGGGACGATGGGTCCCTTCGCCAGGAAGCCGTTCACGGGGACGTAGCCCCGGGAGGTGAAGGGGGACAGGTCCTCCTGGTCCTCCACCCGCTTCCCCCCGCACCGGACGATGCGGATGATGTCCATGTCGAAGGGCGTGTAGTAGGCCATGGACCGGTCCAAGGCGTCCAGGAACTGGGGGAGGAGGGACGGGTCCATCAGGTCGATCTCCCGGATCTCCACGAGCCCGCTCATCTCCCACACCTCCGTCATCCCCGCGACCTTCCCGGCATCGAGGACCGGGAAGTACCAGCCCTCCCCGTAGCGCCGGACCACCTCCGACCAGAGGGGCTGGACGTAGGGCTCCATGAGGGACGCGATTCGGACGTCGTGCCCACGTAGCGGCTCCGCGGCCTCCAGGGCGTCCAGCTCGTCCGCCCGGAGGTACAGCTCCCGGTTCGCGGGGCCTTCCACCCGCACCCGGACGACCTCGTCGTCCGCCTCCAGGTTGTCCAGGGCCTCCTCCACGGCGGCGGGGCGGAGGCCCAGGTAGCCCCGGACGCCCTCGAAGGGGACGGGACCGTACCCGCGGAGGACGCGGCGGACGAGTTCGAGGGCGGCGCCCTCCACGACCTCTGGGGGCTCGTAGGCGGTGTACACGTTCGGGCCCGACCAACCCTCCCCCGAGTGGTACTTCCGGATGACGTACAGGTCCCAGTCCAGGTGGTCCAGGGCGTCCTTGATGACGTCCTTGCGGGCCCCCGTGATCCGGAGGAGGTCGCCGAGGGTCGTGCCGTCCCGGTCCCGGATGATCTCGAGGACGGACCGCTCGAACTCGCTCAGGGGGTCCTTCTCGTAGAGGGATGCGTAGAGGCCGGCCTCGGCGGGACGCACGAAGCGCACCCGCCCGCGCACGAAGCGGCCCTGGAGGATGTCCCCCGCCCCCCGCGCCCGGACCCACGCGTCCAGGTCGAAGCCCTCCACGCGCTGCATCACGTCGTGGAGGAAGCCGGCGTCCACGAACCGGTCCAGGTACTCGTCCACGGAGGCCGCGGGCGCCATCTGCTTCCGCCACAGGTAGGCCCGGAGGGTCTCCTCGGGGAACGTGGGGAGGTCCTCCTCCCCCCGCAACGCGGACAGGTCCCGGTGGAGGATGTACTGGATCTCCTCCCCCACGAGGAAGGCCCCGGACACGACGGCGGCCTCCGCCTCCATCTCCCGCAGGTGGGCCTCCATCAGGGTCTCCTGCTGCCCCGTGAGGTGCGCGAGCTCGGAGACCGTGAGGGGCCCGCGGGAGCCCAGGTAGAGGCGGACGAGGGCGTCCAGGGAGGCCTCGAAGTCCGCGGGCTCCACCACCCGGGCTCGCCACCGGGGCTCCTTGACGCCCAGCCGCCCGATGGCGTAGGCCCGCTCCAGCTTCCGGAGGGGCTCCTTCAGGGCGGCGGCCTCGACCTCCAGGGCCTTCGCCAGGGACCTCGTGGTCCTCGGGGCGTCCTCCACCGCGGCCAGGACGGCCTTCCCCAGCCCCCGCGGCGCGCTCCGCTGCGCGTAGACGGCGGCGAAGGCGGGCAGGAGGGGGGCGGGGACGTGGCGCACCCCCGCGGGGGTCCAGGCGGACACCAGGCGGCCCTCGTCGATGAGTTCCTCCGCCCACTCCCGCAGGCTGGCGGTGGGAACGTCCGCGTAGTCATAGGGGTTGAGCCCCGTCCGCTGCCGCACGTTGAGGGCCCCCACCCGCTCCGCGAACTCCTCCAGGTCATCCCGGGACGCGACCCGCGGGAGCTTGCGGCGGAAGTGGGCCTCCACCGCGGCCTCCTCGAACTGGTAGGCCTTCAGCTCCTCCTCCGGGACCACCCGCTTCAGCACATCCCGGTGCAGCTGCCGCAAGAGGGCGCTCCGGTCCTCCATGAGGACGATGTCGCTCATCCCCGTCAGAACGACGCCGTGGGCGAAGGGGCTGGGGACGCCGGAGAAGGGGGCGGTGTGCACCGTCATCTCCCCCGCCTCGATGCGCTCCAACACCTCCCGGGCGTGGGTGACGTCCATGACCTGGTTGAGGATCTCGTTGTAGGTCTCCTTGACCACGGGGAAGTCCTCCAGATCGTGGAAGAAGTTCAGGACCCGCTCGGACCGCAGCTGCTGGCGGCCCATGCTCACATCCCGGCCCTTGTAGGACCGGAGCACCATGAAGGAGCGGGTGGCGCAGTGGCGGAATCGCTGCTTGAAGAGCTCCGTGTCCCGGACGGCCCGCTTCAGGGTGGCCTCCAGGTCGGCGCTCCGCAGCAGCCCGGGGACCTCGTCGAGGGCCACCCGGCGGGGGACGGTGAGCATGAAGTTGTCGTCCGTCACGGTGACCCGGACGTTGCACTGGAACTTCGCGCCGAGGGCGTAGGCATAGGCCCGGGAGAGGGCGTCGTTGACCCGCCGGCCGAAGGGGAAGTGGAAGATGAGGTTCCGGGTGCCCTTCGCGTCCACGTAGCCCTCGATGAGGAGGTCCCGGTCCGTGGGGAGGATCGGGAGGAACGCCCGCTGCTCCATGAGGTAGCTCACCAGGGTCTCCGCGGAGCCGTCGTCCACCCGGTAGGTCTCCATGAGCCACGCCTTCGCGGCCTCCGGCCCCCCCGCCTCGACGGCCTCGCCGAGCTCCCGCCGGAAGCGGGCGACGTCCATGGAAAGGTCGAAGGAGCGGGGGAGCATCTCCCCCGTCCACGAGGGCACCGTGGGGCGGCGGCCCGTGGCGTCCCGGACGAAGACCTTCATCCCCCGGACCCGCTCGAACTGGTAGGTGCGCCCGCCCAAGACGAAGACGTCCCCCGGGCTCAGGTACTCCACGAACTTCTCCGAGAGGCGACCGAGGCGGGCGCCGTGGTCCGAGAGGACCCGGTAGTCCCCCTCCTCCGGGATGGTGCCGATGTTCATGAAGTAGATGAGGCGGCTGTCCCGCTTCCGGCCCATCCGCCCCTCGTCCTGCCAGATCTTCGCGTACACCCGGACCTTCGGGTTCCGGCTGGAGAGGTAGTCCAGGACGGACTGGAAGTCCCGTTTGGGGAGGGTGTGGAAGCTGTAGGACCCCCGGACGAGGTCGAAGGCCTCGTCCACGTCCCACCGCCGCTCGAGGCTCATCCCCACCAGGTTCTGGGCGAGGACGTCCAGGGAGTTCAGGGGGATGTCCACCCGGTCGATGCGGGCGTCGTAGGCGCCCTTCACCAAGGCCGCGCACTCCACGAGGTCGTCGTTGTCGAAGACCACGAACCGCCCGACGGACGTGTCCCCGTACGCGTGCCCCGCCCGGCCGATGCGCTGCAGGCCCTTCGCGATGGACTTCGGGGAGCCGATCTGCACGACCAGGTCGATGTACCCGATGTCGATGCCCAGCTCCAGGGAGGTGGAGGAGACGGCCACCTGCAGGTCCCCGTCCTTCAGCCGCTCCTCCACGTCCAGGCGGGTCTCCCGGCTCAGGCTCCCGTGGTGGGCGGCGATGTCCTCCACCCCCCGCTCCTGGAGCTTGTAGGTGACCGCCTCCGTCCCGCTCCGGGTGTTCGTGAACACCAGCGTCGTCCGGTGCGCGTCCACCAGCTCAGAGAGGGTGTCGTACATCCGGGCGTTGACGACCTCGTAGGGGAGGGTGGTCATGTCCTGCACGGGGCAGAGGATGCTCAGGTCCAGCCCCTTCTGGCCCTCCACCTCCACGACGTTCATGGGGCGCAACCGACCGCCTTCGTATCCGGCCAGGAACTTCGCCACCTCCCGCATGGGGGCGATGGTGGCGGAGAGGCCGATGCGGACAAAGGGCTCCCCCACGAGCCGGTGGAGGCGCTCCAGGCAGAGCGAGAGCTGGGCGCCCCGCTTCGACGAGCACACCTCGTGGATCTCGTCCACGATGATCCACCGGACCCCCAGGAACCGCTGGCTGAACTTCGGGGTGGAGAGGACGAGGGCGAGGGACTCGGGGGTCGTGATGAAGATGTGGGGCGGCTTGCGGGCCATGCGTTGTCGCTCGGAGGCGGGGGTGTCCCCGGACCGGACGGCGACCCGGATCGCGGGGGACTCCTCCCCCCGTTCCTCGGCGAGGGCCGTGAGCTCCGCCAGGGGCTCGTTCAGGTTCCGGTTGATGTCGTTCGCGAGGGCCTTCAAGGGGGAGATGTAGACGCAGTAGATGCGCTCCTCCAGATTCCCCGCCTTCTGGAGCTGGTAGAGCTCGTTGATGATGCTCAGGAACGCGGTGAGGGTCTTCCCCGAGCCCGTGGGGGAGGAGACGAGGATGTTCTCTCCCCGGTGGATGTAGGGGACGGCATAGCTTTGGGGCTCCGTGAGCCCCTGGAACTTGCCCTCAAACCACGCGCGGAGGAGGGGGTCGAGGAGGGTCAGGACCTCCTCCTTGCTCGCCGCCTTCTTCACCTGTCCTACCATCGCTGCACCAGTCGGAAATCACCAAATAACAGGGTCGCGTCATAAAAGGGTTCCGAGGCCAGGGTTTGAGGAGCGCACAACAAACGATTAATACGCCGGCCCCGCGTAGAGTGCGGCCGGAGGCGACTTCCATGGGGCTCGTGCGCGCATCCGCGGTCAGAAGAGTCTGTGCTTTCCTGGCTGTCCTTGGCCTCGTTGCGGTGGTCACTCTGGGGACGTTCCCAACGTCCGCGCGCGGCACCCCGGTTTCGGGACCTCTGGAGGGGGTCTGGGACATGGCGGGGAGCCCGTATACGGTGGAGGGAGATGTCTTCGTCGTCGCGTCCGGCCTCACCATCGACCCCGGGGTCCAGGTGCTATTCGACGGACCCTACGCAATCTATGCGCAGGCGCCCTTACGGGGGGATTTCGTGACCTTCGCCCGGAGTTCCGCCGTCACCTGTCAATTCACGTTCTGTGGCGCGCTTCATCTCGGGCCAACGAGTGGCGCGTCCTGGGTTCGTGACAGCACCTTCGTCGGGATGGCGGCGGCCATCATTGTGGAGGGAGTGAGTCCGGTGCTGGAACGGAACCTCATCTCCGACGGCAATGTCGGCATGTTCATCAACGCTTCGGCCGTGACGGTCGACTCCCACATTCTACAGAGTGTCGCCGTCGCCTACGCCATCAACGACTTTGCTACACCTCTCATCGAGAACGGGACAGTTCAGGGCACCTTCCTGCAGGACTTCGTCGTCGACGGGGACTCCCACCCGGCCACCCTCAATGCGACTTTCACAGGACTCGTGTCCATACTGGACGTAGCGTCTGACCTCACGGTACGGAACTACCTCGACATACTCGTCCGGGACCAGGGAGCCGCACCCCTACCGGGAGCCGACGTAGAAACCTGGGAGGATGGCGTACCCATCTACAACTCCACGACAGGAGATGCCCAGACGGGAGTTGACGGTCGGGTGCGATGGATCGACACGCGCGACCGCGTCTTTCAGCAGGCGAGCGTCGTAGACGTGAGGAACGAGGCCCGGGTCACCTACTCGGGACTGACGTTCAACAACAACCCCCGCGTCGTGGACATGTTCGACAGCCACGAGGAACTCTTCCAGGCCATGGGCGGCGGCGATGTGACGCCACCGCGAGTCCTTGTCACAAACCCCGCAGACGGCGGAACCGCCGTCCCCGTGAGCATTGCGCTCGGGGTCACCTTCGACGAGGACATGAACAAGGTGATGACGGAGGGGGCGTTCTCCTACACGGACGGGGTCACGACGTTCGACGAAACGGATGGGTCGTTCCTGTGGCCCACCCCATTCCGGTTCGCTTTCGACCCCGACGCGGACCTGGCGTACTGCACCGCCTATACCGCCACCTTGGCCGCCTCCGCCACGGACCTGGCGGGGAACCCCCTGGACGGCGACGGGGACGGCACAGGGGGCGATCCGCATACCTGGAGCTTCACGACGGAGGACGGCCCCCCGGTTCAGGTCCTCCTCACGGACCCGTTGGACGGCGCCGGAGGGGTCCTCGGGTCCACCCCCCTCGTCCTCACGTTCAGCCGCCCTGTCGATCGAGGGAGCGTCGAGGCGGCCTTCGCCTACGCGGACGGGACGACGTGGTGGAACCAGGACGACGGGATCTTCCAGTGGGACGCCGCCTCCACCGAGGCGACGTTCCTCCCCGCGGCGAACCTGGCCTTCAACACCCTGTACACAGTATGGTTGAACGCCACCGCGGAGGACCTCTGCGGGAACACCCTGGACGGCAACGGAAACGGCAACCCCCAGGGCTCTCCTATGGATGACTACTCCTGGAGCTTCACGACGGAGGCGGGGGACGTCACGCCCCCGCGGGTGACGGTGGTGTCCCCGGCGGATGGGGCCCTCCTCGTGCCGGTGCCCACGACCATCGTGGCGACCTTCGACGAGAACATGAACACCTCGGCAACGGAGGATTCCGTCCTGGTGACGGGCGGGCCCTCACCGCTGGGCGCGGCGGACGGCGTGGTCACGTGGGACCTGGGGAGTCGCCGGATGACCCTCGTCCTCAGCCTGGCGTACGGAACCCTCCACACCGTCACCCTCGACGGCGGGCAGACGCGGGACCTGGCGGGGAACACCCTGGATGGGAACGAGAACGGGGCGGCGGAGGGCTCCCCGGCGGACGACTACGCCTGGAGCTTCACCACGGCCCCCGCCCCGGACAACACCCCGCCGGAGATCCTCGCCACGGACCCGGGTCCGGACGAGACGAACGTGGACGTCGGGGCGACGGTCGGGGTGACGTTCAGCGAAGCCATGGACAAGCTGACGGCGGAGGCCGCGTTCCGGCTCCGGGCGCCCAACGGCACGGTGGGCGGAACCTTCACGTGGGTCGGGGACACGGTCATGGTCTTCACCCCCGACGCGGACCTGGTCCACCTGACGACGTACACGGCGGAGGTGGGCGTCGGAGCGCGGGACCTGGCGGGAAACCCCCTGACAGCGGAGTCCATCTGGTCGTTCACTACGGAGCCATGGACGGGGACGGTCACGGGCACCGTCGTGAAGGAGGACGGCACCCCCCTCGCGGGCGTGCGGGTGACCCTCGTGGAGCTGGACCGGACGGCGACGACGAACGCGGAGGGCGTCTATCGGATGACGGGCGTCCCCGCGGGCACCTACAACATCACCTTCGCCAAGGCGGGCTTCGAGACCGAGCGGAGCACGGTGACCCTGGAGGTGGGGCAGGCCGAGGTGCAGAAGGGGGCCACGATGCGCGCCGCGGGCGGGCTCGCGGACCTGTGGTGGGTCTTCCTCCTGTTCATCATCGTCTTCATCCTCGCCCTCCTCCTGATGTCCCAGCGGAAACGGGGGCAGGAGCCGGAGATGCACCTAGAGGAGATGGAGCGGGAGGTGGCGGTGGTGGAGCCGCCGACGCGGGAGTCGCCCCGCCCGCCCGAGGGCGATCAGGAGTAGTTGTAGAACCCCCGCCCGCTCTTCCGCCCAAGGCGGCCCGCCCGGACCATCTTGCGGAGGAGGGGGCAGGGGCGGTACTTCGGAT
>CAYFXO010000077.1:0-7504 GCA_964347125.1 uncultured Methanomassiliicoccales archaeon | reverse complement strand
GGGCCCACTACGCGGGGGACATCGAGGGCAAGCGCATCGCGGACCTCGGGTGCGGCAACGGGATCCTGGGCGTCGGCGCCGCCCTCCTGGGCGCCCGCTCCGTCCTCGCGGTGGACATCGACCCGGAGGCGGTTCGGACCGCCGTGGCGAACGCCAAGCGACACCAGGTGGCCCTGGACACCCTCGTCGCCGACGTCACCGCCGTCGAGGGCGCCTTCGACACGGTCCTCCAGAACCCGCCTTTCGGGGCCCAGAAGCGCCACGCGGACCTGCCCTTCCTGATGATGGGTACCGACCTCGCCCCCGTCCTGTACACCCTCCACATGCGGGAGACGGCCCGCTTCATCGAGCGGACCGCGAATCGCCTGGGGGCCGTCGTGGACTTCTCGAAGCATTATAAGCTCCGCCTACCTTACCAGTTGCCGTTCCAGAAGAAGAGCGTGAAGTACATCGACGTCACGCTCTTCCGGATCGTGAGAGGATAACGTGAGTCGCGTGGTGTTGCCGGGGGAGGAAGTCGCCGTCAGCGAGGAGTACATTGCGGGAGAGGGCACCTACGAGGACGACGGCCACATCCGGGCCGCCACCGTGGGCGAGCTGGACCTGGACCTCCAGGAGCACGTCGCCCGGGTGATGGCCTTCAACCCCACCGTGGAGGTCCGCGTGGGGGACGTGGTCATCGCCGAGATGATGAGCTGGCGGGAGTCCATGGCCAGCCTGCAGATCCTGAAGGTCGATGGGAAGGCCCGCACCATCAGCGGGCCGACGGACGCCTCCCTCCACATCTCCAAGATCTCCGACAAGTACACGGAGAACATCGGGAGGGAGTACCGAAAAGGGGACCTGGTCCGGGCGAAGGTGATCCAGGTGGAGCCCTCCATCCAGCTCACGACCACGGGGCGGGAGTTCGGGGTCCTCATGGCCCGGTGCATGGTCTGCCGCCGCCCGCTGGAGAAACAGGGGAACCGCCTCTTCTGCGCCGCGTGCGAGCGGACGGAGTTCCGGAACACCGCCCGGGACTATGGTCATCCCGAGCGAATCTGACCGTGCAAACCTTAAATAGACCGCCGAATCATCGGGGAGAGTAAGGGAGCAGTCTCTTTATGGAAACCAATGAAGAACTTCTCGAAGAGATACGCAGACTGCGGGCCGAACTCGAGCAAATCCGGCAGGTCGTGAACACCCTCTTCAACATGGTAATCGAGGAGTTCGAGGAGGAGGAACCCATGCCGGATCGCATGGACGACTTCACCCTCTACAACTGAAACGATGGGTGTCGATGCGACGGCTGGCCACACTCGCATCCCGACATGAGGACTGGAGGACCTCGCGTTGTCTCAACCTCCAGCCCTCGGAGAACGTGACGAGTCCCCAGGTCCGCGCCCTCCTGGCTTCGGATTTTGGCCACCGCTACACCCTCCCGATCCACGCCGAGGTCCATGGGAACTTCGTCGAGAACGCCTACGGCGGCGCGAAGTACCTGGACGAGGTGGAAGCCCTCGGGGAGGAGGTGGCCCGCGGGCTCTTCGGCTGCGACCACGCCTCCCTGAAGCCCCTCTCCGGGCACGTGGCGGGCCTGATGATGCTCCTGGCGACCTGTGAGAAGGGCGACCTGATTTTCACCCTCTCCCCCGATTCGGGCGGCTACGACGGCTACTCGAAGGGCTACATGCCGGACATGCTGTCCCTGAAGGTGAAGTCCCTCCCCTTCGACGCCCAACGCTGGAAACTCCGGGAGGAGGAGGCCGCGGAGATGATCCGAAGACGTCGCCCCCGCCTCGTCGTCCTCGGCGCCAGCTTCTTCCTGTTCCCCTACGACCTCCCGCCCATCGCGGAGGCCTGTCAGGAGGTGGACGCCCTCCTGGGCTACGACGCCTCCCACGTCCTCGGCCTCGTCGCGGGCGGGGAGTTCCAGCGGCCCTTCGAGGAGGGCTGCGACATCGTCGTGGGGAGCACCCACAAGACCTTCTTCGGGCCGCAGGGCGGGCTCCTCCTCACGAACCGCAGGGACGTGTACGACGCCGTCTCGAAGGAAATGAACTGGCGGGTCATGGACAACGTCCACTGGAATCGGGTGGCGGCCCTCACCCAGGCGCTCCTGGAGATGGAGGCCTTCGGGGCGTCCTACGCCCCCCAGGTCGTGGCCAACACGAGGGTCCTCGCGGAGGCCTTGGACGAGAACGCCTTCCCCCTGCGGTTCAAGCGGGAGGGCTTCTCCGCCTCCCACCAGCTCCTCCTCCATGAGGGGCGGCTGAAGGTCGCCTACGGCCTCACCCCCGCGGGGTTCTCCGCCCGCCTCCAGGACAGCGGCCTCATCGTGGACGCCGTGGCCCGCCTGGGGACGAACGAGCTGACCCGCCTGGGAGCCACGGAGCCGGAGATGCGGGAGACCGCCTCCCTCATCCTCGCCGCGGTCGCCGGGAAGGACGTCTCCGACGGGGTCGTGGACCTCCGGAGCCGCCTCCGCCTGGCCTACGTGTTCCCGGAGGACGTGTAGGGGCAACGTCTTTTATCGAAAGGGCTCATTGGAGCCGTTCGTGGCCTCGGATCGGTACGACCGGCAGGTGTTGCTCCCTCAGATCGGCCCTAAGGGCCAGCGCGCGCTCTCGGAGGCCACCGTGGCCGTGGTGGGCGTCGGGGCCCTCGGTTGTCTGTCCTCGGAGCTCCTCGCCCGCGCGGGTGTCGGCTCCCTGCACCTCGTGGACCGGGACGTGGTGGAGCGGCACAACCTGCAGCGGCAGGTCCTCTTCACGGAGGACGACGTCGACCGCCCCAAGGCGGCGGCCGCGGAGGAGCGCCTGCGCGCGGTGAACGCCGACATCGAGATCCGCGGGGTGGCGAAGGACCTGAACTTCCACAGCATCGCCGAGGTCCTCGAAGGCGTCGACCTCCTCCTGGACGGCACGGACAACATGGAGACCCGTTACCTCCTCAACGACTTCGCGGTGCGGGAGGGCCTCCCCTTCCTCTACGGCGGCGCCATCGCCACCGAGGGGATGGCCATGACGATCGTCCCGGGGGACACCCCGTGCTTCCGCTGCCTCATCCCCGTGATGCCCCGCCCCGGGAGCCTGCCCACCTGCGACACCGCCGGCGTCCTCGGGTCCGTCTCCACCGCCATCGCCTCCTTCCAGACCACGGAGGCCGTCCGGCTCCTCGTCGGGGAGCCGCCCACCCGGGGCCTCCTCGTGTACGACGGCTGGGCCCATTCCCTGGAGCGCTTCGCGGTCCCCCGTCGGGACGACTGCGTCACGTGCGTCCGGGAGGAGTACGAGTACCTCAACGCGGTGGTCCGCCAGGTGGTCACCGCCCTCTGCGGGGAGAACACCATCAGCCTCGACCCCTTGGCGGAGCGGGGCGTGTCCCTGGACGACCTGGCGGCCCGCCTGGAGAAGGTGGGGAACGTCCGCCGGGGAAACGGCGTCCTCCGGTTCCGCACGGGAGACCACGAGATGACCCTCTTCCCAGACGGGCGCGCCCTCATCCGGGGGACGGAGGACGAGGCGGCGGCCCGCTCTCTCTACGCGAAGTACGTCGGGTGACCCATGCCCTCCTTCTACACGATCCGACCCTGCCGGACCGCGGTGGGCTTCATCTCGATGCCCAAGCAGGTCGTCCCCCTTGATTTGGGGAAGTGTAGGTCGCGCCTGGAGGCGGACGGCTACGCGGTGAAGGACCTCACGGTGATGCTCTCCGTCCAGGGCGAGGTGGAGATGACCCTCTACAAGACGGGGAAGGTCCTGGCGAACACGGACGACCAGGAGGCGGCGACCCGGGCGGTGGCCGCCCTCTACGACGTCATCGGGTTGGAGGAGGCGCCGTGACCCCCGGGGCCCTCGCCCTCCTCAGCGGGGGCATTGACAGCCCCGTCGCCTGCCACCTGATGCTGCAGAGGGGCCTCGCCCTCCAGGCAGTCCACTTCTCCCAGCGCCCCTACACGGACGAGGCGCCGGAGCGGAAGGCGGAGGACCTGGCGTCCCTCCTGGGCATCGACCGGATGCACGTCCTGGACGTCGGCCCGTTCTTCGAGGCCTTCGTCCAGCACTGCGGGCACCGCTACTACTTCGTCCTCACGAAGCGGTTCATGCTGCGCCTCGCGGAGCGCCTCGCCCGCAAGGAGGCGTTGGACTACCTGGTCACGGGGGAGTCCCTGGGTCAGGTCTCCAGCCAGACCCTGCGGAACCTGGCCACCATCGACGCCTCCGTCGCCCTCCCCGTGCTCCGCCCCCTCCTGGGGTTCGACAAGATGGAGATCGTCCAGATCGCCCGGGACATCGGGACCTTCGAGGTCTCGAAGGGACCGGAGCTGTGCGACCTCCTGGGGCCGGAGAAACCGGCGACCCGGGCGGCGGTGGAGACCATCGAACGGGAGGAGGCGAAGGTCCCGTACGCGGACCTGCTGGACCAGGCGGAGGCCCACTCCCGCGTCCTGGCCCCGTCGGGGGCGGCGGCGTGAGGTACGTCGTCGACGCATCCGCCCTGCTCCTGGGCCTCGACCTGCCGGAGGGGGAGTTCCACGCGCCCCCCGGGGTCATGGAGGAAGTGCGGCGGAAGGGGATGACGCCCCAGCTGGAGGCGATCCTGGCGAGCAAGGTCCGGGTGACGGAGCCCTCCCCCGACGACGTGGCGCGGGTGGCGGGCGCCGCGCGGGACACGGGGGACGACACCCGCCTCTCCCCCACGGACGTCCAGCTCCTGGCCCTGGCCCTCTCCCTGGAGGCCACGCTGGTCACCGACGACTACTCCGTCCAGAACGTGGCGGAGGTGCTCGGGGTCCCCTACCGCGGCCTCGCCCAGAAGGGCATCACCCGGGTCATCCACTGGCGCTACCGGTGCACCTCGTGCGGGAAGACGTTCGACGACCACGCGGACGAGTGCGAGGTGTGCGGCGGCCCCCTCCGGTCCTGGCCGGCGCAGTAGCCTACTGCCCGAAGCGGCGCTGCCGCATCTGGTAGGACCGGACCGCGCGGAGGAAGTCGATCTTCCGGAAGCCCGGCCAGTAGACGTCCACGAAGTAGAGCTCCGAGTAGGCCAGCTGCCAGATGAGGAAGTTGCTGATCCGCTCCTCCCCGGAGGTCCTGAGGACCAGGTCCGGGTCCGGGAGGTCCCCGGTGTAGAGGTGCTTCGCGAAGATGTCCGCGGTGATGTCCTCCACCGCCAGGTCCCCCGCCTCCACCTTCGTCGCGACCTCGCGGATGGCCTGGACGATTTCCTGGCGGCCGCCGTAGGCGATGGCCAGGTTGTAGTGGTAGTTGTCGTACCCCGCGGTGCGCTCCTCCGCGTAGGCGATGGCCTCCTGCACCCCCTCCGGGAGCAGCTCCCGCTGCCCGATGGCCCGGATCCGGATGCCGTGCTCGTGGACCCGGTCGTCGTCCCCCGCCTTCCGGAAGTTCTCCTCGAAGAGCCGCATCAGCTCGGCCACCTCCGCCTTCGGGCGGTTCAGGTTCTCCGTGGAGAAGGCGTAGACGGTGAGGACCTGGATGCCCAGGTCGAGGCACCACTCCAGGACCTGCTCCAGGGTGTCCCGCCCGGCCTGGTGCCCCTCCGGGGGGGCTAGTCCCAACTCCCGGGCGAAGCGGCGGTTCCCGTCCATGATGATGGCCACGTGCCTCGGGACGGCTCCCTGGAGGACCTGGGAGAGCAGCCGCTTCTCGTAGGCCTGGTAGGCGGTGTCCGCGATGATCTGCGTGATGTCCTGGGCCATGCGCCGATCCTCTCAATCCACCCTGGCGTCTTTAGGGTTTGGATGGCCGCCGCCCCCGACCTCGGAACCCTTATATAACCACCCGCGGAATGAATGGGCGTTCACTTTCCCCTTCCATTCGATTCACAGTTTGGTGCACTAGATGAAGCTCAGCAGGTACAAGGAGCTCTACGAGGCCCTCAACGACCGCTCCGACATCGACCGCCTCGCGAAGGAGCGGAAGCTCGACCGGGAACTCCTCCTCGTGATCTACACCCAGCGGGTCACCCGGGACGCCACAAAGCGGTACTACAAGGTGAAGCGGAACATCCGCCGCATGCTGTACCAGTGGCGCCACGGCACCCCCCTGGTCCAGCTCGCGAAAACCCACCGGTTCCCGGCGACCCTCATCGCCCAGATGGTCCTCATGGAGTCCGGCGTCCACCGGAAGGAGTTCTGGCGGTACCTGAACAAGCCGAAGTCCGCGCCCACCAAGCGGCTCCAGCGGGAGTTGCAGCAGGTCGTGGACCAGGACAACATCTACTCCCCGGAGGGCACGGAGGTCCAGAACGAGCGCGGCCGGGTGGGGGAGTCCCGCCTGAATGCGTGGCTGGACGCCCAGGGCATCGAGTACCGGACGGAGAAGGAACTCCGAGAGCGGTACCCGAAGACCCCCGACGCCCTTCTGAGGAAGCCCATCCCGTACAACGGCGTGAAGAAGTTCTGGATCGAGTCCAAGGCCACCTTCGGGGACCCCTACGAGATCAAGCGGCACCTCAAGCGACAGCTCGAGCCCTACGTCGACCTGTTCGGCGCCGGCCTCGTCGTCTACTGGTTCGGCTACGTGGACGACTTGAAGGTGAAGGTCCCAGACGGCGTCGACCTGTTGGACGCGTCCTACTTCGAGGGACCACAAGCAGTTAAATAGCCCAGCTCGGGATAGGCCCCCGTCTGGATGGCCGAGAAGGCGGAGGACGAGGCGGAGATCGCGATCGAGGAGTCGGAGGACTCCGAGGAATGGGTGCGCGTCCCCCTGCCGCGGCGGCGGGAGGGTGAGATCTTCGCGGTGGCCGAGCAGCTCCTCGGAGGGTCCCGCATCAAGGTGATGTGCGAAGACGGCGTCACCCGCATGGGCCGCATCCGCGGGAAGCTCCGGAAGCGCATGTGGATGCGCGTCGGCGACCTCCTCATCGTGCGGCCCTGGGAGTTCCAGGACGAGAAGGCGGACATCCGGTACCGCTACACGAAGACCCAGTCCACCTATCTCAGCCGGAAGGGGATGATCCCCGAGATCGTGGACATCTTCTGAGGGGGTGCGGTGCGGCTCGACGATGGAAAGCTTCGACTTCTCGAGGCCCGCATCGACGCCCTCAAGCTGAAGGACAAGGGGCTGGAGGTCCGGAAGACCCTGGACGAGGTCTTCGACCGCCAGACCCTCCTCACCCTCTACAAGCTGTTCTCCGACGGGGTGCTCGACACGGTGGAGTACCCCGTCTCCACGGGGAAGGAGGGGAACGTGTTCAAGGCCACCTCCAAAAAGGGGAACCGGGCGGTGAAGATCTACCGCCTCTCCACGGCCACCTTCAAGCACATCTCCGACTTCATCGTCGGCGATCCGCGGTTCAAGGGCCTCTCGAAGAACCGGAGACGCCTCATCTTCGCCTGGGCCCAGAAGGAGTTCAAGAACCTGGTGCGGATGGCGGGGACGGGGACCCGGGTGCCCGCCCCCGTCGTGTCCCACAACAACGTCCTCGTCATGGATTACATCGGGGACGACTACACCCCCGCCCCCCTCCTGAAGGACGTGGTCGTGAGCCGCCC
>CAYFXO010000076.1:0-7660 GCA_964347125.1 uncultured Methanomassiliicoccales archaeon | reverse complement strand
CTTCCGTGACCCCGGCGACCTCCGCGACCTCCTTCTGGGTGCACGGGTGGTTGCTCATCATGGCGGCGATGTAGATTGTCGCGGCGGCGACCCCCGAGGGGGCGACCCCGGAGGCGAGCTCCTCCCGCTCCACCTGCTCCAGGAGGTCCTTGGCTTCCCGCTGGACGTCGATGCCCAGCTCCAGCTTGTTGCAGAACCGCGGGATGTAGTCCCCCGGCGACTGGGGCAGCAGCTTCAGGCCCAGCTCCCGCGTCAGGGTGCGGTAGGTGCGCCCGATGCTCTTCCGGTCGATGGCCGACACGGTGGCCACCTCGTCCAAGGTGCGCGGCACCCCGCACTGGCGGCACGCGGCGTAGAGCGTGGCGGCGACGACCTCGTCGATGCTCCGCCCCCGGACCAGGTTCCTCGTGGAAGCCTTTCGATAGAACACCGCCGCGGTCTCCCGCACGTGGCGGGGGAGGGCCATCTTCGACGCCATGGCGTTGATCTCCGTGAGCCCCTGGGCCAGGCTGCGCTCCCCGGACTTGGAGGTCCGGATGCGGTGCTGCCACTTCCGCAGGCGGTAGATCTGGGCCCGGGACTTGTGGGGGATGCGTCGGCCGTAGGCGTCCTTGTTCCGCCAGCCGATGTGGGTGCTCAGCCCCTTGTCGTGGGACATGATGCTCGCCGGCGGCCCCGTCCGCTCCCGGCTCTCTCGCTGCTCGCTGTCGAAGGCTCGCCACTCAGGCCCCTGGTCGATGAGATAATCGCTAAGGACCAGCCCGCAATCCTCGCACAACAGCTCAGCCCTCTCGTAATCCCGCACCAGGTGCTCGCTGTCGCACTCTGGGCAGCAGTTGACCATCTCAATCTCTCTCATGGTCCCCCGCGTCTCATGCGAGGTCATCTGTATTCAATGTTGTGTGACAATGGATAGCACTCGGCAACCCGTCTCGTGACACGACGCCGCAGGCTAGAGACCCGAGGCCAGGTCGTGGAGGGCCGCCCGCGGGTCGGGGGCCTTGATGACGCCGGACGCCAGGAGCACCCCCTTCGACCCCAGCTCTAGGGCCCGGTCCACGTCGTCCCGGGTCTTCACCCCCGCGCCGCAGAGGACCATGACGTCGGGGTCCACGGCCTCCACGACGTCCACGGCGCCCGCCACGATCTCCGGCTCAGCAGAGGTCACGGAGACGGCGCCGCCGATGAGCTCCGGCGGTTCGATGGCGACGAAGGTCGGGTGCAGGGCGGCCATGGCCTTGACCTCGTCCAGGTCGTCGGCGCAGGCGATGGTCTCCAGGTCCAGGCGGTGGCACCGCTCCACGACGCGGGCCACGTCGCTGTGGGCGACCTTGTACTCCGAGTGGTTGGTGAGGGTCCCGGCGGCGCCCGCGGCCTTGACGGCGTCCGGGGTGACCCGCCCCGTCCGGCTCCCCGCGCCCACTGGGTCCGTGTGCTGCGCGAGCACGGGAATGCGGACCGCCCCCGCCACGGCCACCAGGGCGACGGTCTGGGGGGCCACGGCGATGCTCACCCCCGTCTCCTCCGCCACGCCCTCGCAGAGGCGGGCGAAGGCCAGGTCCCCCTGGGCGTTGAGCACGTCGTAGGCCTTGAAATTGACCACGATGGCGGGGGTCTTCATCCCGGGAGGGGAAGCGCGAGTGGGGTAAAGAAGGTGCGGTCGCGGCGGGTCAGACGCCGCCGGTGGCCTCCCGCCAATCTCGTAGGAGGGCTCGGATTCTGCGGGCGGAGTCGGCGTCGTAGATGAACCGCCCCTGGGGCATCAGGGCCGCCCACTCCGCGGGGCGCTCCTTCGAAGCCCACGTCGCTAGGGACTGCAATACGCCAAGGATGCGCTCCGTGCTCTCCGGGTCCGGCTGGGCGCGGACCGCGCTGATGCGGCCGCCCGAGAACTCGAACGTCGCCGTGTGGCGGGCCTCCTCGATGCCCGCGGCCGCCAGCCAGTCGTTCCGCTCGCGGATCACGCAGGTGGCCGCGTCCCCCTCCACGCGCATCTGGGTGAGGAGGAGCTGGGCGCGGTTCGCGAAGTCGTACTCGATGAGGCCCTCGAGCATGTCCCGCCCGCTCACGGAGAAGAGCCCCACCATGTCGTAGGTGATGTCGTCGGCGTAGAGGTCCCGCAAGGCGTCCGCGTCTTGGGCGTTGTAGGCCCGCATGTAGGCCTCCAGGATCTCGCGGGGGTCCGCCACGGCTCCCGGGAAGCGTCGGGAGGATAAAGGCCTGTCCCTGGCTGGGCGGTCCGCCTACCCGATGTCCTCCATCCGCTTCGCGAACCGCTTCAGGATCTTCGGCAGCGTGGTGTACTCCATCTCGTCGTCCGGTAGCCGGTGGGGCTCGAAGGGTCCGTGCCGCCGCATGTAGTCCGCCAGGTACGCGGCCTCGTGCCGCGCCGCCTCGAAGGCGGGGTCGTCGAACAGGTCCACGGGCCCGACGAGGCTGCCGTTGCTGACCTGGAAGCCCAGCCCGAGGACCCGGGGCGGGCCGTCAAACCGGCTCACCCGCGAGGTCGACTCCGTCACCGTCATGACCGGGCCGTTGTGGCTCCCGCGGTTCCAGCCGCTCGCCAGGTACGGCCACGACCACGCCTCCAGGACCTCCCCCATGGCGGGGAGCCCCGACTGGCTCCGCACCAGCGCCACGGGGTCGTCCTTCCCCACGTACTTCCCGGCGATGTGCGCCAGCTTGTCCGTGGACACGCAGGCCACGGCCTCGTCCTCGGGGACGGCGCCCCCGCGGGCGTACACCCGCTTGATGACATACCGCCCCTTGCTCCCGATGAACGACAGGAGGGAGTACATTTCCTCCGGGCAGTCCAGGAAGAGCCGCTTGTGCTCCTTGATGTCCCAGATCTCGAACCGAAAGCCTTCGTGCATCTTCTCGTCGATGATCAACCCCGCGGTGCAGAACGGGTCCCCGAACATGCGGTAGATGGGCAGGTTGAACGCCCCCGGCTCCGTCTTGTCCATCATGAAGATGGCCACGGGCTCCGCGGGCCGCTCCTGGAACTCCATCTCCGCGCTGCCGGGGCCCATCCCGCGGACGTTCCCCGAGAAGGAGTCCACTAGGAGGTCCTGGCCCGCCGCGTACAGCTTCATGTCCTTCGCCAACTGGGTGGCCTTCGTGAAGGTATGCCACGCGAGCTCGTGCACCTTCTCCGAGTCGACCCCGTTCCGGTGGGTCATGATGAGCTCCATGTCGTCCCCGCAGTGGGTCACGTAGAAGTCCTCGAGGATCCCCATGGAGACGGCTTCCTTCAGCGAGTCCCGCGCGGCGTCCTGGAGCTTCGGGTGCACGGTCTGGTGTCCCGCCACGCTCCCGACGTCCGCCTTGATCAGGCTCAGGGTGATGTTCTCCGGCATGGTCTGCCCCCAGCGGGTCGCGAAAACGTCCCACCGCTATATAAGGGGTGATGAGGCGCCCCTGAGGCCCCCGGACTCAGACCAGGGAGGGGCGGGCCCGCCTCACGTCCCCCACGGCGCCGAAGTCCAGCAGGCCCTCGCGGTCATCGATGGCCACCACGCTGGACCCGGCGAGGTCCGCCCCCTGCAAGGCGGGGGACAACCAGTCGGACGAGGTCACGTCGACGCCGCCCGCGAGGGGGCTGAAGGCGGGCAGCAGCATCAGGTCGTCCGACGCGAGGAAGCAGTGGCGGCTAACGGTCCCCCCGACTGCGTCCCGCAGCTTGACGGCGGGGTGTTCATGGCCGAGGACCATACGCCCCTTCACTTTCGTCACCGCGTGGCCGTGGGCGAAGGTGTACCCGCCGAGCTCCACCCGCGGTTGCAGAGGCAGGTCCCGCCTCGCGAGGATCGTCATGAGGAAGTTGTCGTGGTTCCCCCGGACCATGAGGGGCTCCACCCGCCCCGCCAGGAAGTCCAGGACGTTGAGGACCTCGTTCCACTCGTCCTCCAGGTTCCGGTCGAAGGTGTGCTTGAAGTCGCCGTTCACCAGGAGCCGCGCGGGGTCGAACTGATCCAAGACTCCCTGCAGCCGCTCCAACACGATCTCCTTCTGGATCACCGGCAGCGCGACCCCCTCCTCCCGCATCGCCCCCTCGTACCCGAGGTGCACGTCGCTCACCACCGCCATGTCCTCCTGTTCCACGAACAGCGCATAGTGGCGGGAGGCCCACACCCCGTCCGCGACCTCGACCTTGTCCACGACCCATCGAAGCCCCGCATAGTTATTTAATCTGCCAGCCTTTGAAAGGCCCCGGAGGAGGGTCTCAGTATGCTAGAGATCGAGGTGCGCAAGTACAAGGAGACGGACATCGCCGGCGGCACGGTCATCGACGGGTTCCCCACCGTCGGCCTGGTGAGCACCATCGCCGCGGACTACCTCCTGGGGTCCCTGGACATGGACCAGGTCAGCGCCCTGGAGTCCGAGGCGTTCCCGCCCACGTCCATGGTGTACGCGAACAAGCCCAAGTTCCCCGCCCGCGTCTACGCGAGCAGCGAGCACAACCTCGCCATCTTCTTCGCCGAGTTCACCCCCGCCCCGAGCCTCTACCGCCCCCTGGCGAAGACCATCATGTCCTGGGCGCGGGAGCAGGGCGCGGAGCTCATCATCAGCCCCGAGGGCCTCCCCATCCAGGAGGCCGATGAGACGAAGCAGGAGCCCCTCGTCTACGGCGTCGGGAGCACCGAGCGCGCTTCGGAGCGCCTCAAGGCCGCGAAGGTCCCCCCGCTGAACATCGGCATCGTCGCGGGCATCACCGGCGTCCTCCTCAACGAGGGCCGCTGGAGCGGCTACGACGTCATCAGCCTCATGGCGGAGGCCCACCCGGACTTCCCCGACGCCCTGGCCGCGGCCCGGGCCCTGGAGGTCATCGACGTCCTCCTGGACGAGATCGAGCTGGACCTGGAGCCCCTCATCGGGAAGGCCCACGAGCTGGAGGGACAGCTGCGGATGCTCCGGCACCAGGCGAAGCCCGTCACGGAGCCGGCGGAGCCCGCCTTCGGCATGTTCCGGTGAGTCCCGGTGGCGTCCGGGGAGCCCGTCGCGGTCATCAGCGACGTCCACTCGAACCTCCCCGCGCTGCAGGTGGTCCTGGAAGAGATCGACCGCCGCGGTGTGAGGCGCATCCTCTCCGCGGGGGACAACGTCGGCTACTACACTTCCCCCAACGAGGTCCTGGACCTCCTCCGCGGGCGGCGGGTGGAGTCGATTGCGGGGAATCACGAGCGGGCGGTCCTCGGCGGGGACGTCGCGTGGTTCAACGCCCCCGCGGGCGAGGCGACCCAGTGGACAGCGCGACAGCTGACGGCGGCCAACCTGGACTACCTCCAGGGGCTCCCGCCCCGCCTGCGCCTCGAGATCCACGGCCGGCGGGTCGCCCTCATCCACGGCAGCCCCTACGATGACGACGAGTACGTGTACCCCCACGAGGCCCACAGCGGCCTGCTGGAAGAGGCGGGGGCGGACATCCTGATCCTCGGCCACACCCACGTGCCCATGATGCGGACCTACGAGGAAGGCATCGTCGTGAACCCCGGGAGCGTGGGCCAGCCCCGGGACGGCGACCCGCGGGCGGCCCTGGGCCTCCTGAACCCGGACGCCATGGACTTCACGGTCATGCGCCTCCCCTACGACCCCAAGCCCGCAATGGAAGGGATCGTCCGAGAGGGTCTGCACCCCTACTTCGCGGAACGCCTCCTCTACGGGCGGTGAGTGGACCCGTCGGGATTTGAACCCGAGGCCTCTACCTTGCAAGGGTAGCGATCTTCCAGGCTGATCTACGGGCCCTCGAGGCACGCGTACAGAAGTCTGTCGGCTTAAGAGCCTAGGGCCTCGACGATCGCGTCCATCAGGGCCTCACGTGCTGCCTCATCCTCGCGGGCCCCCTTCACGCGGGACCACACCTCCGGGCAGCGCTCGTCCGCCCCGCCCAGCTGCTCTCGGATGACTGCGTCAACGGCCTTCCGGTTCTCCGGGGTCAGGGTGACACCCCTCTCCGCCAAGTCCCCCTTCAGCCGGTGGGTGTAGCAGGACATCTCCGACCCTCACGACCGCAGCACGATCTCGATGCTCACGCCGTCGGGCACCTGGATCCTCATGAGGGCTCGCAGCGCCCGCTCGTCCGCGTCCAAATCGATGAGCCGCTTGTGGATGCGCATCTCCCACCGGTCCCAGGTCTCGGATCCTTCCCCGTCCGGGCTCTTCCGCACGGGGACCACGAGGCGCTTCGTGGGGAGCGGGATGGGCCCGCTCATGGCGACCCCCGTCCGCTCGGAGATCGTCTTGATCTGCTGGCACACTCCGTCGACCCGTTTCGGGTCGGGGCCGCTGAGGGAGATTCGCGCTTTCTGAGCCATCACGGTTCACCATGCGGGGAGAAGACACGTGACGGCACGGCGGGCCCTCACTTCTTCTCCACGTCGATGCACATGCCCGCGGCGACGGTCTGCCCCATGTCGCGGATGGCGAACCGTCCGAGCTCCTTGAAGTCCTCCACCTTCTCGATGACCATGGGCTTCGTCGGGCGGATCTTCACCACCGCCGCGTCCCCGGTCTTCAGGAACTCCGGGTTCTCCTCCTTGACTTCCCCGGACTTCGGGTCCAGCTTCTGGAGGAGGGCCTCGAAGGTGCACGCGACCTGGGCGGTGTGGCAGTGGAAGACCGGCGTGTAGCCGGGCACGATGACGTTGGGGTGGTTGAGGACCATGATGCGGGCGGTGAAGGTCTTCGCCACCGTGGGCGGGTTGTCCACCGGGCCCGCCACGTCCCCGCGGCGGATGTCGTCCTTGGCGATCCCCCGGACGTTGAACCCCACGTTGTCCCCGGGCACCGCCTGGGGGATGTTCTCGTGGTGCATCTCGATGCTCTTCACCTCCCCGACCTTGTCCGCGGGCTGGAAGGCGATCTTCGTGTCCGGCTTCAGGACCCCCGTCTCCACACGCCCCACGGGGACGGTGCCGATGCCCGTGATGGTGTAGACGTCCTGCACGGGGAGGCGCAGGGGCCGCTCCGTGGGCTTCTCGGGCTCCGTGACGGCGTCGAGGGCCTGGACGAGGGTGCCGTCCTTGTACCAGCCCATCTTGTCCGTGGTCTTGACGACGTTGTCCCCCGCGAAGGCGCTCTGCGCGATGAACGGGATGTCGCCCACCTTGAACCCGACGCTCTTCAGGAGGTTCGAGACCTCCTCCTTCACCTTGTCGTAGCGCGCCTCGGCGTACGGGGGCTTCGTGGCGTCCATCTTGTTCATGGCCACGATGAGCTGCTCCACCCCGAGGGTGCGGGCGAGGAACACGTGCTCGCGGGTCTGGGCCTGCACGCCGTCAGGGACGCTGACCACGAGGACCGCGGCGTCCGCCTGGGACGTCCCGGTGATCATGTTCTTCACGAAGTCCCGGTGGCCCGGGGCGTCGATGATCGTGAAGTAGTACTTGTCCGTGTCGAAGCGCTTGTGGGCGACGTCGATGGTGAGGCCGCGCTCCCGCTCTTCCTTGAGCTTGTCCATGACGAACGCGAACTCGAAGGTGGCCTTGCCCTTCTGGTCCGCCTCCTTCTTCAACTGGTCGATGGCGTGCTGGTCGATGTGACCGGTGTCCAGGAGGAGCCTCCCCACGGTCGTCGACTTGCCGTGATCCACGTGCCCGATGAACACGAGATTCAGATGCGGCTTGGCTGGCATCCTACATACCTCCGTCTCTATCGGATG
>CAYFXO010000075.1:7506-7795 GCA_964347125.1 uncultured Methanomassiliicoccales archaeon | reverse complement strand
GAAGGGCCTGGAAGTCGGCACTTCCATGGGTGACTAGAACTTTATGATGGACGAGACGGGGAGGCAAGGGATGTGGAGCTTCGACAGCTCCCGTTCCATCCCGGAGATGTACTGGGTCCCCATGATCGTGTCGTGGTGCCCCCAGTCCCGGGGCTTGCGGGCGAGGACTACGAGGTCCGGATCCAGCTTCGCGCACACCTCGCGGGCGTTCATCGGGGTCACGTGGGTGACCATGTCGACCTTCTCGATGAGCCCGTCCTGGACCGCCCTGGGGGTGTCGCTGGGGTCC
>CAYFXO010000075.1:5817-7496 GCA_964347125.1 uncultured Methanomassiliicoccales archaeon | reverse complement strand
TCTTCTGCAGTTGCTTGATGGTCCTGATGCCCAGCTCCCCGGCCCCCACCACGAGGACGCGCATCCTACACCACCCCAGCCCAGAGGAGGAAGTAAACGGCCCACACGACTATCAAGATAGCGGGTATCGTGAGCTGGAGTCCCGCCCGGGCCATCTCCTTCTTCGAGACGAGGCCCGTGTCGTAGACGAGGATGGAGGAGGGGGTGGCGATGGGCGTGATGAAGGCGACGGACAGGCCCAGGGCCACGGGGAGGATGAAGAGCTTGATGGTGACGGTCTCCGCCAGCCCCACCGTCGCCGCCATGGCCACGGAGGTCGCGATGAGGATCGGGATGATGACCGCCGCCGTGGCCGTGTTGTTCATCACGTTGCTCAGCCCCACCCCCACGGTGGTGAAGAGGATGAGGGCGAAGATGAGCCCCATGGGGATGAGGGTCATGGCCACGGGTTCCGCCACC
Source organism: uncultured Methanomassiliicoccales archaeon (assembly GCA_964347125.1). Classification (GTDB taxonomy): domain Archaea; phylum Thermoplasmatota; class Thermoplasmata; order RBG-16-68-12; family CAYFXO01; genus CAYFXO01. The sequence goes on along the minus strand of CAYFXO010000075.1, from coordinate 7,037 downwards.
CAGGCCACGGAGCCGCCCATGATGGCGGCCGCCTCGGTGCTCACGAGGCCGTGGCCGAGGGCGAGGCCGGCGCCGATGATGAGGAAGATCCCCCACGGGATGAGCTTGGCGTCCTCCCAGTCCAGGGAGCGGGTCATGAAGAGGAGGAGGGCGCTGAGGATGCTCACCACCGCCGCGGAGGCGAAGGCCTGGCTCTCGAAGGGGCTGGGGAGGAACGGCTTCGCCAGCTGCTCACCGAAGATCCAGAACGCGACGGTCCCTATGAAGATGGCGAGGACGACCTTCTGGTTGCGGTCCAGGGCCCCCATCTCCTCCATCTCGTCCTTCACCCAGGAGACGTCGAGGGACTCCTCCTTCATGGGGTAGAGGCGGAGGAGGATCCACCAGGCGACGAAGATCAGGATGAGGGAGACGGGGAGGCCCACCTTCATCCAATCGAGGAAGGTCCACGAGGCCCCTTGTGACGCGAGCCGCTCCGCGAGGATGGAGGAGGCGACGGCGTTCGCCGAGGACCCGATCATCGTGGCCATCCCGCCGATGGCGGAGGAGATGCCGATGCCTATGAGGAGGACCAGGGCGAGGCGGTCCATGGCGTCCCGCTGCGTGTGGACGCGGCTGGCGATGCCGATGACCACGGGGATGAGAAGGGCGGACGTGGCGGTGTTGGAGATCCACATGGAAAGGATGTAGGACCCCATCATCACCGCGAGGAGGAGCTTCCGGTATTCCCCCCCGGAGCGTTCGATGAGGTAGAGGGAGAAGCGCTTGTCCAGGTGGGCCTTCCGGAAGGCCTCGGAGATCATCAGGGCACCCATCATCAGGAAGATGACGGGGTTCCCGAAGGGGGCGAAGGCTTCCACGGGGCCGGAGCCCTCGGGGATGCCGTAGAGGACTAGGAGGACGGGGACGAGGAGGGACGTCACCGGCAGGGGGAGGGCCTCCAGGGTCCAGAGGATCGCGGCGCACAGGAAGACGCCGATCATCCGCTGGGAGAGCAGGTCGATGCCCATGGGGACGAAGGTGAAGATGAGGAGGACGCCGAACGGGATGAGGAGCTTGATGGTCCTCCGGACCCAGAGGTTGAGCCGCCCGAAGACGGCAAAGAAGGGACGTCGGAGGCCCACGGTATGGTCTCGGAGAAAGCGGCCCGCCTCCGCCACGCGCTGGGCCATCTCGCGGCCCTCGCGGGCGAGGCCCTTGGCGACGCGGGGCGCGAGCTG
>CAYFXO010000075.1:0-5721 GCA_964347125.1 uncultured Methanomassiliicoccales archaeon | reverse complement strand
CCTCCTTGTCCCGTTCCGCCATGGCCGCCCGGGGAGATATGTCGGGCGGGATAAAAGCCGTTACGCCTATTGGAAGAACGCCGCCGCGGCGTCCTGCGCGAAGTCGATGAAGGGCTGGGCGAGGATCCCCATGACGATGATGGCGACGAGGCAGATCACGACGGCGGCGGTGATGGCTTTGGGCACAGGGAGGCGGTCCGGCCTCCCCTCCTCCGCTTCGTAGGAGTACATGTAGCGAATGACCCGGGCGTAGTAGTAGAGGGAGAGGGCGGAGTTCAGGACGCCCGCCACGGCGAGCCAGATGAACCAGCCGCCGGCGTCGATGGCGCCGGAGAATAGGACGAACTTGCTGAAGAACCCGCCCAGGGGCGGGATGCCCGCGAGGGACAGGAGGAAGATCAGCATGGCGAAGGCCAGGATGGGCGCCCGGTGGCGGAGGGCCCGGTACTCATCGAAGTGCTCCCCCACGCCCACCGCGGCCAGGGCGGCGACCACGATGAAGGCCCCACCCTTCATGAAGGCGTGGGCGAGGATGTGCAGGAGGCCGCCGCCGAGGCCGTAGGCGGCGATGTCCGGGTCCTCCACGCTCCCGACGACGAGGGCGATGAGGATGTACCCGGCCTGGGCGATGCTGCTGTAGGCGAGCATCCGCTTGATGTTCCGTTGCGGGAGGGCGGCGATGTTCCCCACGGTCATCGTGGCCACCGCGAGGATGCCCATGGCGAGGACCCAGTCCGCCCGTACGGCGATGAACGCGATGAGAAAGACCTTGAACAGGGCTACGACGCCCATCTTCTTCGAGGCCGCTGCGAGGAACGAGGTGATGGTGTCCGGCGCCCCCTCGTACACATCGGGGAGCCACATGTGGAAGGGGACGGTGGCCACCTTGAACCCGAAGCCCGCGATGAGGAACACGATGGCGATGACCAGGGTGGGGCGGTACGCGTCCACGGAGGCGGCGGCGAAGACGTTCCCCAGCTCCGTCAGGCTCGTGGTCGCCCCCGGCACCCCCGGCACGTCCGGGGCGAGGGCCCCGCTCAGGCCGAAGATGAGGGAGATGCCGAAGAGGATGATCGCCGAGGAGAGCACCCCGATGATGAAGAACTTCATCGCGGCTTCCACCGCGTCCCGGTCGTGCTTCCGGAAGGCCACCAGGGCGAAGGTGCTCAGGCTGGAGAGCTCGAGGGAGAGGTAGAGGACGACGAGGTCCGTGGCGGAGGCGACGAGCATCATCCCCAGGGTGGCGAAGATCAGGAGGAAGTAGTACTCCCCCTGGTGCCGCTCGAACCGCTGGATGTAGTTGCGGGACGAGAGGACGACGACGAAGGCGACGAAGAGGAAGACGAGGTGGAAGAACAGGGCGAAGTTGTCGAAGGAGAGCCAGTACTGGGGGAGTTCACGCGTGGCGGGCCACAGGTCCAGGCCCAGGGGCCCGCTGAAGAGCCCGAACACGATGTCGAGGGTGAGGAGCATCACGACGAGGAGGCCGCCGAGGGCCACGTAGGCCATCCGCTCCTTCCTCACCCGGATGACGTAGTTCAGCCCCGGCAGGACGAGGGCGGTGCCCACGAGGATTGCGATGGGGAGAAAGAGGATCTCGCTCACTCACGGCACCCCCAGGCCGAGGAGGGCGGAGGACCAGGCGTAGGTGGCGTCCAGGAGGAGGAAGGGGAGGATCCCCAGGAGGGCGGTGAGGATTGTGAGGACCGCCAGCGGCGCCGTCTCGAAGGGCTCCAGGTCGTGGGGTTCCACCTCCTGCTCCCGGTAGGGGCCGAAGAGGCTGCGTTGCATCGCGTAGATGTAGTAGGCGGCGGTGAGGACCACGGAGATCATGGGGAGGGCGATCCACCACCCGAAGGCCTCGTAGGTCCCGAGGAACACGGTGAACTCGGCGACGAAGCCCGCGAGGCCCGGGAGGCCCAGGGACGCCATGAACATGGCCATCATGAAGGCGCCGAGGACGGGCATGCGCTTCGCCAGGCCGCCGAGGCGGGAGATGAGGCGGTGCCCGAGCTTGTGGCCCACGGAGCCCGCCAGCATGAACATCGCCCCCGAGATGAGGCCGTGGGCGAACATCATGAAGATCGCGCCGCTGATGCCGATGGGGGTGAGGGTGGCGACGCCGAGGAGGACGAAGCCCATGTGGGAGACGGAGGAGTAGGCCACGAGGCGCTTCAGGTCGTCCTGGGCGAGGCAGACGATGGCGCCGTAGAGGATGCTCACGATTCCCAGGAGGGCGACGAGCCAGGCCAGGTCCGCCGCCGCCGCGGGGAGGGCCTGGACGGAGACCCGGATGATGCCGTAGCCGCCCAGCTTCAGGAGGATGCCCGCCAGGAGGACGCTCCCCGCCGTGGGCGCCTCCACGTGAGCGTCCGGGAGCCAGGTGTGGACGGGGACCATGGGGAGCTTCGTCCCGAACCCGATGAGGAGGCCCACGAAGACCCAACGCTGCGCCTCCAAGGCGATGGCGCCCGTGCCGCCCGCGGTGATGATGTCCACGAGGTTGAAGGTCCCCAGGTGGAACCAGAAGAACAGGACGCCCGCAAGGACCAGGAGGCTCGCGGCCTGGGTGTAGAGGAAGAACTTCAGGGCCGCGTACTTCCGGCGGGGCCCGCCCCACACCGCGATGAGGAAGTACATGGGGACGAGGCCCACCTCCCAGAAGATGAAGAAGAGGAACAGGTCCAGGGAGACGAAGACCCCGATGACGGTGAACTCCATCATCAGGAGCATCGCGTAGAACTCACGGACGCGGTGGCGCTCGTCCCAGGAGTAGATGAGGGCGAGGGTGGTGAGGATCGCGGTGAGGAAGACGAGGGGGAGGGAGAGGGCGTCGACGCCCACGTGGTAGGCGATGTACGCCGCGGGGGCCGTCTCCGTGGCGGGGGCGATGGGGATCCAGTCGTACCGCTCCACGTAGCGGTACTCGTTGTACCCGAGGTCGGCGCCGAAGATGAGGCTCACCAGGGCGACGGTGCTGACGACGAGGGGCAGGAGGGAGACCGCCAGGGCCACGAGGCGGGCGTTCTCCGGCCGCCGCCCGAGGCCATAGGTCGCCAGGGCGCCCAGGAGGGGCGCGAAGAGGAGGACCGTCAGCAGGTAGTCCGGCTGCGCCACTCAGGTCACCCCCTGGAGGAGCGTGGTGAGGTCCGTCGCCGCAGGGTTCACGAAGCCCTGGAGGATGAGGAAGGGGAGGATCCCGATGAGGATGATGAGGGCGGTGAGGACGCCCAGGGACAGGCGCTCCACGCCGTTGAGGTCGCGCACCTCCCCCAGTTCCTCGTTGTAGTCCCCCATGAGCATCTTGTGCATCGTCCACAGGTAGTAGGCACCGGTCACGATGACCGTCAGGAGGGGGATGAGGATGAGGCCGTAGAGGACGTCGAAGGCCCCGACGAACACCATGAACTCGCTGACGAAGCCGTTGAGGCCGGGGAGGCCCAAGGACGCCATGAAGCCGACGATGAGGACGAAGGCGAAGCCGGGCATCCGCGCGCCGAGGCCCCGCAGGTCGGGAATCATGCGGGTGTGGGCGGAGGCCTTGAGGACCCCCGCGAGCATGAACAGGACGGCCGTGATGAGGCCGTGGTTGAACATCTGGAAGATGCCCCCGGAGATGCCGATGCTCGTGAGGCTCGCGGCCCCCAGGAGGACGAAGCCCATGTGGGAGACGGAGGAGTAGGCCACCAGCCGCTTGAAGTCCGTCTGGGCGAGGCACACGACGGCCGCGTAGACCATGCTGACGATGCCGAAGACGGCGACGACCCACCACAGGTCCACGGCGGCGTTGGGGAGCATCCCGAACGCGACGCGGAAGATGCCGTAGCCGCCCATCTTCAGCAGGAGGCCCGCCAGGATGACGGAGCCCGCCGTGGGCGCCTCCACGTGGGCGTCGGGCAGCCACGTGTGGAACGGCACCATGGGCATCTTCACCCCGAACCCGAAGAAGAACGCGATGAACACGGGGACCTGGAAGGCGAGGCCGAGGTACTGGGGGTTGATGCGGGCGCCCTCTCCGATGGCGATCATGTCGAAGGTGCGGAAGCCCACGAGGTCCGGAGTGGCATAGAAGTAGAGGGCGAAGATCCCCAGGAGCATGATGACGCTCCCGACGTGGGTGTAGATGAGGAACTTGATGGCGGAGTACCGCTTCCTCGGGCCCCCCCAGACGTCGATGAGGAAGAACATGGGGATGAGGACGAGCTCCCAGAAGATGAAGAACAGGAAGAAGTCCAGCGCGATGAAGACCCCGATGATGGAGAGCTCGTTGAGGAGGAGGAGGGCGAAGAACTCCTTCGCCCGGTGCTCCTTGTGCCAGCTGAAGAGGATAGCCATGCTGATGAGGAGGGGGGTGAGGACGACGAGGGGGAGGGAGAGGCCGTCCACGCCGAGGATGTAGTTGATCTGGAGCTGGGGCACCCACTCGTAGCGCTCCGTGAAGAGGTAGGGGCCCTCGGGGCGGGTCGCGAAGAGGTCCCCGAACACCCCCAGGAACGCCAGGGCCAGGACCAGGGCGATGCCCAGCTCGACGAGGGAGTAGAAGAGGGCCACCGCGCGCGCCTCCCGGGCGGTCCTGGTGGCCAGGAGCGTGACCAGGACGCCCACGAAGGGCACGAGGATCAGGAGGGTCAGGAAGGGGACGTCCCAGGCCACCTAGCCCACCCCCAGCCTGGGCAACACCAGGATGATGAGGACGACGAGGACGGTGATGCCCACCACGATGACTCCCGCGTAGTCCTGCACCCGCCCCGTCTGGCCAATGCGGAGCTTCCGCCCGCCCCGGACGCCGAGCCAGGCGATGCCGTTCACCGTCCCGTCCACCGCCTTGCGGTCGAAGAGGTCGTTCAGCTTCGCGAGCCAGAGGGAGCCCTTCGCGACCCCGTTGACGGTGCCGTCCACCACGATGCGGTCGAAGGCGTCATGGCCCAGGGAGTAGAGGTAGACGCCCTTCGCCCCGAGGGCGTCGTAGGCGTCGTCGATGTAGTAGCGGCGGGAGAGGAGGGTGTGGAGGGCCTTCCTCCCGGGGGTCGCGGTGAAGACCGTGGGGCGGATGACGCCGGCGGAGTACACGAGGTAGGCGAGGACGATGCCCAGGGCCGCGGCGGCGAGGGAGATGAGGGCGAGGGGGCTGAAGGCCTCCGCGAGGATCTCCCCCAGGGTCAGGGCGTGCGCGTGGCCGTAGAAGATGAGGCTGCCGAAGCCGCCGGACGTGAGGAGGAGCATGCCGGAGACCACGGCGAAGCCCGCCAGGATCGCGAGGGGCCCGGTCATCACGCCCGGGGACTCGTGGGGGTGGCCCTTCCCGCGGTACTCCCCCCCGAACGTCATGAACCAGAGGCGGAACATGTAGAAGGCGGTCATCAGGGCCGTGAGGACGCCCAGGACCCACAGGACGGTGAAGAGGGAGGCGTCCGCCCCCGCCTCGAAGGTGGAGGCGAGAACCTCGTCCTTGCTCCAGAACCCGCTGAAGGGGACGATGCCGGCGATGGAGATGGCGCCGATGAGCATGGTGAGGGAGGTCCAGGGCATCACTTTCCGGAGCCCGCCCATCTCCCGCATGTCGTTCGTGTGGACGGCGTGGATGACGCTCCCGGCGGCGAGGAACAGGAGGGCCTTGAAGAAGGCGTGGTTCATCAGGTGGAAGAGGGCGGCGGAGTAGCCGATGGCCTCGTGGCCGTGGATGAAGAGGAAGGCGCCTGCCCCGAGGCCCATGATCATGTA
>CAYFXO010000074.1:0-7879 GCA_964347125.1 uncultured Methanomassiliicoccales archaeon | reverse complement strand
CTTCCACCGGTCCCCCGACATGCGCATCCATTGCTCCCGCATCGGGGTGAAGTCCTCGAAGAGCCCGCCCATGACGATCTGCACGTCCACCGCGCCCCCGTAGAGGTAGTCGAGGCGTCGAATCGTGGGCTCGCACCCCCAGCACCAGATGCTGTGGGGGTCCGTGTACTCGATGACCTGCACGTGGCCGGTCAAGGGGCGGGAAGGTTCCAGGGCCGTGAGGACGGTCATGGCGGGGCCTCGGGGGTCCCCCTGCCCACGGGGCGTCCGCTTGAAGGGGTTTGTGTATTTCGCAGTGTCCGCAGGACCCTACCCTGGGACCATCGAATGGGTTAAGAGGCCAGAACCCCGTCCCGCCCGCGGAGGCGGTGAGGGATGGAGGGCACGGGGTCTACGAGTGCAGAGGCGCCTGAGACGATGGAGCCTGAGGCGGTCCCGCCCGCGATGCGGGGCGGTGCCTTCCCGCGCTACGCGGGGTGGATCGGCGTCCTCGCCGCCCTCCTCGGTGTCGGCGGCGTCCTCGCGGCCACCATCCTCTGCGGCGCCGGTTGCGGCGCGGGCGCGGTCTCCGAGGACAACTTCGCGGTCGACGGCAGCTTCACATGGAGCTCCAACGCCCTCAGCGACCTCGGCGTGAGCCAGGTCGCCCTGCTCTTCAACGGAACCCTCGTCCTCGCGGGCATCCTGAACTTCCTGTTCGCCGTCGGGTTCGTCCAGGCCTACGCCCGGGGCCTCCTGTTCTACGTGGGCGGCGTCCTGCTGATCGGCGGCGGCGCCTCCCTGGCCCTGGTAGGCATCTTGTCAGAGGACTTCGGGAGCCTCCACACCTACGTCTCCCTGGGCTACTTCCTCCTGTTCCCCTTCGCGATGCTCCTCGTGGGCGTCGCGTTCTACGGCATGGGCCGGCCCGCCCTCACCTACGGGTCCCTCCTCCTGGGCCTCCTCGCCCTCGTCGTCATCCTGTCGTCCGTCGCCACCGGGTGGCACGACGCCGCCGGCCTGGGCTTCGCGGTGCCCGAGATGATCGAGGCCCTCTTCATCGCGGCGTGGGTCGTGTGGATGGGGGTGACTCTGGCCCGCGAGGCCTGAGGACCCCCCCTGGCGGGCGCGTCAGGGTTAAATAACACGCGGCCCGTGTATTGGCCCGTTATACGAGGCGTCCCTCCATGATGCAGCCCGTGGAAATCGTCGTCACGAAGCTCCTCCCCACGATCCGCGCCCGCCTCGCCAAAGCCCTCATCGACGACTACAAGATGCGGCAGGTGGACGTGGCACGGGAGCTCGGCATCACCCAGGCCACGGTGAGCCACTACTACACGGGCTGCCGGGGCGCCGACGAGGAACTCCTGACCCTCTTCCCGGAGATCGACGGCCACGTGGCCGCCCTCGCGGCGGAAATCCACGGGGGCATGTCCCGCCCGGAGCAGGTCCGGCGGGTGAACGCGGTGGTCAACGACCTCACGACCACCGCCCGGTTCTGCGGGTACCACCGCCGCGTGGCGGACCTGGCGGACTGCAACATCTGCTTCGAGGCCGCCGCCCCCGCGTGATTGCCGGGAACGAAATCGTTATCCACCCTCGCGTTCATGAGCGCCCCGAAGCCCATGCCATCCGCGGACGCGCCGAGGGGGGGTCGCCTTTGCCCCCGACGACTTGCCGCCTTCCGCTAGGGTAGTCTGGGCCCTCCTGGAGGCCCGCGGGCCCCTGGTCTCCACGGACCTGTCGCGAGCCACGCGGCTGCCCCCGCGCACGGTGCGGTTCGCCGTGGCCCTGCTGCGGGCCCGGGGGCTCGTGGCCGCCCGTCGATGCTTGGGGGACGCCCGCCGCCGGGTGCTCATCGCGACCGGGTGAAGGGGCGACGCCTCCGGAGGACCCCGTGGTCCACCCCCACGTAGGCGGCGACGACGAGCTGCGAGGCCAGGTAGGCCCAGCCGATGCCCGGCAGCCCCGCGGTCCCCAGGACGAGGTAGCCGCCGCCCACGGTGGCGAACGCGATGAAGCCGAGGATCGCGATGAGGGGCGCGACCTTCTTCTCCACCCGGAGGACCGTGAGGTGGAGGCTCGTGACGGCCCCGGGGAGGCTGGCGACGACGAGGATCCGCAGGAGTTCCAGCCCTTCCTCCGCGTAGGCGGCGCCGACGAGGCCGAGGACGGCCCGGCCGAGGACCCACAGGAGGAGGACCGCGGGGACGAGGACGAGGAACGCCACGGCGAGGGCCTGCCGGAGGTTCGCGGGGAGGGCCCGGGCCTCGTGGGACCCCTCCGCGAGGAGGGACAGGGCGAGGCTCGTCGGGATGACGTAGAGGAGGTTCGCCAGGACCCACGCGATGTAGAAGTAGATCCCGTTCTCCGGAGGGAGGACGTTCACGATGAGGAGGGGGAGGGTGAGGGCCGGGAGGGCGGCGAAGACGGCGCCCGCGTGGTTGCCCAGGGAGTAGCGGAACAGGCCCCGGATCGTGTCCCAGCGGAGGATGGGGACGGGGCGGTAGCCCCGCATCGCCCGCGGGAGGAGGACGAGGAGGGCCCCGAGGACCCCCGCCAGGAGGGCCAGGGACCAGGAGGCGAAGATCCCCACCGCGCCCAGGGCGACGGCGAAGAGGACGAAGGCGATCTTCAGGGCCCCGTGGAGGCCGTTCTTCGCGAGGAGGAACACGGCCCGGCGGTTCGCGATGAAGACGGCGTCGGTGGCGGTGGAGAGGACGAATACAGCGGAGAACGCGATGAAGGCGAGGGCGGCGGCGCCGTCCTGGAAGAGCCCGGCGAGGGCGGGGGCCCAGAGGCCGGACCCCGCGATGAAGCCCACGGCGAGGAGGAGGGCCAGGATTCCGTTGAGGGTCATGCAGGAGTTCACCATGACCTCTCCGCGGTCCCCCGCCTCGGGGAGGAACCGGATGAGGCCCACGTTGAAGCCGAGGAGGGCCAGGAGGGCCAGGAGGGAGGCGGCGGAGACGAGGGCGGCGGCGAGCCCCGCCTCTGCGTCGGGATAGAGGCGGGCCACGGCCAGCCAGAAGACCATGCCGAGGATCGCCATGAGGAAGGTGTTCGCCGCGATGAACGTGGCGTTCCGGTAGAGGGAGCTGCGGAGGAGCTTCGTCACGGGCGGGAGGGTGCCGCCGAGCACGGCGGGTCCGACACCCGGAGGCGGCTTATAGCTTTCCTCCCGTCTAGGCCAGGGCCCAGTGGAGGACGTAGGCGCGGCCGTAGCCGTCGTCGTAGAGGCGCTGGAACGGGAGGGCGTCGAACTTCGCGAGGGCCTGGGGGGACATGGGGGCCGCGGGCGCCCAGGGCGTGGTCATGGCCCCCGCCTCGACGCCGATGGTGAGGAGGGCGTAGTCCACCCTCCCGACTCCCGCGGGCGCGTCCACCGCGAGCAGGTGCGGACGGGCCTCGTCGAAGCTCTCCGCCAGGAGCGCGTCGGGGGCCCGGTCCCAGGTGGCGTCCACCCCCCCGAAGCCGAAGGTGAGGCTGGACTCGAAGTGGTCGCTGAGGACCAGGGCGTGGGCGCGCTCGCCTATCCACAGGACGGAGGAGAGGGCCCGGGGGTTCGCCCCTTCGTTGAAGCCGCCCATGAGCTCGGCGGGCGGGTACGCGGCGGGGATCGTGGCGACGATCACGACGGCGAGGGCGGCGGTGGTGGCGACGTAGCGGCGGCCTCCTCCCCTCCCCTGCTCCACGAGGCGCACCGCGCCCAGGGCGGCGAGGAGGGCCAGGGGGACCACGATGTACTGCATGTGGCGGTACGGGATGATCACGCGGCTGGCTAGGACGATGCCCACGAGGATGGAGGCCAGGAGGGCGAGGGTCCAGGCGGTGGGTGCGAGGCCGTCCCGGTGGAAGTCGCTGAACTTGCGGCCCGCGGGGGCGAGGGAGAACAGGGCGAGCACCGGGAGGAACATCGGGATGATCCACGGGGAGAGGGGGATGGTGGTCCCGGGGATCGTCACGAGGGTCCCGTAGGCCAGGATCGTGAGGGTGGCGGCGAGGGTGAGGACGAAGAAGCCTCCGGAGCGTCGGCGGGAGGGCCATCGGGGGGCGTAGCGCGCGCTCCACCGGCGGCGGGCGAGGCCCAGGAGGGGGAGGGCCGCGATGGCGGCGAGGAAGAGGGCGACGAGGGCCCACCAGGGGACGACCGTAACGGAGGGCAGGATGTTCTCGCGGAACGGGGTGGCGTAGAGGGTCCAGTAGGCCATGGCGAGGGTCGCGACGGTGAGGAGGGCGCCGGTCTCCGCGGCCATCTCCCGCGTCGGCACCTCCCGTCGGATGAGGATCGTCAGGAGGAGGTGGCCTCCCGTCGCGATGAGGAGGAAGTAGGTCGTGAGGTGGTGGGTCAGGATGAGGCCCAGGGCCAGGAGGAGGTAGAGGACCCACCAGCGCCGGTCCGTGCGGGCGCGGAGGAGGGCCAGGAGGGCGAAGACGAACAGGAGGTCTCCGACCGCTCCAGGCGTGGGGTGGGAGGTCCCGTACACGTGGGGCATGAGGACGGCGACGATCCCCGCGGCCAGGAGGGCGGTCCGGCGCTCACGGAACATATGGGCCCCCAGGAGGAAGACGCCCAGGACGCTGAGGGCCGCCAGCACCGGCGGGACCAGGGACAGGCTCGCGGCGGGGTGGAGCCCCGCCGTCGCCAGGCTCCCGACGACGAGGAGCAGGCCGGGGAAGGACGGGTAGGTCGTGCCCCAGCCCGCGTAGGTCTCGGGGACGTGGCCCGACTCGGCGAGCTGGCGGGTCAGGGTGAAGTACTCCCCGTAGTCCGCCCCCCAATAGAGGGACCAGGTGAGGGGGAGGAGCCGCAGGAGGATGGCCAGGAGGACGACGCCCAGGAGGGCCAGGGCCGTCGACTTCCGCATGCGCGCTCCAACCGGACGTGGCTACTTTACCTTTCGCAACCTGGGGCTCAGCCCGGGAGGACGTCGCGGTAGAGGGCCTCGTAGTCCCGGAGGAACCGCTCCAGGTCGAAGTGGGCCTCCGCGGCGGGCCGCGCTCGCGCCTGGATGGCGTCGTAGTCCCCGCGAAGGGTTTCCAGACCCTCCCGCAGGGGCTGGGGAGAGGCCTTCGTGACCACCCCGGCGCCGGATGCGCGGACGACATCGTTCACGGCCACGTCCTCGGTGAGGAGGACGGGCTTGCCGGAGGCGAGGCTCTCCATGAGGGAGGCGGGGCACAGCTTGTTCTGCGCTCGCCCGACGAAGGGCACGACGGTGGCGTGGGCGTCGCGGTAGATCTCCCGCGGGTCCTCCACGACGCGGTCGACGATCTCCACCTCGACCCCCGAGTCTCCAACAAGCCGGTCGAGGGCCTCCCGCTCCCGTCCCCGCCAGAGGAGCACAAGCCGGACGCCCTCCACGCCCTCCAGGGCCTCGAAGAGGAGGTGCACGCCCCGCGACTCCATGTGGGCCGCCTCGAACGGCGCGCTGGCGAACACGAGGGTGAAGGGGCCGTCCCCAGGGGCGTGGTACGCGAAGCGCTCCTGGTCCAGCCCAGGGAGGATGCACCGCCCCCGCGCCGGGTCCAGGCCCGCGGCGATGAGCTCCTCCAGGTAGGCCTGGGACTCGACGACCAGGTGGGCGTATCGCCTCCAGCGCCGCAACGCCTCCGCCGGACCGCCCGGGAAGGCCTCCGTCACCGTCAGCAGGAGGGGCACGTTCAGCACCGGCGCCGCCAGGGCCACGGGGCGCCAGGAACCGGAGAACGCGTGGATGGCCCGGTATCTCCGCGCCGCGAGGAGGAGCGGACCCTGGAGCTCGTAGAACCGGTGGTGGTAGTCGAGGCGCTTCGAGTCGGAGCGCATCGCCACGTCCCGGGTCGCGTTGAAGACCTTGCTCCCCTCGAAGTGGTCGCGGAGGGCCCGCACCTCCCGGGAGACCGCCTCCCACTCGGGCTCGTAGAAGCGGGTCCAGTAGGCTACGGGGAGACGCATAGCACCAGCCACTCGAAGGGTTCCCCCACGTTCAGCGCCTCCAGGGCCCGCACGGACGCGTCCGCGGCCCGAGGCATCCCCATCCGCGCCATGAGCTTCGCCGCGAGGGACTGGGTGAAGAAGTGTCGGACGTTCCCGTCCATGGACGCCACGCGGAGGCCCGCCGCCTCCAACTCCCCCACCAGGGCCTCCTTCGTCCAGAGCTCGTCGTACACGGGGAAGCGGTCGTAGCCCACGAGGGTCCGGTAGGGACGCTCCACCCGCGCGTTCGGGGCGTCGAAGAGGAACCCGCCCCCCGGTTGGAGCACGCGCCGCAGCTCTCGGAGGACGCGGGCCCGCTCCCCCCGCCGCAGGTGCCGGAGGAACCGGAAGGAGAAGGCGAAGGGGATGCTCCCGTCGCGGAGGGGCAACGCGAAGCCGCTCCCGCGGACGAAGGCCCACGGCACCCCCGTGTCCAGGACCTCCCCCGTCGCGATGGAGATCATGGCGAGGCTGGTGTCCACCGCGAGCCCCGCCCGCAGCCCGCGGACCCCGGCGGTGATGCGCCCGGGCCCCGGGGCGATCTCCAGGGCCATCGTCACCCCGTTCTCCGCGATGAGCCCGTTGACCCGGGCGACCTGGTTCTCGTGGAGGAGACGCCCCACGGGGTCGGCGAACCGTTGCTCGATGTAGTCCTCGATGACCCCCGGGCGGTCGTAGTAGTCCGCCAGGTCCTCCCGACCCTCTACGCGGGCCACGGCTCCGCCTCCACCTCCGGGGCCACCACCTCGTCGATGTGCTCGCACATCCGGGCGATGAACGCCGATTCGTCAAAGACCTTCGCCCGCTCCTGGCACGCCCACCGCATCCCCTCCAAGGTCGGGATGTCCAAGGACTGGATTTTCGCCACGAAGGCGTCCGCCGTGGGCGGGAGGAGCCACCCGGTGTCCCGGTGCACGACGCTCTCCCGGTAGCCCCCCTCGTCGGTGGCCAGGACGACCTTGCCGGAGGCCATGGCCTCCACGGGGGTGAGCCCGAAGTCCTCGTCCACCGCGGTGGTGATCAGTCCCCGGCAGCGCCCGTAGAGCTCCAGGAGCCTCTCCTCCGTCACCCGCCCGGCGAACTCCACGTTCGGCGGGGGCTTCAGCCGCGCCCGGTAGCCCTTGGAGTGGTCCCCCGGCGCCCCCGTGCCCACCACGACCAGGCGCTCCAGCGGGAGACGGCGCATGATCTCCATCTGGAGGTCCAGCCGCTTCTCCGGGTAGAGGCGGTTCACGGAGAGCCAGAAGTCCCCCACCTCCTTGAACTGAAACTTCGCCGTCGGCACGGGCGGGTGGACCACGGCGGCGGACCGTCCGTAGTACTTCCGCACCCGCTTCCGGACGTTCTCGCTGTTCGCAACGATCCGGTCGATGCGGGCCACGGAGCGCTGGTCCCACCAGCGGTGGAAGCGGATCCAGAGCCTCGCCGCCAGTTGGCGGTGGGGCCCTTCGAGATGCTGGATCGTCCAGTCCCTCAGGTCGTAGAACGCCCGCACGGGGGTGTGGCAGTAGAGGAGGCTGGGGCCGTGGCGCGCGGCGGCGTAGTGGGCCCAGTTCCCGGACATCACGTAGGCGTCGTAGTCGGGGAGGCGGGCTCGGCAGAACCGGAGGGACGCCCGGATCTGCTTCAGGGGGGCCATCCGCGGGAGGTCGCCCAGGGATCTCGCCTCCACGCCCCCGAACCCCGCCTTCCGGACCACGTCCTCGTCCACGTCGGTGGTGTAGAGGTCCGCGGGGATGCCCCGGGCCAGGGTCAAGGCGACCTTCTCGCCCCCGCCGATTGTGCTGAGGAAATCATGGAGGACCGCGACGCGCATCCGCCTGCCACCCTCGGGGGCATCCCGAGTGGTTGCCCATAGGGAGGTGGGGACTTTAGGGTTTCTTCGGCGGGTGGGTCGTCTCAGGCCAGCGTCGCCAACGTCTTCGCGAGGATCTCCGTCCC
>CAYFXO010000073.1:0-7935 GCA_964347125.1 uncultured Methanomassiliicoccales archaeon | reverse complement strand
ACCTTCCTCAACGCCAGTGCCGGCGGCTCCGAGGCGGGGGGCACGGTCTCCTGGGTGCTTCCGGGGGTCGCCCCCGGGAACACGACCCTCTTCCTCAATGCCACCGTGAACCCGGGCGCCCCGGGCGGCTCCAGCCTCCCCAACCAGGCGATCGTGGACTACGCGGACGCGGTGGGCGCCTCCTTGGGCCCCGCCATCACCAACGCCGTCTCGACGGACATCGAGGCCCCCGCCCTTGGCGTGGCGAAGGCCGTCCTCGAGGCCAGCGTCGAGCCCGCGGACGTCATCCACTACATGCTCTGGGTCAACAACACGGGCACCGGCACCGCCGCCAGCCTCTGGGTGAACGACACCCTCGACCCCAACGTCGCCTTCATCGAGGCCAGCGCCGGCGGCGTCCTCCTCGGGGGCGACGTCACCTGGACCCTCGGCCCCCTGGCGCCGGGGTCCGGCGTGGTGCTCTACCTGAACGTCTCCGCCGCGGGGGGCCTACCGGACGGGACGACGATCTCCAACGTGGCCGCCCTGGACTACACGGACAACGCGGGCGGCCCGATGGCCCCGGAGGTCTCCAACGTCGTCACCACGGAGATCCGCGCCCCAGGTCTCGCCCTGGAGAAGGGCGTCCTGCAGGCCACCGCGGACCCGGGGGACACGGTCCAATACCTCCTCTGGCTGAACAACTCGGGGAACGGGACCATCGCCACCGCCTGGGTGAACGACACCCTGGACGCCAACGTGACCTTCCTCGACGCCAGCGCGGGCGGGACGTTCTCCGCGGGGGCGGCCCGCTGGGTCGTCGGCCCCGTGCCTCCCGGCGGCAGCCTCCTCCTGTACCTGAACGTGACCGTGAACGTGGGCGTGGCCGACACTACGCTGGTGTGGAACGCCGCCGCCGCGGACGGCGTCGACACGAACGGCACCGCCCTCGCGTCCGCGGGCTCCAACGCCGTCGTCACCGCCGTCACCGTCCCCCGACTCACCCTGGAGAAGGGCGTCCTCGAGGCCACCGCCACCCCGGGGGATGTTCTCCACTACATGCTCTGG
The DNA here is from genome assembly GCA_964347125.1 of uncultured Methanomassiliicoccales archaeon. Taxonomy (GTDB): domain Archaea; phylum Thermoplasmatota; class Thermoplasmata; order RBG-16-68-12; family CAYFXO01; genus CAYFXO01. The sequence continues at coordinate 6,888 of CAYFXO010000073.1, read as the reverse complement.
GTCAACAACACCGGCACCGGCACTGCCGGCTTCGTCTGGCTGAACGACACCCTCGACCCCGCCTTGAGCTTCGTCAACGCCAGCGCGGGCGGCGCCCTGGTCGGGAGTCAGGTGGAGTGGGTGCTCACGGGCCTCGCCCCCGGGGCCTACGTGTACACCCTCAACGTGAGCGTGCTGGCCGGCACGCCGGACACCACCGTCATCCCGAACGCCGCCGCCCTGGACTACGCGGACGCCAACGGGAACTACGTCGGATCCGCGGCCTCCGGCAGCGCCCAGACCGTCGTGATGGCCCCCGTCTTCACCCTGGTGAAGGTCGCGGAGGAGGGGTGGATCGAGCCCGGCGGCCCGGTGAATTACCACATCTACTACAACAACACCGGAACGGGGACCGCCCTCAACCTCTGGATCTGGGAGACCATCCCGGCGGGCATGGTCCTCGTCAGCGCGACGCCGGGCTACTCCCAGGCGGGGAACACCCTCACCTGGCACCTCATGAACGTGCCCCCCGGGAACGGCGTCATGGACGTCACCCTCCGGGCCCTCAGCAGCCTGGCCAACGGGACCGTGGTCACGAACCCCGCCGCGGGGGACTACCAGGACCTCAATGGGAACTACGGCCTGGAGCTGTTCTCCAACCTCCCCCTCACCGTCCTGCGACCCGCTTTCACCCTCGAAAAGGCGGTGGACGCCTTCACGGCGAACCCCGGAGACATCCTCCGCTACGACCTCTGGTACAACCAGACCACCCCCCTGGTGCTCACGAACGTCTGGCTGAACGACAGCGCCCCCCTGGGCACCACTCTGGTGGGCATCAGCCCCGGCGGGTCCATCGTCGGCAACCTCGTCCGCTGGACCGCCTCGGGCCTCGCGCCGGGCAGCTACACGGCCTGGTTCACGGTCCGGGTGGATGTCGGCACCGCGGACGGGACCCCGGTGAACAACTGGGCCCTCCTGGAGGCCACGAACTTCTACGACGTGCCCATCGAGCCCCGGACGTCCAACACCGTCCAGACGGTCGTCGTGGCCCCCGCCGTGAATCTCACCGCGAGCGCCGCGGAGGCGTCGGGGGAGCCGGGGGACGTCATCCACTTCTTCCTGGACCTCGGCAACGCGGGGAACGGCACGGCGGGGACCGTCTGGGTGAACGCCACCCTCCCCTCGGGCCTCCTGTTCACGGGCGCCTCCCAGGGCGGGACCCTCGTCGGGAACCAGGTCCGGTGGGCCCTCACGAACGTCCTTCCCGGGACCCTCCGACTTGAGCTCAACGCGTCCATCGCCCCCGCCCAGGCGGACGGGGATATGCTCCAGATCTCGGCGGTGGGCGCGTACACGGACGGAAACGACAACCCCATGCCGGGGACGCTCCAGGCCGCCGCCCAGGTCGAGGTGAGCAGTCCCGAGCTCAGTTTGGGCCTCGCCCTGAACAAGCTCACCGCGGACCCGGGGGACCTGGTGACCGTCACCCTCACGTACGACAACGACGGGAACGGCACCGCCGGGACCGTGTGGCTCAACCTCACCCTCCCCGACGGCTTCGTCCTCATCGCGGACTCCAGCCCGACGGCGCCTACCGTGAGCGGCTCCCTGGTGGCGTGGCGGCTCACGGACGTCGGGCCCGGCCCCCACGTGATCCAGGCCACGATGCGCATCGAGAACGGCGCCCCCGCCACCGCCGTCCTCGTGGGCAACTTGGACTACACGGACGGCACGGACACGTTGGTGGGGACGGATCGGGTCACCTCCGAGGAGATCGAGATCTCCCAGCCGGAGACAGGTCTCCTCCTCCCAGACTGGCTCTGGCTCCTCCTGCTCCTCGCCGTCCTCCTCCCCATCGCCCTCTTCCTCGTGGCCCGACGGCTCCGGGGGATGCGGGTGGAGGAGCTCTTCCTGATCCACCGGAACGGGAAGCTCATCGAGCGGGTCACCGCGGCCAAGGCCCTGGGCGCCGTGGACGACGAGGCCTTCTCCGCGATGCTCACCGCCGTCCAGGCCTTCGTGCGGGACTCCTTCAAGGGCATCGAGGACGCCCCCCTCCAGAAGCTGGAGTTCGGGAAGCGGAAGCTCTGGATGGAGACGGGGAAGTACCTCGTCGCCGCCGTGGTGTACACGGGCAAGGAGACCTCCGACGACGTCGCCCGGATCAAGGAGGCCATGAAGGAGGTGGAGGCCCGGTACCGCTACCGCCTCAAGAACTGGAAGGGGGACGTGGAGGAGCTGGCGGGGATCGCCGAGGCCATGGCCGTCGCCGTCCGCGCCCAAAAGGCCCCCGAGGCCCTCGACGAGGAGAACGGCGAGGCGTAGGCCTCGTTATCGCCTCGGATAACGACACCCCCCACCCTTAATACGCCTGGCCCCCCACCACGGGACCGGGAATCGGCGTCTCCGGGTGAGGGTGATGGTCAAGACCTACAAGATGAAGCTCTGCATGGCCGGGGAGGGCGCCGTGGGGAAGACCTCCCTCATCGGCCGGTTCGTCCACGACACCTTCAGCGACGAGTACCTGATGACCGTCGGGGCGAAGGTGAGCACGAAGACGGTGCGCCTCGTGGACGGGACCCTCCGGGAACCTGTGGACGTCGTCATGACGATCTGGGATATCATGGGGCAGAAGCCCTTCCGGGAGCTCATGAAGGAATCGTACTTCTACGGGACGGACGCCGTCTTCGGGGTCTGCGACCTCACCCGGCGGGACACCCTCTACGAGCTCCAGGGGTGGTTCCGGTCCGTGCAGGAGGTCACGGGGACCGTGCCCGTCCTCGTGGCGGCGAACAAGGTGGACCTGGTGGAGGAGCGGGTCGTCTCCGAGGCGGACCTGTCCGCCTCCTTCCTCAGCGCTCCCCACTTCATGACGAGCGCGAAGACGGGGGAGGGCGTCGACGAAGCCTTCCAGTGGCTGGCCCGGACCCACGTGGCGGCCCAAGAGGACGAGGCGCCAGCCGTGGCCTGGTCCCCCACCCGGACCCGCGAGACCGCGTGACGGGGCGCGCCCCTACCTGAGCTTCAGGTCCTTCACGAGGACGAGGCGCTCCGGCCGCCAGCCGGACTGGTTGTACATCGTGATGGCGGGCCAGTTGTCCGAGGCGGCCTCGAGGCGGAGGAACCGCAGCCCCTCCCGGTCGCAGTACTCCTCCGCCTTCTCCAGGAGGGCGCGCCCGATCCCCTGCCGCCGGTGGATGGGGTTCACGTAGATGTCGTAGATGAAGCCGAACTCGAGGGGGGAGAACATCCCGACGGTCCGCCCCACGATGATGTAGCCGAGGCGGGCCCCGGAGGCGTCCTCGGCCACCCACGTCTCCGTGATGCGGGCCTGCAGGAGGGCCTCCGCCTCCCCCCGGAAGTGGGCCTCCCACTCCTTCCGCTTCAGGGACAGCCGCTCCGTGGGGGGCATGTCCTGCCACGCCGTCTCCGTGGTGGCGTTCCAGATCCAGTCCCGGTCCTCGTCGCGGGGCTCGCGGAATGCAATCTCCATGGGCGGCCCTCCGTGCGCCGCCTGATAATCATCGCACTACCTATATATTCGGGGGAGGGGGAACCCGGAGCGGGTGCCTCCAGCGGAGTGTCTCCTGTGCGGTAGCGAATCCCCCTCGCCCTGTCCCACCTGTGGGACGGGCGGCGACCCCTTCTTCCCCCGCGCCTTCTGGGGGCCCGACGTGGCCACCCGGTACGGCGCCCCGGGGGGCGTGGAGGACCTCGCGTCCACGGGGGCCCTGGCGCCCCGCAGCGCGACGCCGCCCCCTCCCCCGCCGGAGCCGGAGCCCGAGCCGCCCGCGGAGGCCAAGGCGACCCTCGCCGAGGCCGGCATCTCCAAGCGGACCCTGGCGAACCTGGAGGCCCGCCAGAGGGCGTTGGACCGACGCGAGGGCCAGTTGGAGGACTGGGAGCGACTCCTGAAGCAGCGCTCCGAGGAGACCCCACCCCCCGAACTGGAGGACCTGGCGGAGCCCGCGGGCGAGGAGGAGGCGGAGGGTCGCGACCCCACCGTGCTCGCCGTCGGCTGCCTGGAGGAAGGCGACCTGGAGGGGGCCGCGTCCTGGTTCCGCCAGGCCGCCCACGAGGGGGACGCGTCCGCCTGGATGAACCTGGCGGAGACCCTCATCTCCCTCGACCGACCGGAGGACGCCCTCCAGGCCTACGACGCCGCCATCGTCCGGGACCCCACGGACATGGCCGCCCTCATGGCGAAGTTCTCCCTCCACGTCACCCTGCACAGCCTCGTCCAGGCGGTGGCGACGGCCCGCCTCCTGTTCAAGCTGGATCCGGAGGCCACCCGCCACGTGGCGGAGATCGCCGGCGCCCTGATGCAGGAGGGCCGGCGGGAGGACGCCGTCACCCTGTACAACACGATCCTCGAGGAGGAGCCGGACCACCCCGTCGTCCACGCGATGCTGGGCATCCTCCTCTCCGAGATGGGGGACACGGAGGCCGCGGAGGACCACGTGGCCGCCGCCCTCGAGCACGACCCGGAGGGCGAGCTGGGCTGGTTCGCGAAGGGCATCCTGCTGAACGCCCAGGGCCGCTGGGGGGCCGCGGTGCAGCACATCGACCGCGCCCTGGCCATCCGGTGGGACTTCCCCGAGGCCTGGATGGCGAAGGGGGAGATCCACATCGGCATGGGCAACCACGGGGAGGCCGCGGACTGCTTCCGTCGGGTCCTGGAGAACCGGCCGCGGGACCCGAAGGCCACCTTCGGGCTGGCGGAGTCCCTGGCGAAGCTCGGGCGGCGGAAGGAGGCCCTGGCCGTCCTGGACCGCATGGAAGAGGCGGAAGAGGACGATGAGAGCGCCACCCTCCTCAAGGCCATGCTGGAGGCCCACGACGACGACGAGGACCTGGGCGAGCTGCCCGCCAGCCGCCCCGCCCCGGAGAGCCGCGGAGACTCGGAGGCGTGGCTCATGAAGGGCAAGGCCCTCATGGACATGGGCGAAACCGGTAAGGCTGTGGAATGCTTCAACCACGTCTTGGAGATGGAGCCTGAGCACGAGGCGGCGCGGGAGTGGCGGTCCGAGTGCCTCGCGGCCCTCCAGACCGGGTGAGGCCGTGGCGGCGGGCGAAGGGACGTCCCCGAGCCTTCTGGGCATTTCGGCCGACGAACTGCAGGAGCTGATGCGCCAGCTCCTGCCGAAGATGGAGCTCACCATCCAGGCGGTGGAGCCCCAGGAGTCGGGCGCCACGTTCACCTGCACCGGGGCCACAGTCCTGGCCACCACGGGCCTCGTGACCCCGGAGGCCCTGCAGCCCCTGACCCTCGCCGACGCCCGGGGCATCTGCATGTCCACCGGGGGGTTCACGGAGGACGCCCGGGCCTACAGCGCGGAGTTCGGCGTGCGCCTCTACGACGCCCAGGACCTGGCGGCCCTCGTGGCGGAGCACGGCATCTGGGAGCCGAAGCGCGCGCCGGTGCCCGCCCTGGAGCGGTTCCTCCCCAGCGTGGGAACCTTGGAAGCCCTCATGGACCAAGCGGCCCGGGCCTTCGCCAAGGGCGACCTGGAGGAGGCGGCGTCCCTCTACCGCCAGGCCACGAACCTGAAGCCCCACTACGCCCTCGCCTGGGCCCTGCGCGGGGTCTGCGCCCACCGGCTGGAGGAGCCGGAGGAGGCCCTGTCCCACTTCGTACGGGCCCTGGAGATCTCCATCGAGGACCCCGACGTGTGGTTCTACTTCGCCTCCCTCCTGTACGATCTGGACCGGCACGAGGAGGAGCTGCAGGCCTACGACCAGGCGGTCCGGCTCCGGCCGGACCTCGCGGAGGCCTGGGTGAACAAGGGGGCGACCCTCCACGAGCTGGAGCGGTACGAGGAGGCCCTGGACTGGTACGACGAGGCGGTGAAGGCGTGCGGGAAGGACCCCCGGATCCTGGCGAACCGCGGCGCCGCCCTGCTGCGCCTGGAGCGCCACGACGAGGCCCTGAGGGCCCTGGAGGCCGCGGTGCGGGCGGATCCCGGGGCCGCGGACGCGGTCCAGAACCTGGGGCTGGCGCTTCAACGGCTGGGACGGCACGAGGAGGCCCTCCCGCGGTTCGAGGCCGTCCTGGCGAAGCACCCGGAACAGGCACCCCTGTGGACCGCGAAGGGCCACTCCTTCAACGAGCTCCGGGACCGGGAGGCGGTGGCCTGCTTCGAGAAGGCCCTCGAACTCGACCCGGAGTACGGGCCCGCGAAGACGGGCCTGCGCCGGGCGAAGCGGCTGAAGCTGAAGACGCGCGCCCCCAGGCGCCCGCCCCCGCCCGACTTCCTGGGGGAGGCCCGACAGGCGCTGGCAGAGGGGGACCTGGAAGAGGCCGCCGCGGCCTTCGCCCAGGCGACGGACGCCCGTCCCGAGGACCCGGAGGCCTGGTACGAGCGGGGGATGACCCTCGCCCTCACGGAGGACTACGAGGGGGCGTTGGCAGCATTCACCGAGGCCGTGAACCGGAGCGGGGAGGAGCTCCGCTACCGCCTGAGCCGAATGAACGTGCTGGTACAGCTAGAGCGGTTCGAGGAGGCCTTGGAGGACAGCAACGCGGCCCTCAAAGCGGGGGCGAAGGGACTGGAGATGTGGCTGCGCCGGGGCGAGATCTTCCAGGGCCTGGGGATGCATCGGGAGGCGGCCCAGTGCTTCCAGGAGGCCCTCGACGAGGACGACTCCCTGCCCCGGGTCTGGAGCGCCCACGGTCGCGCCCTCGCGGCCGCGGGGGACAATCAGGAGGCCCAGGAGAGCCTGGAGCGCGCCCTCCAGATGGATCCGACCTTGAAGGAGGCCACGGAAGCCCTGGAAGCCCTGGAGGCCCTGGGGGAGCCCCCGCGGGAGGACGCCATGGAGTTCTTGCGGACCGTCCCGCGTCTCGGCAAGGAGAAGGCGGAGGCCCTCGTCGCGGCGGGCTTCGAGACCTTGGAGAAGCTCCGGGCG
>CAYFXO010000072.1:0-7970 GCA_964347125.1 uncultured Methanomassiliicoccales archaeon | reverse complement strand
GGGGTTCTCCGACTTCCTGCACATCCCCGAGGTGGTCCCCTCCGACGTGCCGCTCGGGCGCCTCCTCCTCCCGATCCTCGAGGTCCTCGGCATCGCGAACCACGGCTACATCGTGGGCGGGCGGAAGACGTCCTCCGAGGGCTAGGCGGGGGCCGCGGCGGTGGACTGTGCCGTGGTGGGTGCGTCAGCCTGCGGAGTCCCGATGAGGTAGGCCGCCGTAGCCGCGCTGACCACCGCGGAGACCTCGATCCCCAGAGGGAACGTCCCTTTCAGCACCAGAGGCCGGTACTCCCGCGTCCGGGCCACGGTGGTCCCGGGCTTCCCGCGCTCCGTGGTCCGGGCGGTCACGCGCCGACCCACCCACTGCCGGTTGCGGGCGCGGCCGATGGCCTCCTTGAGCCGGGTCATCTCCCGGGAGCGCTCCTTCGCCCGCCAGCCTACAACATGATTGGGGAGGCCGTAGGCGGGAGTCCCTTCCCGCGGCGAGAACCGCGTGACGTTAACAATCTCCGGCTCGACCCGCCTCAGCAGGTCCAAGGACTCCCGATGGTCGGCATCCGTCTCCCCCGGGAACCCCACGATGAAGTCCGTGGACAGCGTGCCCCGCGGAAAGGCCCCGCGATAGGCCTCGACGATCTCCAGGAAGTCCTCCACGGCATACTCTCGGCGCATCGTCTCCAGGATCGCGTCGGACCCGCTCTGCACGGGGAGATGGAGGAACGTGTAGACCTTCGGGTGGCGGTAGGCCCGCAGGAGGTCGTCGAGGATCGGGCGCACGGTGTACGGGCTGGCCATCCCCACGCGGATGCGGAAGTCCCCGCGGACCTGGGCCACCGCCTCGACGAGACCCGCCAGAGTGTCCCCCCGGTCCCGGCCGTAGGCGGCGGTGTCCTGTCCGGTGAGGAGGATCTCCTTGGCCCCCCGGCCGACCTCCGCCTCAACGCGGGCGACCAGGTCTTCGAGGGGGTAGCTGGAGATGCGCCCCCGCGCCACCCGCGTCACGCAATACGTGCACGCGTTTAGGCAACCTTGCCCGATGGGGACGATGGCGTCCACCCGCCCGTCCTCGGCTAGGAACATGGCGTCCGGCGGGACGGGGCAGGAACCAGAGGGTCCCGGGAGGACCTCTCGGATACGATGGAGCTCCCGGGGCCGCAACAGGTGCGCCTCGGGGGCGATGGATTGGACGAGCCCTCGCCGGGACGCGGCCATGCACCCCGCCACGACGAGCTCCTGGGGGCCCCCTCCGAGCTCCCGGATCCGCCGCACCATCCGGCGCTCGGTGGCCCCGATGACGTTGCACGTCACGAGGACGACGGCGTCCGCACCCTCGGGGGCCGGTGCGGGTTCGTGGCCCTCCGCGAGGAGGGTCGCCCTCAGGTCCCGCCCCTCGCCCTGGTTCATCGTGCACCCGTAGGCCTCGACCCAGACCCGCATCCGAGCTCCCATGGCCCCGCTCGCTACTTCAAGATTGGCGGCCGAAGGTTAATAGAGGCCCACCCTTCTTCCGGGAGTCGGCATGGCCCAGTCCACGGTGAAGGACGCCCGCCAGGCGAAGGCGGCGGCGAAGGAGCAGGCGCGGGTGGCCAAGCTCCGCCTGAAGGCCGCGAAACTCAAGGAGAAGGCGTCCAAGCACGAGGCGAGGGCGGCCCGGCTCAGGGCGAGGGAGAAAGAACTGGAGGACCGCGCGAACCAGATCGAGCGGGCCCGTCGACGGACCTAGCGGGACTCCGAGGCCTCGCGGAGGGGTCCGACGATGCGGAGCTCGCGGTGGAGGTCGCGCTCCCAGCTCTCATTGACGTATTCGGAGGCGAGGATGAACGAGAGCGTCTCGCTCTTCGTCTTGATGAGGATGCACATGGCCCGAATCCACAATAGAGTTGGTCCGCCAGCGTATTTATCCCTTTGCTCGGTTCGGGCCCTGGCCCCCTATATATTTTCGCATTCGAGAATGAGAATGACCCCTCGGGCGGGGTGATCCTCGCCCGAGGAGAGCGGGAAGAAGGTTGGGGTCGAGCGCGCCGCGACGACCGACGAGGCCTCAGTCCGCTTCGGTTTCCTCGCCGCCGTCGGCCTCACAGCAGTGGCGCCACTGGTGCGTCTCGCACTCCATGGAGTGCTGCTGCCGCATCTCGTGGTCGCAGTCCTCCATGTGCTCGTGCTGGTGGTCGCCCATCATGTCGCCCATGGCGCCGTGATCGCCGCACATGCCGCCGTGGTCCCCATGCATCCCCTGCATGTGGCCCGACCCGCCGTGCATGCCGTTGCCCATCATGCCGCCGCCCATGCCGCCGTTGCCCATCATGTCCCCGTTCGTGCCCATGCCGTTCGCGCCCATGAGGGCGGGCGCCGCCATGGCGCCGATGCCCAGGGTCGATGTGACGGCCAGGACGGCCAACCATCCGGTTCCGATTGCCATGCTTCATCACGTTCTGCGGTTCCCCGCGTTGTTGACCTGACCAGGGGCTGAAAAGGCTCTTCAGCGCATCGCGCAAGGAGTGAAATCGTTTTCATCCCAGTGAAAAAGGTGGGGGTTCGGGGCCCTAGTCGGCCCGATCCGGCTCGACGACCCGCACCCGGTTGGTCATCCCGGCCCGCTCCTTGACGACCAGGCCCTTGTCCTCCAGCTTGTCGAGGAGCCGCGTGACCTTCGCCCGGGAGAAGTCGGACCGGACCCCCAGGTCCTTCTGGTAGGCGACCCCGCCCTTGTCCACGATCTCGCGGAAGAGGCGGCGCTCGTCCCCCTCCAGGAGCCGGAGGGCCCACCGCTCGAAGTCCTCGGGCGGGGCGGGCTCCGCCTCGGCCGCCGGCGCCGCGGGGGGCGGCCCGTAGACGCCCTGCGCGGGGGTCTGGGGGGCCACGCCCACCGGCTGGGGGACGTACACGACCTCCCGCGGGCCGCTCCGGAGGAGGGTGGCCAGCAGGATGACCGCGATGAGGACGACCCCGATGATGGCGAGGACGCTCCCCAGGGAGAGGCCGAAGGCCCCCGTGTCGGAGCCCATCATGCCGCCCATGCCCATCATGCCGCCCCCGTGACCGAGGGTCATGGCGAGGACGGGGACCAGGATGAGGATGATGAAGATGACCGCGATGAGCAGGACCACGAGGGTCAGCGCGGCATCCTCCTGGCGGGCCATGGAAACAAATCATCACGCCCGCCCCCAATAAAGAAATCGGTTGTCGACCGCCACGCTTAAGGGGAACCAAACGTTCCCCGGGCCGGGGAGGATATGCCCAACAACGTGAATGCGGAAGCCATGGAAGCCTTCCGGATGGCGGTGAAGGCCGATCCCGCGGAAGCCCGGAAGGAGAAGCGCGTCGAAGGGAGCTGGTCCTTCAAGGAGGGCGGGGCCCAGTTCGTCGGGACGTTGCCATACCCGAAGGGAGATGTGGAGCTGACCTGCGAGCTGCCGCCCTTCGCGGGCGGATGGGGCGGCGCCCCGGACCCGGTGCTCTACTGCCTCTATGGGTTGGCCGCCTGCTACGCCACGACCTTCGTGGCCGCGGCCACCGCGGAAGGGGTGGCCCTCCGCGCCGTGAAGGTGACCGCGGAGAACGCCCTCGACCTGAGGAAGCAGCTGGGCCTCTCGGAGGACCCCATCGTCCGGTCCGTCCGGTTCGTCCTGGACGCCGAGTCCGACGCGCCCCGCGAGACCCTGGAGCGCCTCAAGGTCCTCGCGGACGAGCGGTGTCCGGGGGTGGAGTGCGTCACGACCGCGATCCCGCTGGAGACCGCGCTCCGTTGACCCGCCAGCGACGCGGGGAGGGGGATTTGAACCCCCGAGTGCTTTCGCACACTGGATTAGCAATCCAGCGCCTTACCTGGCTGGGCCATCCCCGCCTGCGTTGTCATTGACCCTCGGATGATAACGTTTGCGGCCCCGGCATCCAGCGGGGACGCAAGGGTATAAGGCTGGAGCTTTCGTTGGGCCACCTGGGGGTTCGAAGTGGGTCTCCGCCACAGCCTTCTCGCGGCCGTCATCCTCGTGGCCGCCCTCCTGCCTGCCGGGTCGACCCTGGGGGCGGACGAGCCGCCGGCGGCCCCCCTGGCGGGCGACGACGATGTCCACAGCTGGACCGTGGGGGACACGTGGTCCCACCACATCTACTCCCTCAACACCGACGGGGTGAACGTCATCGAGGCCTACTCCTGGATCGACACCACCGTCGCGGCCCTGGAGACCGTGATCCAGTACGGGCAGACCTACGACGTCTACAACGTCACCGCCACCGGGACGTTGGTCACCGAGGGCGTCCTGGACGCGGGGGGCATCCCGGTGGACTTCAACCTCTCCGCGGGGGTGGTCCAGGGCTACGCGTGGATTGAGCGGGGCGACGGCGGCGTGGTCCGGAACAACGAGACCGTCGCGGCCCAGGGCATCGCGAACATCCCCATCGTGGGCATCGTGGCGATGCAGATCGACGCCGCGCTCACGACCCTCAACGACCCGCCGGTGGAGACGTACGACTTCCCCCTCCTGCTGGGCGACGAGTGGGTCATCAACAGCACCTCCCGGACCCTCGGCTACAACCACATCTTCGTCGACGTCCCGCCAATCTTCGGGGGCCCCATCGACCAGACGACCCCCGTGGACGAGACGGTGGTGGGGGAGACCATGAACTGGGCGAACACCTCCGGACCCGTCGCCGTCCCCGCGGGGACCTTCGACGCGACCCACATCCGCACCGTCCCCGAGGGCGGGGGCCTCACCACGGACGTCTGGTACGCCCCGACGGCGAAGAACATGGTGCGCACGGAGGTCCACGGCCTGCAGGCCCTCGGGCAGACCCACACCTTCGTGAACCTCACCGCCTACTCCCTGGTCACCCAGCTCTTCGGCGTCCAGATCGCCCTGGAGCCGAACCCCGTCAACCCCGGGGGTTCCTTCTTCGTGAACGGGACCACAGCGCCGGACGCTCAGGTCCAGGTCAGCCTGCCGTTCACCGCGGACACCTACGCGGGCGCCGCGGACCCCTCCGGGGCCTTCTCCTTCCTGGCGACGGCCCCCTCGACCGACGACCACACCCCCGCGAACGCGGACCACGGCTCCCACGGCGTCATCGTGGACGCCCAGTCCGGCCCCCTCAGCGCCTACAACGTCTCGACGGTGATCCTCCAGACCCCCGACCTCTGGGCCCTCGACGGTGAGATCGGGTTCAACCCGCCTCCCACGGAGGGCGTCCCCACGGACGTGAGCGCCGTCGTCCACGCGGCCCCGCGGATCGGCATCTACAACGCCGTGGACGTGGAGTTCTCCGTGGACGGCGTGCCCTTCGCGGTGCAGACCCTGCCCTCCGTCCCCGCGGACGCCGCCCTCTCCGTCTCGGCGACCTGGGACTCCCCCACCGCGGGCCCCCACTGGGTGAACGTCACCCTCGACCCGGCGGACGCGGTCCCGGAGACGAACGAGACGAACAACACCGCCACGGCCTACGTGTTCATAGGCGGCCCGGACCTCACCCCCGCCAACCTGTCCGCCCGGGGCGGCCAATTCCAGTACCCGGACGCCGCCGCGGCGGCCTACCTGTCGGACCCCATCGGGGTGACCTTGGGCGAGGTCGTGGACCTGGCGGTGGAGATCCGGAACGCGGGGATCCTGTACCCCGGGGGCCTCTACGAGCTCGCGGCCTACAACACCACGGGCCTCGGCGGACCCCCCGCGGACCCCCCCCTCTTCACCGCCCTCGTGGACGACCTCCCGCCGCCCGGGGCCACCGAGGGGCCCTTCACGACGTCGTGGACCGCCCCCGCCTCCCCTGGGGACCACTACGTCAACATCACCGCCGACTGGGGCGGGACCATCGACGAGACGGACGAGGGGAACAACACCTTCACCTTCCATTTCGTCGTCGACGGCCCCGACTACGTCCCCGCGGACGTGACGGCCTCCCCCGTGTTCATCACCACGGGCGCCACCGCGGACCTGACGGCGTCGGCGCGGAACCAAGGGGTCCGGGACGCCTTCGCCGCCTCCACCCTGGCGTTCTACAACGCGTCCACCCCGGCGAGCCCCTTCTTCCAGGCGGTGGTGCCGCCCCTGGCCGTCGGGGAGTCCTCGGCCCTGTTCTCCGTCCCCTGGTCCGCACCCCCCGCGGCGGGGATCCACAACGCGACGATCGCCGTGGACTACCTGGACGATGTGGCGGAGATGGCGGAGGGGAACAACTCGGCCACCATCGAGATCCGCGTGATGGCCCCGCCGCTGACCACCATCACCTTCGACGGCCCGCAGGACGCGGGTCCCCCCATCGCCATCACCGACGCGACCCAGGTCCAGCTGACGGCGACGGACCGGAGCGGCTTCGGCCTAGCGGGGACCTTCTACCGAGTGGACGGCGGGACCCCGACGGACTACGGGGCCACCGGGCCCTTCACCCTCGCCGACGAGGGGCTCCATACGATCGCGTACTACAGCACGGACAACCTGGGGGGCGTGGAGCCCACGAAGTCCGTGGAGGTCCTCGTGGACGCGGCGCCGCCCGTCACGACCCTGGAGATTGGCGAACCGAAGCGGCGGGACGGGCCCACTGATCCCTGGCGGGTGGAGGCGACCACGCCCCTGGCCCTCGCGGCAACGGACTCCGGGGGCGTCGGGGTGGACCGCGTCGAGTATCGACTGGACGGCGGCTCGTGGACGACGTACGAGGCGGCCTTCACCCTGGAGTCCCATTCGCTGGGGGCCCACACCCTGGAGTTCCGGGCCGTCGACGATCTGGGAAACGTCGAGGCCGCCCAGTTGCAGGACTTCCTCCTGGAGGAGCCCGGGACCCCCGGCGGCACGCCCGGGGCGGGGGCGAACCTGAAGCCCGTGTTGGCGGTGGCCCTCGCCCTCCTCCTCATGATCGTCGCGACGGCGCGGGCGGGCGCGCGGCGGGGGCGTCCCCGCGACAGGGCCCTTCTGGTCGGCGGCCTCTTCGCCTTCCTCGAGGGGGCGACGGGGGTCGTGTCCCTGGCCGTGCCGGAGCTCGCCGTACCCCCGCTCCTGGGGGCGGGGATGCTCCTGGACATCGCCGTATTCCTCATCGGGTTGGCGGCAATCCTCGTCGTGTCACGCCCGCCCCAAGTGCCCCTGGAGGAGGAGGAATGAGGGAGCGGGCGGATGAACGGGCGATGACCCCGCGGGACGTAGGCAACGGCCTGGCCCTCCTGGGCGGCATCCTCCTCGCAATCTACCTCGTCTTCGTCGTCCTGCCGCCCTCCCTCTACGCGGAGTACACGGAGCCGGTGTGGGAACGCCTCGCCGTGTCCCCCGCCATCGTCCTGGGCCTCGTGGCCTTCATCGCCATCGGCCTCGCCCTCCGGGTCACGTCCCCTCGGGGGGCAGAGCGGCACCGAGATGATGAGGACGAGTAGGGGACGGGTCTCCCCTCCCCCCCGGGGTAGAAATCCTCTTATAGCTCTGACCTCTAATGGTAGTGATTGGAGGGGCTCCAGTCAACGGGGGCACCCCCCGTTCCGTGAGTCCCTCGGGCAGCAACCTGCGACGCCCGTGATGCGTGATCGGGTGATTCCATGGCTGCCCCCATCAATGGGGGTGCGAGAAAACCGCGTCTGTGGGACCTCTCGTATCCGACGCTCGACGAGAACCAGCCGCAAGGCAGAGGCGCACCGACAACGCGTCAGTTCCTTGAAGTGTGCACCACAATTCCGGTTGATCCTGCCGGCGGCCACCGCTATTGGAGTTCGCTTAAGACATGCGAGTCGAGAGTCCTCGGGACTCGGCAGACGGCTCAGTAACACGCGGATAACCTACCCTCAGGTGGGGGATAACCCCGGGAAACTGGGAACAATACCCCATAGGTCACGTATGCTGGAACGCTTCGTGGCTGAAAGCTCCGGCGCCCGAGGATGGGTCTGCGGCTTATCAGCTAGTAGGGGGTTTAACAGACCCCCTAGGCTTCGACGGGTACGGGCTGTGGGAGCAGTTGCCCGGAGATGGACTCTGAGACACGAGTCCAGGCCCTAC
>CAYFXO010000071.1:4063-8197 GCA_964347125.1 uncultured Methanomassiliicoccales archaeon | reverse complement strand
GCCCGCGGACCTGAGCGCCGCGGTGACCGACAACCACGACCTGGCGTCCGCCAGCGTCACCATCACCGACGTGCAGGGCGGCACGACGACCCTGCCCTTCAACGTCTCCCAGGCCTCCCCCTACCCTTTCACGATCCCCGGTCAACTGTTCGCGGGGACCGTGTCGTACCGCATCGACGCCGCCGACCCCTCGGGGAACGCCGCGAACCTGAGCTTCAGCGTGGACGTCACGGGGAGCCTCGCGGGCATCGTTCTCTACGGGGACACTGGAGAGGGCTGGGGCTTCGGGCCGCAGAACATGAGCATCCCTGGGCCCACCCTTGAGGTGCGGGAGGGCGACACCGTGACCGTCATCTTGATCGGCCTCGACGCGGCCCCGCACTTCTTCTACGTCGACCTGGACAACGATGGGACCGCGGACGCAGGGGAGCCGAGGTCCGAGAACTTCCTGCAGAACAGCACGAGCCTCACCTTCACCGCCCCCGCGGCGGGGAACTACACCTACTACTGCGGCTTCCACCCGACGACGATGCTCGGGACCCTCACCGTCCTCGGGGAGGACTCGGAACCGCCTCCGGGCGACGGGACGGAGCCGGAGCCCGTCTCGCCCCTCCTGTGGGTGGCCGCCCTGTTGATCCTCGTGGTCATCGGGGTCGTGGTCGCCGTGGCCCTGAGGCGGCGCCGGCCGGGAGCCCCCACGGAGCCGGAGGCGGACGAGCTACCGGTGGACGAGGAGCGGGAGTAGGCGGGGACGTCCCGCCGGACGGACGCGCGGCCCTTAACTAGGGGCGGCGGCTTCGTCCCGCCATGCCCCTGTTCGTGCATTTGTCCGTCCACCGCCCGAAGCCCGGGAAGGCCGAGGCTCTCATCGAGGCCATGCACCGCTACGGCGACGCCATGGAAGAGTACCCGGGCCTGCGGGAGGCTCACGCGCTGCGGGACGAGGAATCGGGCCGCCTCATCGGGCTCGCCCTCTGGGAATCCAAGGCCCAGTGGCTGGCGGCGCGCCCGGCGATGCACGCGGCCGTGGAGGACGTGGACTTCGAGTCCCTGGAGGAAGCCGCGCCCGAGGTGTACCTCCTGCGGAAGGTGTGAGGCCGCCGGCGCCTACTCCACGACCTCGTCCACGAAGAACCCCGCGGTGATGCCGCCGAGGACGTCGATGTAGACATCCTGGACCGCGTTCCAGAAGGTGTTGTAGAAGTTGATGACGCCCAGGCGGATGGCCCCCTCCTCGAAGAGCTCCCAGATGATCCCGAGGGCGAGGGCGAGGACGATGGGGACGCCCCAGTAGTACCACCGCTTGCGGCCCAGGTTCAGGTTGAGGAGGAGGGCGATGAGGGCGACGGAACTCACGGAGTGGGTGTAGACGTCGATGCGCAGGTCCGGGTCGGGCGGGTTGCCATAGAGGTCGTACTCGATGGCCAGGAAATGGAATGTCACCGCGATGACCCCCAGGACCACGGAGATGATGACCCAGAGGGCGTTCGTGTCCAGGAACCGGTTCCAGATGACCGGGCCTCTCCACATGGGGGGCGGGAAGGCCTTCCTCTCCTAAAGGGATTCCGCCCGTCCCCGCGAACCGTCTCGAAACGCCTATATCCGCACCCCTCCTACTGCCGGTCGTGCGCAAGATTCCCAGCGGGGTCTACGGCCTCAATCGCCTCCTGGACGGCGGGGTCAACGAGAACACCGTGACCGTGGTCATCGGCTCCTCCGGCGCGGGGAAGACCACCCTCGCCGCCCAGTTCCTCCGGCGCGGCCTCGAGGCGGGGGACGACGGCGTCTTCATCACCCTCGACGAGGCGCCCCGCCAGATCCTCCAGGAGGTGAGGCTCATGGGGTGGGAGACGGTGGACGACTTCCTGGACGAGGGCTCCCTGGTCTTCGTGGACGCCGGCGGGAAGCAGTTCTCCCAGTTCATCCAGAAGGAGCTCGCGGAGTTCGTGGACGAGTGGGCGGGCCACAACGCCCGCATCGTCATCGACCCCCTCACCCCCGTCCTGTGGTCCGTGAAGGAGAAGTACGAGCAGCGGGAGCTCGTCTCCTTCCTCCTCCGCCAGACCCGCCGCATCGGTACCGTCCTGTGCACCCTGGAGGAGCACGGGGTGGCGGGGGACCTCTCCACCCAGGACGTCATCATCCCGATGTACCTGGCGGACAACGTGGTCCACCTGCGGTATGCGAGCCACGAGTCCCCCGAGCGACGGGACCTGAAGATCATCAAGTGCCGCAGCAGCAAGCACTCCCGCTCCTGGCACCCCTACGGCATCATGAAGGGGGCGGGGCTGTACGTCCGCCGGCCCATCGACGCGGCCCAGCCGGCGGAGCACGCGGCGGACCTGGAGGCGAGGCTGGACGCGCGGCTGGGCGAGCTGCCCCCAGAGGCCCGCGCCAAGTTCGGCCCCGTGGTCCTGGAGAACGTCCGCCGGGCGGTGCGGACCCTCGCGGAGCAGGAGTTCTCCGACATCGACCCGGACGAGCTCCTGGACCTCATCCTGATGGAGTACGAGCACGGCTAGGGGGCGCGGGGTGGCGAAGAAGCTCGGGGAGGCCCTGAAGACCGCCGTCAGCCCGCCGGAGGCGGGTGAGGCGAAGGGGCGGCGGGGGGAGTCGCCCCTCTTGCACCCGAACCGCCTGCGGGTGTTCCAGTACCTCTGCGCGATGCCCTGCAGCCACCTCCGGGCCGTGGCCGACGGCGTGGGCCTGGGGACGCCCACGGTGGCCTGGCACCTGGAGCGCCTGGGCCGCGCCGGCCTGGTGACGGAGGCACGGGTGGCCAACCGGAAGGTGTACTACCCCGCCCGCCTCGTGGACCCGGAGGCCGTGAAGGCCCTCCACGCGGCGACGGACCCTCAGGTCCGGGACGCCCTCGTGGCCGTCATGGGGCGGCCGGGGGCGACAGTGGGTGACGTGGCGGCGGTCCTCGGGACGGAGGGCACGGCGCGGCGGACCCTCAAGGTCCTCGTGGGCGTCGGCCTCCTTGACCGCGTGCGGGACGGGCGGTACTGGCGCTACTTTCCGGCGGAGGCCATCAACGACCTCTCGCGGCAGTCGCGGGCCCGGGTCAGGCAGTTCCGGAAGGCGCTCCTCCAGGACCTGCAGCGGGCGGGCCTGCGGCCGGAGACGGACGTCTCCCCCCGGGGCGAGGCCGTGCTCTCCGTGGTCGCGGGGGGCACCCGGGTGGATCTCGTAGTCCCCGACGACCCGCTGGCATCGATCCTGCTGCAGGTGCGGGAGGGACCGTGACCCCCGCCAGCGAGACGGACCGCCTCCTGGACTACTTCAAGGCCCGGGCGGACGAGGACGTCTCCGTGAAGGAGGCCGCGGAAGGGGCCGGGCTGGAGCCCAAGACGGCAGCGACCCTGGCGGCCCGCCTGAGCGGCCGGGGGCAGCTGACCCGGGTGAAGCGGGGCGTCTACGCCTACGTGACGGGCGGACCGGAGCCCCGGACCCTCGCGTTCGTCGTGGAGGAGCTGCTGCGCGGGGTCGAGGGGGCCTTCGGCCCCGTCGTCGTCGAGGAGCTGCGCCTCCGCCTGGAGGACCCGGGGAGCCCGGAGGCGCTCCGAGTGATCGTCGAGGACCTGACGGAACGGGTCGGGGAGGCGGGGCGGGACGCCCTCCTCCGCGGGGTCTTGGCGAACCTGCCGAGGGCGGACGCGGCGGCGATCCGGCGGGCCCTGGAGCCATAGAAACGCTCTAATATTGTATATCCCCTGCACTTTCAACAGGGGGCAGGAGGACGCAGCGCGTTCCCACAGGGATACCCGGCTTCGACGAGCTCATCGAGGGGGGGTTCCCGCCGAACAGCGTCAGCCTGCTGTCCGGCGTCTCCGGCTCCGCCAAGTCCATCTTCTGCCTCCATTTCGCTTTCAACGGCCCCAGTCGATTCGAGCAGCCCGCCCTCTACATCACCCTCGAGGAGAGTAACGAGAACCTGCGGGAGACCCTCCGGTCTTTCGGCATGGCCCCGGAGGCCTTCGAGGCGAATGGCACGCTGAGCCTCGTCGACATGGGCGCCCTGCGGAAGCTCAGCGACGCCGAGGAGGTGGCCACCTTCGACGCCCTCCAGAGCGTCATCGACCACTTGGTGGAGTCCACGGGGGCCGTCCGGGTCGGCACCGGCCGAGGCCT
>CAYFXO010000071.1:0-4053 GCA_964347125.1 uncultured Methanomassiliicoccales archaeon | reverse complement strand
GGTCGTCGTGGACTCGCTGGCGGTGCTGGGGCTGGACCAGGAGGACGCCGTGGGCTTCCGGCGGGACCTGTTCCGCTTCGGCAGGTACTTGAAGGAGAAGGGCGTGACGGCGCTGTTGGTCACGGAGGCCGAGGAGGGGGAGGGGCTCACCCGCTTCGGGGTGGAGCAGTTCATCGCGGACGCCTTCATCTACCTCGGCCTGGAGGAGGTGAAGGGGGAGCTGCAGCGCACCGTCCTCGTGCGGAAGATGCGGCTGACCCACCACGACGCGGCGCTCCACCCGTTCCTCATCACGAACCGCGGTCTCCGGGTCTCCGGGGACGTGAAGATCACGCGAGGGAGCTGAATGGTGTCGACGGGCTGGGAGGGGACGGAGGCCCTGCTGCCGGAGGGGCTGCCGGAGCGCGGCGCCATCGTCCTCCAGGGCCCCGCGGGGCGGGAGAAGGACCTCCTGGCCCTCCAGTTCCTCGCGGAAGGGCTCACCCAAGGGGAGGGGGTCCTGATGGTCCTCAGCCGGGTCTCCCCGGAGGAGTTCCGGGACCAGTTGCGGGCCCTCGGGGTCGAGGCGGAGGACTTCGAGTCCACGGGCTCCCTGGTCATCGTCGACTGGTACAGCCACCGCAGCGAGCGGGTGGACGGCGTGGAGGAGGCGGGGAGCGTGGTCCGGGCCTCCACGAGCCTCGTGAACCTGGAGATCGCCCTGGGGCAGTCCCTGAAGGCCCTCCCCAACGCGCGGGGGCGACGGGCCGTGGTGGACGCCCTCTCCCCCGCCCTCCAGACCTTCGAATTCAAGGAAGTGTACGCCTTCGCCCAGACCCTCCGGACGAAGCTCCGAGAGGGGAAGTGCACGTCCCTCTTCCTCCTGGAGAAGGGGATGCACGCCGAGGAGGAGGTCACGGGCATCCACCAGGTCTTCGACGGCGCCCTGGACATCGAGCAGGAAGAGGTGGAGGGGCGGGTGACGAAGCGACTCGGCGTCCTGTTCATGCGGGGGCCCGCGGAGGAGGGGACATGGGAGGAGCTCCACATGGAGGAGGAGCGGATACGCCTGGGGGTCCCGCCGCCCCCGCCGCCCTCGCCGGAGACCGCCACGTGCCCCATCTGCGACGCGGAGATACCCGCGGAGGCCCCGGAGTGCCCGGAGTGCGGCGCCCTATTCATCCGCGAAGAGCGGGAGGGCGCCGTGGAGGGGGTCATGGGCTACCTGGACTCCATCGCCAAGGGCGTCGAGATCCGGCCCCGACCCCGGCCGCGCCCCCGCGCGAGGGAGGGTCTGACGAACGGGGTCACCCGGGAGGAAGGGCTGACGAACGGGCTGGGGCGCCCCCCCGGTCGCGTGAACGGCATGCCCGCGGGCCGCACGAACGGCATGACGAACGGGCTCACGAACGGCCTCCGGAACGCCCGCTCGGGGCTGACGAACGGCCTCACGAACGGCAGCGGCTTCACGAACGGCCTCGGGGCGGGACGCTTCGCTGGGGAGAACCGGACTCGAAAGTGGAAGGTCTTCATCGCGCCGCTCCTGGCCATCCTACTCCTCCTGACACCATTCCTCACGCCTCTCCCCTCCCCTACCACCGGCCTCATCGCGATCGACGGGGACTTCTCCGACTGGGCGGGCGTCGTGGCCCAGGAACTCGAGCCAAGTCTCCCGTCGGGAACCGACATCGTCGGGACGCGGGCTCTACACAGCAACGGCCATCTGGCCCTCTATGTGGAGACGAGAGGGCCTCTCCTCGTTGGCGATGCGGAGGGATTTGCCGACACAGTCTATGTCCTCATCTACGCGGACCGGGACGGGAGCACGGGATACGACGGAGGGGTCCTCGGGGCGGACTACTTGGCGCAGGTCGCAGGAACGGGTTCCACCGTGCGATCCGCCGTTCTCAAAGAGTTTGGCGGGCCGGACAGGTCGGACTGGAACGGATTCGGATCGATTGGGTCACTCCGCGCTGCTGTTGGCCAGGGCGTGGATGGGTCGAAGTTGGAGGCCCTGATCCCCTGGCAGAATCTGGACTCCTCGGGGGGTGGCGTGGAGGTTCTCTTCCGGGTCGAGACCGCCGATGGTATGGAGGACTTCTCGGACTACCTCGTTCCTGATGAGGGCGCGCTCCTCATCGTCGACCAAACGAGCCTCGCACCGGAGACCCTCACACTGGGGGAGGAGACGGACATCCTTTCCCTCTCCCTTCGCAGCCTGGGGGGTGCGACGCTCCTCACCGGAGTCCGAGTGAACGTGCTGGGGTCGGCGCCTCAGACCTCCATATCCGACATGATGTTGGTCGAAGGGGGCAGCATCCTAGACAGCGCGGTGCCCCAGGGGAGCTTCGCATCATTTGCGTTCTCTCCGATTAACGTGACGGATACGGCGACCCTTACCATTCGGGTCATCCCCGCAACCGGAAATGGGGAGACTCTCGGTGCGGCGGTCGCTACGAAGGACGACTTGACGACGACGGCCGGGGCCGTAACCCTTCGGACGTTGCCTGCATCTCGTACAGTCGGGTACATTGCTGCCGTCCCTTCGGGCGTCGTCATCGACGGTGCATTCACGGATTGGGAGGGTCTCACCCGGGCGGGACCCGCGAACAGTCCCACGGCCGGTGGGAACCCGCACGTCGACATCACCGCGTATGGCGAGGTCGTCGCGGGTCAGGACGCCTACTTCTACGGCGAAGTTCGGGGCCGGATGATGGCGGGCGCCATCGCGCCGTTCCACAATCCAGCGAGATATGGAGCCGTCGGACCCACACTGCGGGATAAGGACCGGGACACGGTTCCGGACGATTCCGACGTCTTTCCGGAGGACTTCGACAACGACGGAACTCCAGACACGGAGGAGGGAGGCGATGTCGACAGCGACGGCGAGGGGGACTATGATCAGGGGGGCACGGACTGCTTGCTGGAGACAGTCATTCCCTCATCCTTCCCCACACCGTTCGCGGACCGGGTCGTCAAGCGGCACATCTGCCCGTTGACGAGGCCACCCGCGCGGGGACTGGACATCCTCCGCATGTATGTCGACTCCGACGACAACCCGCTCACGGGTTTCCCCTTCGCGGGCATCGGGGCCGAGGTACTACTGGAGTTGACGGGCCGTGGCGGCAGAGTGGTGGATGGCCGACTCTTTGAGAATGTAGGGACTTGGATGGCAGTCTCCCCCGGCCAGGCCTCCTGGGCCATCGGAGGCGCCAAAATCGAAGCCGGGATGCAATATCCCTTCGCCTCGGCCGCGCCCCCGGGAGCTCTGGAGATCGTAGACTGGGCGGGCCGCTTCGACCGTGTTGATGACACGACCCGTGGCACACGCGGAACGGCACGGGGCCCCTTTCTCGAACCTGCAATGAGAGCATCGGAGGTTGCGAGTCGTGCTCGGGTCTCCACCACCCCGGAGGGTCGCGTCCTCGCCGAGGGCGATGGCTACCGCGCGGAGTTCCGGGCCGGAGACAAGGGGCCTGAGCTCACAATTCAGGGTCAGTGGGGCGGAGAGATCGTGCAGATGGAACTTAGGAGCGTCGAGGGCAGAGATGCGTCCGGTCTCACCCGAATGGACTTCCCCATGCCGACAGGGAGTGCGCTGCACGTGGATGACTCCATCGCATTCCAGAACGAGAACGAGCATGTAATTGAACGCGTGACGTACGTGCCCACTCGGACACGCATCAAAGAGGAGATCATACTCGGATGGCCGGGGGATCTCTCGGAGATCGCGTCCATCACGGCCACCTGGCATATCAGGCTCGGTGAGGGCGTGGCATTTGACGAGCATTCGGCGTCCACCCGACTGCGATTCCTTCGGGAAGGGAGCATGGCGTTCGCCTTCCGGCCTCCGTTCATCGTGGACTCGCTGGGCTCCGTACAAGAGCTAGCATACCAGTATCTCCCTGACGCAGGTCTCCTTTCCGTCCAGGTCTCTAGGGACTGGCTGGGAGACCCCCTCAGGGAGTATCCCGTCCTCCTTGACCCACCTGTTGACATCGGCGATCTGCAGAACTCCATCCAACGCCCCGCCATCAACAACCAGCGCACCGTCCTCCGGACCAGCGACAACCT
>CAYFXO010000070.1:6644-8211 GCA_964347125.1 uncultured Methanomassiliicoccales archaeon | reverse complement strand
CTCTGCTACCGACATGCTACTGCGGGACGTTCTGGTAGGTGTCGAGCGGGACGACCCCACCCCAGGCAATCTGTGGCTTTCACAACCGTTCATCAAGGTCCCTCCAGTGGCTTCGAGGCAACCGCGGATTAGCTGAACACGAGCTCCGCGTAGCCGAACTGGACGGAGAAGGGCACACACCAGATCACGACGTACCGGTAGTCCCGCGGGTCTGCGTTGCTGGGGAAGGCGTAGTTCGACGACCCCTCTGTCGCCTTCAACGCCCCCAAGTCGAGGTAGCCGGAGCTCACGTCGGGAGTGTCGGATAGGTAAACATGGAGGTTCGGGCCGTTGGTCACGCTGAAGTTCTCGAAGCGCAGGACATGGCTCGATCCATCTGCAAGGACCAAGGCTTGACCGGATGCATAGTGGCCAGGCGCTCCGTCCACAAAGGACCCCTCACCCAAGAGGGACGTGAATCCCTCCGGCCTCTCCTCCGCCCCGGGGACGACGATGAAGAGGGGCGAGACGAGCCACCAGAGGACGACGCTGACAACGACTCCGACGGCCACGATGAGGACGATCATCATGCGGCGAGAGATACTCATGGGAGTCGCGATGGGTCTGAGTCTTAAGGGCGTTGCCCGAAATCAGACCCAAGTCTCCCACCAATTGGGCCCTCCGCCCGCGTTCAGAGGTTCCACAGCGCTTCCGCGATCAGCAGGATCCCCGCCACGATGAACAGGCCAGTGGCCACGAGCCGGAGCCAGTCGCCGCGGAGGTAGCGTTCGAGGCCCACCCCGATGAGGACGCTCAGCGCGGAGACGAGGACCAGCGCCAGGCTGGCGCCCGCGAACGTGGAGAAGGGAGCCGCCGCCGTGGCCGCGAGGATGATGACGGCGAGCTGGGTCTTGTCCCCCAACTCGGCCACGAAGTTCAGGCCGAAGGCCGTGACGAAGGCCCCGCGGGCGTCCGTGGCCTCCTCCGACTCCTCCTCGTACGAGAGGTAGGTCCAGGCGCCGAACACGATGAAGAGGAGGCCGCCGCCGATCTTGATGGCGACGAGCCACGCCTCGAGGTAGACGGCGATGGCCCCGCCGATGGCGGCTCCGATGGCCGTGATCAGGACGAGGGCGGTGGCGGCGCCCGCCAGCACGGGAGGCCACGGATGGCGGGTGGCCAGGGAGATGGTGGCGAGCTGCGTCTTGTCCCCCAACTCGAGGACGAAGACGAGGCCCAGGGCGGTGAGGAACGGGATGAGGCCTTCCACGACAGGGGGCGATGGCGGGGCTGGACATCATGCTTTTGGTGCTTGGGATGATGTCGCGATGAGCGACCCAGGGCTGTAGGGAGCATCGAGTCCATGGAAATTGGTGAGACGGTCTCTCCCCGGACGAGGCGGGCATGGCGCGCGTGGCTGGAACGCCACCATTCGGAGAAGCAGGAGATCTGGGTGGTCGTCTACAAGAAGGGCAGCGGGAAGCCGACGGCCACGCAAGACGAGGCGGTGGAGGAGGCCATCTGCTTTGGCTGGATTGACGGCCAAATCCGATCGATGGACGAGGAGCGGTACGCGGTTCGATTCACA
>CAYFXO010000070.1:0-6634 GCA_964347125.1 uncultured Methanomassiliicoccales archaeon | reverse complement strand
AGCCCCTGTCCTTCGTGCTGCGGGGGATGTTGACGCGGCTCCTGGAGCGTCTGGTCTTGCGGAGCCTGGCCTGCCCGGAGTGCGATTCCACGCGGTCCGGTTCACCCCGCGTCGGAAGCGGAGCCACTGGTCGAGACGGAACCGCGCGCGGGCCCGGGAGATGCTTCGACAGGGGAAGATGGCGCCCGCCGGGATCGAGGCCCTGCCGGCGGAGATGCGTGAGGGCTTGGATCCGGAGGACTAGCCCCCTCCCTGACCAGAACTCTCATAGACCTTCCAGCGATTCCGGCTGGCCAGAGGTGGATCGGCATGAAGCTCTGGGCGTCTCTGTATGCCATGATATGGCTGGCCTTCTTGGTGTTCTTGGTCATCCTGACCCCGGTGGGAGATCGAGCGGTGCTGGTCTACGGGCACGCCGTCCTGGGGGTCGCGGTGCTCGTCCTGGCCTACTACAACTCCACCGAGCTCGACAAGACGGCGGCCCCGGATCGGATCAAGCGCATCGCGAGATCCACCTTCAGTCTCGCGGTGGCGGCCCCCATCCTGGGCGTCTTGCTGTTCGTGGACCTCGGGGCGACGTGGGTCATCCCCGTCGTGGGCATCTCCATCCGAGGAATCATCGAGCTCCTCCACGTGGTCGTCGTGTTCGCCATCATCACCCAGGTGTCCTCCACGGCCACGGCGTACGACATGTGGGAAGAGAAGGAGTTCGAGGAGGGGAGCGTGGGACCGCCGGCCCCACGGGTCATGCCGGGGCAGGAGGCCTCGACGGAGTAGGCCGGCGGGCGGGAGGACGACTCTCGTTGGCGGAGTCGCCCCTGAGACCTTCGGAGCGTTGCCTCGGCTATGCCCACGGTGAGCGCGTTGGGAATGCCGCGACGCGACGGACTGGCCTAGCTCAGAGGACGAGGCGCCCCTTCTCCACGATGACCTTGCCATCGATCTCCAAGGTCGCCTGGCTCAGGGCCCCCGGGAATCCCCAGTCGCTGTCGTTCTCCCCGCCGAGCTCCCGGTTGTCCCCGATGCTCAGGGTGACGGTGCCCGCGGGGATGTAGTTCTCCAGGTACCCGGTCCGGGCCCTCGGGTTCAGGCCGATGGTCAGGCTCCCCAGCCGGTCCTTGTCCCCCTTGGCGCCCTCGTAGAGGCCCTGGATCGCATCGGCGTTCTCCTTCGCGGTGAGCTCCACGAGCTTCCCGCCCTGGAAGACCCACTTCATCTCCTTGATGAGGACGCCCACCTGCGGCGCGGGGACGTCGAAGACGACGGTCCCTTCGGCGGAGTCCTCCACGACGGCGGCGGAGATGGCGCCGGACGGGAGGCCGACGTTCGTGGTCCCCCGCTTGATGTCCTTCTCGTCCAGGATCCCGTCGTAGATGTGGGGCGTGCGACCGGCCATCTGGAAGCGGAGGTCCGTGCCGTTGGGCGCGGTCACCCGCACCGCCCCGCTGCCGGAGAGGACGGGTTCCAGCTTCTGCCCGAACTCGGACAGCTCTCGCGGGCTCACTTCCATGGCGTCCTCCGTCATCCGCCGCCAGGCCGCGTAGTCGAAGCCGTAGACCTCGGCGCGCTGCGGGGTCACTTGCCCCAGGGACAGTCCGGCGGACAGGCTCCCGACCTCCAGGGACTTGTCCCAGTGGGCCTTCTCGCCCTCGAACAGGGCGGAGAACTTGGCCGAGGGGACCTCTTTCATGGGGCCCGGGTCCTTCGGCCCGCCCAGCCAGATGTAGTACTTGGCGTAGTCCGCCAACCCGAGGCAGTGCTTCGAGGTGGTCCGGAGGCTCTCCTCCGACAGGATCCCCAGGTGCCCGTAGAACACCTCGTCGGTGTCCAACACGACCAAGGGGTCGGCGTCCTGGCGGTAGCACTCCAAGGCCATGGCGTTGGCCAGCGGGATGGTGTGGTCGTGGGTGCTGATGACCACGACGTCGCCGGGGCCGATCCCCAAGGATTCGTTCACAACGCGGTGCGCAATTCTCTCTTCGGTGGTGCCCATACGCAACCCTCCCCGCGACGGAAACCGCGCGGTGGCCCTTAAGGATTGCCACCGGGGGAGCCCGAACGTGGGGGCGAAAGGGTCATCGTGCCCCGGCGCCTTCGGCCGCCCCGTCGATGAGCGCACCTGTCAAATGGAGGACCGTCATGGTGACCCTAGCCCTCGTCACCCTCGTGGTCACGACGACCTACCTCATCGCCGTCGCCCTCGTCTGGGTCTCGCCCCTGCCGTGGGACATGGGACTTCCCCTCGTGGTGCGGGTCCTGGGCGTCCTCCCCATCGTCTTCGGGGCGGCGATGCTCGCCTGGCTCTTCCGCTACCGGAGGTTCCGGGACATCCTCGTGTCCACCTATGCGACGTTCCTCAAGATGCTCCGCCGGGCCCCGCTGCAGGAGCCGTTGGACCGAACGGAGCCCCTCGTCGTCGTCGGCCCCTACCGCCTCGTACGGCACCCGATGTACTCGGGCATCGGGACGATCGCGTTGGGAATCGGCCTCGTTACGGACCACACGTTCGCGCTTGTGGGGGGGATCCTGATCAACCTCTGGTTCTACTTCGGCGTCGGCCCATTCGAGGAACGGGAGCTGAGGGCGCTGTTCGGGCCCGCATATGAGGAGTACTCCGAGGCCACGCCGAGGATCCTCCCCCTCCCGCGACGGCGCCGGCCCGGCTCGTGATCTCGGCGTGCATGCCGCGGGAGTCACGAACCGGCGGGCCGAGGGACGCCAGAGGAGCCGGCCCTGACAGAGTACGCCAAACCCGAGAGGCCGAATGGGCTCGCCCGGATTCGAACCGGGGATATCCACCATGTCAAGGTGGCGTCATAACCGCTAGACCACGAGCCCGCGCCGCAACCGAACTCCAGAGGCCTCCATAAGGTTTGCGACCCCGCAACCCTTTTACGCCGCCCTCCGCTTCCCGCCTGGGGGAAGGCTGTGTACACCTACGTCACCCTGCAGGTCACGAGCGAAGGGGAGAAGGCCTCCATCATCACGGAGAAGCTCCGGCAGATGGGATTCGAGAGCACCCTGGGGAGCCACGACTTCGTCTACAAGTGGACGGAGAAGGTCGTCACCCCCGCCATGGTCATCGAGTTCGTGGACAAGGTCCAAGAGAAGCTGAAGGGGTGCGGGGTCAGCCTCCACTTCACCACGGTCCAGTGAGGGGTCGGCGTGGACCCGTTCCGGTATGCCCACGGGCGGAAGGACGTCGTGTGGATGAGCCAGAACACGAACACGATCCCCGTCCACCCCGCGGTGCGGGAGGCCATCCTCGGTGCGACGGACGCCCAGGAGTACAGCCTCTATCCCTACTCGAAGGGGGTCGAGGGCCTGCCGGAGGCCATCCAAGAGGACCTGGGCCTCCCGGACTCCCGGGTGCTGCTCACCAACGGGGGCGTCGAGGGTCTCTACGTGGCCACCCGGGCCCTCCTCGACGCGGGGGACGAGGTCGTCGCCACCGACCCCAGCTTCCTGCCGATCCACCACCAGGTTTCGCTCTCCAAGGCGAAGACCATAGAGCTCCCCATCTACCGACCTCCCTGGAAGCTGGAGGCGGGCGCCGTCGCCGAGGCGATGACGGACCGGACGAGGATGCTTCTCCTCATCGACCCCATCAATCCGCTGGGGACGTCCTACACGCGGGACGAGGTGCGGGGGCTCTGCGAGGTGGCGGCGGACCACGACCTGGTCGTCATCGACGACATCACGTACCGCGACTTCGCGGACGAGCACGCCCTGGCGACGGACTTCCTCCCCGAGCGGACCCTCATCGCCTACTCCTTCTCCAAGAACTGCGGCCTCGCGGGGATGCGGATCGGGGCCCTCATCGGGCCGGAGGCCCTCATGGAGACCGTCCTCCCGTTCAACACGAACGTACTCTCCGTGAACGTCCTGGCCCAGCGGGCGGCCCTCGCGGCGCTACGGACGAAGAGGGAGTGGCTCCCGCGGGTCCTGGCCATCTGCCGCCGCAACCAGGAGCGAATCCGCATGGCCGTGGAGGGCATCGACGGCGCGCACCTCCCCGTGTACCCGTCCTACACGAACATGTTCGTCATCGACATCTCCGAGTTGGGTCTGGACCCCGCGAAGGTGGAAGAGCGGCTGCTCTACGACCACGACGTCTTCGTCCGCGGCGGGGCCTACGTCTCCAAACGGTTCGGCGACCGTTTCATCCGCGTCTCCTTCTCCGTCCCGGAGGACCAGTGCCAGCGGTTCACGGAGGCCCTGCCCGAGGTCCTAACACCGACTTGACGGGTGAAGTGCTCCCGCGGGGATTTGTATGAAGATGGGTTCAATACCAGGCCGAAATGATTGGCCGGACTACACTACGGGAGCTCGCGTCGCCAACCCGGCTTCGGGTTAAATCCCTTTCCCGTCAGCTTTCGCGGCCCAGCTCGCGGGCGATGAGTTGGACCTCCTGGGGCTTCAAGGCTTCGGGGTCCAGGGAGACCAAGAGGTTCCCGCGGCGCAGGACCACCTCCTCATTGAGCTTCTGGAGGAACCGCAGGACCTGGTCGAAGCCGTTCTGGGAGGTCAGGTACTCCACCGCGTCCATGTAGACCACAGGGGGCCGCTCGCTGTCCATCAGGGACAGCAGCGTGGAGGTGAGCTGAACAAGGTTCGTGGGGGACACGTGGGCCACGCCGGACTCCTCCGCCTCTGCGCGGGTGAGCCAGATCAGCGCGAGTTCCCCGAGGGGGAGGCGGTCCCGGACGGTCTCCGGGTGGCGGCGCATGACGCAGATCCCCCGCCCCGCCTGGGAGAGTTGGGCGAAGGCTTCCAGGCTCGCTTTCGGGGAGGCCTCCCGGAACACGCAGCTCTCGCCCGGGGTGAGGTCCACCCGCCTCGTCGGCCTCGCGGGGGGCGCCTCCTCGGCGGGCTCTGCATACGCCTCCGCCTTCGCGGCCAGCCGCTCCTCGAGGCCGGTGATCCAGCTCTTCGCGATGAGCCGCACCTCGGAGATGTTGTGGCCCCGCGTGGTCAGGCGGACGAACTCCTCCCAAGCCTCGCGGAGGCCCGCCTCGTAGCCCTTGAGGAACGCCCGCTTCCGGTCGTCGGCGGCCATGCCGTCCGCGTCGATATGGGCCGCGGGACGGTAATAAGGCTTCCCCGGTCAGCCGATGTAGCCCAGGTCTTCCCGCTCGGGCTCCGCCGTCTCCACCTCGCGGAGACGCGCGGTGATCTGCTCGATGTGCTTCGCCTTGCTCTGGAGCTCCTCGAAGTCCACCTTCATCTCGAGGACCTTGGAGAGGACCTCCAGCACCGCCTGGGCGCTCCGCGGGTCCGCGAAGTACCCGGAGGTCTCGCCCATGAGGCAGACGGAGTCGAGGCCTTGGAGCTGCGCCAGGCCCAGCAGCAGCCCGCTGGCGCCCACGATGCCCGTGCCCGGGTCCGCCCGGGTGAAGACGACGCCGAAGTCCTCCATCTCCTTGATGAGGGCCCGGCTCGTGGCCGCCCCGAGGACGCGGGGGGTGTCCACCATGCGGGCGAGGCCGTAGCCGCCCAGGGTGAAGATCCGGCTGACGTTGAACTGCTTCATCTCGTTCAGGATGAAGTCGCACAGGGAGTACTGGCCCTCGGGCGTGAGGCCCTGGTAGTCCCCCACGAGGAAGACGAGGTCCGCGTTGGCGCCGTCCCGGCGGGCGTAGTACAGCTCGTTGCTCATGAGCTTCACCAGGCCGTCCTCGTCCACGAGGACCTGGGGCGGGAAGTAGGAGGAGTAGATGTCCGCGAACTTCGTCGCGCCCAGCTGGTCGATCAGGTGCTCCGCCGCCAGTTTCCCCACGTTCCCCACGCCGGGGAGGCCCTCGATGAGGACCGCGTCCTTGAGCTTCGGCTTCTCCGTGTATTCGATGGTGATTCCGTCCGTCTAACTCGCCTCCTTCATGAGCTTCCTTCGATAGGCACCGTAGCGATCCTCGGGGGAGTAGCGCGGGGGTAGGGCCATGGATGTGGGTCCCTTGCAGGCGGGGCACCGCTCCCGGAGGGTGTACCGCCCGCAGGCCTTGCACTTCTTCAGGGTGGTGCGCATCTCACTCCTTCCTCACGAACTTCCCGTCGCCTCCCGCCGCCCGGACGGACGCGAGGGCCTTCTCCGCCGCCGCCTGCATCTCCTCCTCCGCGAGCTTGTACTCCGGGGCGGTGACGACGATGCGGTAGCGGGGGGCGCCCACGTACTGGATTGCGACCTGGACGTGGTCGTCCTTCTGGGCCTCCATGAGGGCCTTGCGGATGTGCAGGGCACCGTCGGGGGCGGGGCACGTGAGCTCCAGGTGGCCGTCGATGTGGACGAAGGGCGGGGTGATGTTCTCCGCGGCCACCTCGGCGAAAGCCTCCGTCCACTTCCCCGTGAGGCCCTCCTCCTCGAGGACCTTGGCGTCGAGGGCGGTCTCCTCCAGGGCGCCGTAGAGGGTGCCGAAGGTCTCCACCAGGTCGTGGCCGAACTCCTCCCAGCACTTCTCCGCGGGCCAACCCAGGCGCTCCGCGACGATCCCCAGGAGCATGCCGGCCTTCTGCTCGTTTTTCCACTCCTGAATCTTCTCCCGCCGCTGGTGGTCGTTCACCTGCTTCAGGGAGAGGTTGATTTGGCCCTTCTCCGCGTTCACGCTGAGGACCTTGCAGACGACCTTCTGCCCCTCGC
>CAYFXO010000069.1:0-8362 GCA_964347125.1 uncultured Methanomassiliicoccales archaeon | reverse complement strand
CCTCGTTGGCGTCACCCTGGATTCTGTAGGTCACCGTCCCGCTGGCGTCCGTGCTGCTGGTGGTGTCGGAGAGCTCGCCGGACAGGCCATACGACAGCCTGAAGGAGTTCGGCAAGTCGCTGGCACCCCGGGCCCGCACCGAGTACGTGATGCGCATCGTGTCGCCGGGGGAGTAGACGTTCCGGTCGAAGGTGATGCGGAGCACGTAGCCCTCGATGAGCCAGGCGCGGTCCGACCCGCTCGCCTCTCGGCCATCCTGGGACGCGAAGACGAGGAAGGTGTACCAGGTCGAAGGCACTGTCGGGACGTCGTAGGTGAAGGAGCCCGTCCGGCCGGCCTGCTCGCCCTCCAAGACGATGTCCCCGTTCGCGTCCACGACCTGGTAGAAGATGTCCGGGGCGCTCAGGAGGCTGCTGACGAGTTCGTACTCCACCGTAATCGTGTCTCCCGCGTTGTACCGGTCCCGGTCCGCGTTGACCAGCATGACGCCGAAGACCACCTGGCGCGACCGCACGTCGGATCCGAAGTCGCCATCGGCGTTGAACACGTCGACGGAGAAGGTCAGCCAACCCTCGAACGTGTCAGGGATGTCGAAGTTGAAGGTGTCCATGCTCCCGGCTTCCCGGGCGTAGAGCACGCTGCCTGATCGGACTTCCCAGATGTAGCTGTTGGGCGGGCTGCTGCCCGCGGGCGCGACGGCCTCGGCGATGACGGAGGCGGTGTCACCGCTCGTGTAGACGCGCTTGTCGAAGTCCATCCGGACGGAGATGATCTCCGCCCCAGGAATCACGGTGAAGGTCCGGTCCTCCTCGTCCGTCTTGAGGACGCGGGTGGCCGTCACCCGGACCGTGTACGTGTCGTCTTCCTGGAAGTCCGTTGGATCCAGGACGAAGGCGTAGAAGACCTCCCCGTTCTCGTCGGAGATGAAGTCGTCGGCCCCGTAGCCGCTGATGGGAGTCGCGGGCGCACCGGTGCCGTCCATCACCTGGATTTCCACGGTCGCCCCCGGCTCCGGAACTCCGGTCCCGGTGACCCTAATCTGCACCCGAACGCGGACGACGGAGTCCAGGGGGTACGTCGCGAACGGCGACTCCAGCCAGTCGATTTCGATGGAGTTGACTTCCGGGGCCAGGAGGGTGACATCCTCGCGTGTGGCTCCGTCCTGGGTCCCATTGAACCAGATCCAGATGAAGTAGTTCGTAGCCGGCCACGTGCCACCGGTGTTCGTGATGGTGAAGGAGAAGGTCCCTGAGGGTTCCGTGAAGGTTCCCAGGTCGTAGGTGTCGAAGTCGGTGGACTCGACGGTCCACTCGCCGGTGAAGCCGGACTCCGTGACCAGGGAGCCGTCCTTGATCTTCGTCACGGTGTAGAACACGGTGACGGTGTCCCCCGGCACGTAGGCGTTCCGGTCGGTGTCGGCGTCGATGTTGTACCAATGGATCTCGAACCAGTGGGAGTCCCAGATGGCATCCGCACCATTGGTCTCGATGAACTGGTCGTCGGTGACGTAGATGATGTATAGCCCGTCGCTCAGAGCGGATGTCGTCGTACCCGAGATCGATGTCGAGTACTCCCCATCCGAGTCCAAGAGCTTGTTGTCCTCGAACCACACATTGTCGTCGAACGCGGCCCACGGCCACGGGAAGACAATCAGATCGACTTGGTCCTCAAACCCGTCGGGGACGTCATCGAAGTTGAATACGTCCACTTCGATGGGATCCCCCGGCGAGTACCAATCACTCGGTATCCCGCCCGGGTACGCACTCGGCACCAAGTCGATGTTGGTGCTCGAGTTGTCGTAGTTGTCCGCGCCCACAGCAACCATCGAAAACCCCGTCACCGCCGACAGTGCGAACACCATCGCCAGCAACATGGCTCCTAGGCTCTTCTTCATTCAATTGCCTCCTGGTTTCTTCTCTCAGGGAATGCGACACCCCAGCGAATGCATCCCACGACGCAGCCCTGCAACTGGTCGCCGTCGTATCGTCTAGGAGTATATATGGGTTTTGGCAGCGCTCTCACGGTGTGAACTGACCTGGCCCTCCGTTTTGGCGGTTCTTCTCGCCGTTTGGGCGCCGTTGAAGCGTCGCGTGGCGTTTCCGAAGGGCCGCGGCCTCCTGCACCTCCCCGAGCCCCTCCAGGGCTTGCGCGTAGGCCTCTACCCGGGCCGCCAGACTGTCTGGGGCGTCGACGTCCTCCATCAGGCGGAGGCTCTCCTCGAAGTGCGCCCTCGTGGTCTGGGCGTCGCCTCGATGGGCGGCCACGGCTCCCCGGTTCGCCTTGAGGAGGGACTGCACGAGGGGATCCCGGATGGCGGCCGCCCAGGCCTCCCCCTCCAGGCACGCGTCCTCCGCCCGGTCGGCCTCCCCCATGGCCAGGAGGACGTCGGCGGCGTTGGCCAGGGCGTACGCCCCCGTGCGGAGCTGGCCCACGTCCCCCGCGAGGTCGGCGGCCAGCTCCAGATTCTCCAAGGAGGCCTCCAGGTCGCCCATGGACCGCGCGGCCACGGCGAGGTTGACCCGGACCCGCGGCTCCTCCAGGGGGTCCCCCTCCAGGATTTCGAGGGCATCGGTGAGGCGGTCCTGGGCCGCCTCCCCATCCCCCCTGCCTAGGGCCACATTGCCGAGCTCCATGAGGGCGAGGGCGCGGTCCCTCGCGGCGCCCTCCGCGTCGTAGGCCTCGGCGGCCTCCTTGAGCGCATTCTCGGCGTCCGCGGCTTCCCCCATCTTCCGGAGGACCACGCCCAGTCCCCGCAGGCCGTCGGCCCGCCGTCGTGGCGTCTGGGCCCCGCGGAGCCCCTCGAAGACCTCCCGCGCCGCCTGCAGGCGCCCCGTCTTGCTCAGGATGCGGCCTCGGAGCAGGGCGGCCTCCTCCAGGATGTCCGGTTCACCCTGCCGCTCGGCCTCTAGAAGGGCCTCCTCAGCCTCCTCCCACCGCCCCAGGTCGTCCAGCGCCCGTCCGGACTCCAGACTCCATCGGGCGCGGTAGCGGGGTCCAGGGTCCAGTCCCGTCAGGATTCGACAGAGCTCCGCGGCTCCACCCTTTTGCACGATCTCTTCCCCGACCCGGTGGAGCCGCATGGCGACCTCCATGGTCCGCCCCGCCGCCGCCAGGTGGTGCAGGCGCTCCAGCTCGTCCCCCGTCTCCAGGCAGGCGTCCGCCGCGGCGCTGTGGTAGGCCCTCCGCTCTTCGTTGGAGAGGAGCACCCTGAGGGGAGCGGCCACCACGGGCGATACGGCGAAGCCCCCGCCCTCCCGCCGCGCGACCCCCTTCGTGACGAGGGCGTCCAGAACGTCCGCACCGCGCGGGCCGAGGGCGGAGGCCGGGAACGGCTTCCGATGGACGCTGGCACGCTTCAGGACCTCCCGTTCCCGAGCGTCGAGGCCCGCCACCAGCTGGTCCTGCACGAAGCGGGAGAGCTCGTCGATCCCCTCCTCCGACCCGGAGGCCGCCATGAACTCGAGAGAAAGGGGATGGCCCGCGGTCAGGGCGAACGCCACGTCCGGCGACAGCGGCAGGCCCAGATGCTGGCACAGGGCTCCCGTCGCCGCTTCGTCCAATCCTGCGAGGTCCATCTCCATGACGGTCTTCTCCAGGACGAGGGCTGCCGGGCCGTAGAACGACGGGCGGGCGGTCGCGGCGGTCAGGACCCGCGGCCCTCCCGTCGCCAGAATCGCCTTCGCCAGGAGTTCGGCCTCCTTCGAGGCGGTGCAGTCGTCGAGTATCACGAGGTGGTCCCCAGCCACGCGGGTGAGGAGGGCCGCCACCTCGCCGGCGCTCGGCGCCCTCGCCGCCAACTCCTGGAGCCGAGTCGAGCCGACGGCCGCAAGGGAGGCCCCGAGGGTCTTGGCGAGGGAGGCGATCGTGTCCCACTCCCGCGCCGCGAGGTAGTGCACGGGACCGGGCCGTTCCGAGGCGAATCGTTTCAGGAGCGTCGTCTTCCCGACCCCCAAGACTCCGGTGATGACCAAGAGAGGCGGGTCGTCCTCCTCCGCCCAGGCCCGCAGCCGCTCGAGTTCCTCTTGGCGGCCGAAGAACGGTTCGGGAGCCCGCACGGCCGGGGAGGGCGTCCCGCGGGGGACCTCGATGACGTCCTGGGTGAGCACCGCCATCAGCGCCTGGGACCGGGTCCACCCCGGCGTCCGGACCAGGGCGCGCACCGCGTCGTCCCCGGACACCTCCTCTTCCCCCCGGATGTCCCGCAGACGCACCCGGCGGCCCGCCGCGTGGTCGACCACGGCCCGGGTCTCCCGCTCGCCCCGGGGGGACAGGAAGTACACCTTCCGACGGGTCGCGGCGCCCTCCACGTGGGCCACCCGCTCGTCCACGTCACCCGATTCCCGGAGCTTCTTCAGCTCCAGGGCCGCGTGGGCCCGGCTCACCCCGGCGGCGTCCGCGATCCCCCGCTGGGAGACCTCGGGGGGGCACACGAAGGCCTCGCGGCGCTGCGAGAACGTCGAGAGGTGCAGGCGAATCCGCTCGCCCACGGTGAGTCGGTCCATCTCCCCCGCGGGGGTATGGGAGGGGCGTATTAAAGCGTCCCCAGGGGCCTACCGCGCGATGCGGGCCTCCGCCTCGGCGATGGCTGGGAGCCACTCCTTCTGCTCCACCTGCTTCAGGGACTTGAGGCACCGCTTCGCTTCGCCGATCCGCCCCAGCTCCACGTACGCGCTGAAGAGGTTGAGCAGGGGCGCGGGCCCCACGGTGCGCTCCTTCCGGGCGCCCTCCACGAGGGTGACGAGGTCCTCGTGCCGCTGGGCGTTTCCGTAGATCGCGCTGAGGAGGCCCAAGGCCTCGTCCGTGGCCTTCACTTCCAGGGACTTCTGGAGGTACTTCTCCGCGTCGTCCATGGCCTGCTTCGTCGTCATGAGCTCCCCCAGGACGTAGTGGGGCGCCCAGTTCTCCGGGTGGGCGTGGGCGACGTAGTCCAGCTCGGAGATGGCCTGGGCGGTGCCGCCCTCGTCGGACACGATGCCGGCCCAAAGGCGCAGGGCGTCCACGTTGTTCCCGTCCAGCTCCACGGCCTGCCCCACCTCGTAGAGGGCATCCTCGATGCGGCCCCGCTCCTTCAGCACCGCGGAGCGGGCCAGGTGGGCGTTGCTCGACTCCGGGTGGGCCTGGAGTTGGGTCTCCACGAGGGCCTCCGCCTCGTCCAGCTTCTTCAGCTCCATCAGGGCTCCAAATCGCACCCGGAACCCCTCGTCGTCCCCGGGCTCGAGCTTCATCAGGCGGCCCGCCAGCACCCCCGCCGCGTCGTGGTAGCCCTCCAGGCTCGCGTCCTTCATGAACTCCCGGACGAGTTTCGGGTCGTCCCAGCGCTTCTTCGCGGCCCGCATCAGGGCCTTCTTGTCCGCCGCCTCCGAGACCGCCACGAGGGTCTTCTTCGGGTCGTTCAGGAAGTAGCGGCGGACCTTCAGAACCCGGGACTCGTCCAAGGACGGGATCCGATTGGGGAGCTTCGCCCGCATCCCCCGGCGGATGGCCCGCCACTGGGGGAACAGCCACGTCCACTCCTTCGCTTGCTTGGCCGACGCCCGGACGTTCATGATCTCCTGGAGCTGCCAGGAGCACATCTGGCTCAGGCGGATCCGCGGCTTCTCCTCCCGCACCGCCAGGTAGACGTCCGTGGAGCTGGGGTCGACGGAGACGAGGCCCTCCAAGTCTTCCCAGAGGATCTCCTTCTGCGGCTTGCCGCGGAGCAGGACGATGCCCGTCCGAGTGAGTCGGAGCCTGGACGGGTGGCGGCGCGAGTACGCCCACGGCACGACGAAGCTGAGGAGCGATCCGATGAGGACGCCCCCGAGGAGGATCGGGTTCCGGGTGACCCGGGTGAGGGCGACGGCGATCCCCAGCCCGATGAACGCGACCCACCGAAGGGGGCCCACGTACCACTCGGAGAACCGCATGGCCTCGTTGGTGAACTCGAGGCTCGCAGGGACGAGGGTCTTCCCGTCGGCGGCGCGCATCGACGCCCCGTTCGTTCCCACGACCCCTTCCCGGAAGGACAGGTCCTCCCGATCCCTCAGGAAGTCCCGGAGACCCTCCAGGTACCACGCGAGGACGGGGGAGTCCCGCTTGGAGAGCCCCCACCCTTCGGGCTCCACCGTCAGCCGGACGCGGGTTCCTTCCCCCTCCGGTCGGAGGAGGGCGTGGACCCACATGCTCCTCTGGGCGATGGCTCCCGTTGCAGGCCCCATCCGATGGACGTGGAGGAAGTCCACCCCTTCGTCGACGACCTGGAACTTCTCCAGGTCGAAGGCCTCCTTGAGGTGGTCCAGGGCCTCCTCTTTCAAGGAAGTCGTCGTGAAGGAGGCCCAGAAGAGCTTCCTCCCATCCCGCTCCCACTCCACGGCCAGGCGAAGCCCGGCTCCGGTTGTTAACGGTTTCGCCCGCCTGGAGGGACTATCGCACCCGGCGGGAGACGGACACGCCGTCCCGGAGGGGCAGGATGACGGTTTCCAGGCGCGGGTCCCCGTGGAGCTTCGCGTTGTACTCCCGGATCGCGGCGGCCTGGGGCACCGGGTCGTCGGTGGCCACCCGCCCCTTCCACAGCACGTTGTCTGTCACGAGAAGGCCGCCGGCGGGGAGGAGCTCGACGAGGTGCGGGAGGAGGACCGGGTACTGCACCTTGTCCACGTCGTTGAAGATGAAGTCGAAGGGGCCCTCCAGGGTGGGGACGATCTCCTCCGCCAGCCCGCGGAGGATCGTGACGCGGTCCGCCAGCCCCGCCTCCTTCAGGTTGACCTGGGCGAGGTCCGCCATCTCGTCCCACCATTCGATGGTGGTCACGGTGCCGCCGTTGGCCTCCACGCCGCGGGCGATCCACGTGGCGGAGTAGCCGATGGCGGTGCCCAGCTCCAGCACCCGCTCGGCCCGCAGGGAGCCCGCGAGGATCTGCAGGAGACGCCCCACGTCCGGCCCCACGATGGGGACGCCGTGCTGCTCCGCGTAGGCCTCCAGCCGCTTCAGGAAGTCGTCCCGCGGCTGGGTGAGAGTCCCCAGGTACGCCTCGATGTGGTCGTAGTTGATGTTGCCCATCTCATCCCTCCAGGTGGTCCGCCAGTTCGAGGAGGTCCGTCACGACGACGTCCGGGGCGGGGATGTGGTCCTCCAGGGTCCGCCCCCGCCGGTTCACCCAGGCGACACGCATGCGCATGTTCCGGGCCCCCAGGACGTCCATCTCCGGGGTGTCCCCCACGTGGAGGACCCGCTCCGGGGGCCGCTGCAACAGGTCCAGGGCCGCGTGGAAGATCCGCGGGTCCGGCTTGTAGGCCTTCACCCCTTCCGACGTGACGATGCGTTCGAACGCCAGGCCGTGCCGAGCCATCTGGGCGGTGAGGAACCCGTCGTCCACGTTCGAGAGGAGGCAGAGGTCGTAGCCCGCCACCCGCTCGAGGAACTCGGGGACCTCGGGGAACGGGCGGACGCGCTGCCACGCCTCGTTCATCAGGTCGACATAGGGCCCGGTGTCGGCGGGCGCCCCCATCGACGCCAGGGTCTCGCGGAGGGAGACCTCGTTGGCGGTCGCGATGGTCACGAAGGGCCCCTCGTTCATGGCGAAGTACCGCTCCGACCACGCCTCCACGAAGGCGTCGGGGGTCAGGGGGAGGTCCAGGTCCTCCACGACGGCCGTGGCGACCTCCGCGAGCGCCGCCTCCCCTCCGTCCACGAGGGTGCCGAAGAAGTCCAGGGTGAGGGCCTCAACGTCGAGCACCTCCACGCCACGTCCCTCCCGCCTTAAGTCGCTTTTGACCCTCGCCGCACCCGTCCTGGAGGGGGCACTCCCCGCACCGGGGCTCCCGGCGGCACAGCCGCTTCCCCAGCTCCACGAGGAGGCCGTGGTACTCGCCGTAGACCCCGACGTCCTTCGGCACCGCCGCCTCGAAGAAGGCCTTCGCCTCGGCGTAGGAGGGCTCGGGCAGGGACCACATCCGCCGCATGAACCGGAGGGTGTAGGCGTCGATGACGAACGTGGGGAAGCCCCCCGCGTAGAGGAGGATGCTGTCCGCCGTCTCGGGCCCGACGCCGTTCAGCGCGAGGAGTTCTTCCCGGACCGCGGACTCTTCCCGGGCAAAGAAGGGGTCCAGGTCTCCGCCCCATCGATCGACGAGGTGGACGGCGAGGCCCCGCAACCGGACGGCCTTCTGGCGGTAGAACCCCGTGGGTCGGAGGACCCCCGCCAGGGACGCCTCGTCGACGGTCGCCAGGGCCCCGGGCTCCAGGAGCCCCTTCTCCTTCAGCCGCTCGACGGCCCCCTCCACGCTCGTCCAGGCGGTCTGCTGGGTGAGGATCGCGCCGACCATGACCTCGAACCGGGTCTCGGCGGGCCACCACCCCTGGGGCCCGAATGCCGCGAGGAGCC
>CAYFXO010000068.1:746-8434 GCA_964347125.1 uncultured Methanomassiliicoccales archaeon | reverse complement strand
ACTTCGGGGATTTGGAGGACATCTTCGGCGAGTTCCTCCGCCGGGACGCCTTCGGCGGGAGCCTGTTCGACATGTTCTTTGGCGGGGCCCCCCGCCGCCGACGCCCGGGCCGGGGGCGGGACCTGCGCTACGATGTGGAGGTCACCCTGGAGGAGGCCGCCTCGGCGACGAAGAAGAACCTGGAGATCCCCCACGCCGTCCCCTGCGACGCCTGCGGTGGCACGGGGGCCGAAGACGGGAGGCTGGTGGACTGCCCGCGTTGCCAGGGGACGGGACAGATCCGGAACGTGCAACAGCGCGGCTTCAGCCACGTCGTCACCATCAGCGGATGCCGGGATTGCGCGGGCCGCGGTCGGCTCCCCCAGGCGGCCTGCGGGACCTGCCGAGGGCGGGGCGCCGTCGAGAAGACCTCCACCCTGGCGGTGACCATCCCCGCGGGGGCCTACTCGGGCCTGCGCCTCCGACTCGAGGGCCAGGGAGAGGCCGGCCAACCGGGGGCGCCGCCGGGGGACCTCTACCTGGTGATCCATGTGGCGGTCCACGACACCTTCCGCCGGGACGGCCTCGACCTCCTCATGGACCTCCCCATCTCCTTCTCCCAGGCGGTCCTCGGCGATGAGCTGGAGGTGCCCACGCTGGAGAGCAAGGCGCGGCTCAAGATCCCCGCGGGCACCCAGACCCACACCCTCTTCCGCCTCCGGGGGAAGGGCATGCCGGACCTGAACGGGCGGGGCCGCGGGGACCAGCTGGTGCGGGTGATTCTGAGGACCCCGGAGAAGCCGAGCCGGGAGGAGAAGGAACTCTTCCGTCGGCTGCGGGAGATGAACCCCGACGAGGACCGGAAGGGCTTCTTCGAGCGCTTCCGCTAAGGGTCGGAGGCGGGACTAGGGCGAAGGAAGGTTCGCCACGAACGAGACGAGCTTGACGAAGCCGTAGAGAGCGAGCAGGCCCAAGGCCGCGGACACGAGGACCACAGCCTCTTTCAACACAATTCGCCTAGCTTCAGCCACGCGCTCGCTCCCACCTGTAATTGGGGTCGCATCCTATATATGGGTTGTCATGTGGTTTCCGGCGATGGAAAGCAGACTGGCGGTAGGCGCTCCGCGACGCGCCGCCGGCCTGCCGCGTGCTCTCAGAAACCGCTCATGGAGCCAAAGCGCAAAGCCTATCTACCCTGTCGAATTTGGAAATCGCCATGGTTGACTCGGTCATCCTCAAGATTGCCGAGGCGCCGCAGTCGGACGTCGGTCTCGGGAGAGCCCGGGTCGACACGAAGACCCGCGTAGCCCTCGGGGTCGACGTGGGGGAGATCATCGAGCTCCGGGGCAAGAAGGCCACCGCCGCGAAGCTCTTCCGTGTGATGCAGGAAGACGAGGGGAAGAACATCGTCCGGGTGGACGGCCTCGTCCGCCGCAACATCGGGGTGTCCATCGGGGACAAGGTGGAGGTCCGCCGCGCGAAGGTCGTCCCCGCGGAGCGGGTGAGCATCGCCCCCGTCATCTCCGACGGCCACAAGATCTCCTTCGGCCAGGGCA
This sequence comes from uncultured Methanomassiliicoccales archaeon, assembly GCA_964347125.1. Lineage (GTDB taxonomy): Archaea > Thermoplasmatota > Thermoplasmata > RBG-16-68-12 > CAYFXO01 > CAYFXO01. The sequence goes on along the minus strand of CAYFXO010000068.1, from coordinate 6,899 downwards.
TCGAGAACTTCGTCCGCCGCGGCCTGCTGAAGCGCCCCCTCACCCAGGGGGACGTCGTCATCCTCCCCGGCATTGCCCTCATGGGCGGCGCCCTCCCCTTCATGGTTACGAAGACCCTGCCGAAGGGCATCGTCCAGATCGTGGAGGACACCATCGTCGACCTGAAGGAGGAGCCCGTCCGGGAGGCGGAGGTCGTCGCCCCCACCATCACCTATGAGGACATCGGCGGGCTTAAGGAGGAGCTCCTCCGGGTCCGGGAGATGATCGAGCTCCCCCTGAAGCACCCGGAGCTCTTCGACCGCCTGGGCATCGACCCGCCGAAGGGGGTGCTCCTCTACGGCCCGCCCGGGACGGGGAAGACCCTCATCGCGAAGGCGGTGGCCAACGAGGCGGGCGCGTCCTTCTACTCCATCCAGGGCCCGGAGATCATGTCCAAGTACTACGGCCAGAGCGAGGAACGCCTCCGGGAGAAGTTCGAGGAGGCCCAGAAGACGGCCCCCTCCGTCGTCTTCATCGACGAGCTGGACTCCATCGCCCCCCGGCGGGAGGAGGTCACCGGCGAAGTGGAGCGGCGCGTCGTCGCCCAGCTCCTGACCCTCATGGACGGCCTCAGCGGCCGCGGCAACGTCATCGTGATCGCCGCCACGAACCGGGAGGAGGCCATCGATCCCGCCCTGAGGCGGCCCGGTCGCTTCGACAGGGAGATCGAGATCGGCGTCCCCGACCGGGACGGAAGAAAGGAGATCCTCCAAATCCACACCCGGGGCATGCCCTTTGAAGGGGACGACGACGAGCGGGACGCGCTCTTGGACGAACTGGCGGACATCACCCACGGCTTCGTCGGTGCGGACTTGGCGGCCCTGGCGCGCGAAGCGGCCATGCGGGCCCTTCGCCGGTACCTGCCGGAGATTGACCTGGACCAGCCCATCCCCTCGGAGATCCTGGAGAAGATGCGGGTCATCCGGGATGACCTGAAGATCGCCCTGAAGGACACGGAGCCTTCCGCGATGCGGGAGGTCCTCGTCGAGATGCCCCGCGTCAACTGGGACGACGTGGGCGGCCTGATGGACGTGAAGATTCAGCTCCGGGAGTCCGTGGAGATGCCCCTCAAGGACCCGGACGCCTTCAGCCGCATGGGCATCACCCCCCCGCGGGGCATCCTCCTCTACGGCCCGCCCGGTTGCGGGAAGACCCTCCTCGCGAAGGCCGTCGCGAACGAGTCCCAGGCGAACTTCATCTCCATCAAGGGCCCGGAGGTCATGAGCAAGTGGGTCGGGGAGAGCGAGAAGGCCGTCCGGATGATCTTCAAGAAGGCGAAGCAGGTGTCGCCCTCCATCGTGTTCCTCGACGAGATCGACGCCATCGCCCGGGCCCGGGGCTTCGGCTCCTCCGATTCCGGCGTCACGGAGCGCGTGGTGAACCAGATCCTCACCTCCATGGACGGCCTGGAGAGCATGGAGGGTGTGGTCATCATGGGGGCCACGAACCGCCCGGACATGGTGGACCCCGCCCTCCTTCGCGCGGGGCGGTTCGACCGCCTCATCCTCATCCGGGCCCCGGACCGGGACTCCCGCCTGGAGATCCTGAAGGTCCACACCCGCGACATGCCCCTGGACGGCGTGGACCTGGAGGCCTTGGCGGATCAGACGGACCACTTCTCCGGCGCGGACATCGAGGGGCTGTGCCGCGAGGCCGCGATGAACGCCCTGCGGGAGTCGGCGGAGGCCGCGGTGGTCAAGCCGAAGCACTTCGACGCCGCCCTCGGCGCGGTGCGTCCGTCCTTGGACAAAGAGACCATGGACTTCTACGAGGCCATCGGCCGCCACCTGGAGCGCAGCGGAATCTCTAAGAAGGAGAAAGAGGATGTGAGCCTCGGCTATTACCGGTAGAGCCAGAGGAGGGATTCTCGTGCGGAAATTTGCCACGGAGCTTCGCGGAAAGACCGTCATGACGAACGACGGTCAAATCCTCGGGATGATTGAAAACTTCATGATGGACACCCAGTCCGGCAAGCTGGAGGACGTCCTGATCATCCCCGCGGAAGAGGTGGAGCCCCGCCTCTTCAAGACCGACGCCCAGGGCCGCATCATCCTCCCGTTCACCGGGATGAAGTCCATCCGCGACGTCGTCGTCATGGACGTGGAGTAGTCCCGTCCGTGCCCTCATCGTTCCTTCCGCCGAGGGCGCACCCTGGATCCATGGAGGGGCTACTCTTCTTCCGACGCCGACAGCAAGGTCTCTTCGAGGCGCGCCTCGAGGACCGCCTGCATCGTCGCGGCGACGGCCCATGCCTCGACGACGACCTCGAAGGGCTTGTCGAAGGACCACTCGATGGATGCGATGCGGACCCGCCTACTTCCCGCTGATGGTGTCCTTGATCTTGCCCGCGAGGTCGGAGATGTCCATGCCGGTGAGGGCCTTCACCAGCGCGGGGGCCTGCGCCGCCACGTCGACGACGCTCCCCACGAGCTGGGACGGGCCCCGGTCGCCCATGATGATGAGCTTCTCCGTGGTCTCCAAGGACCGCGCGGCCTCGCCCACGATCTCCGGGAGCTTCTCCACGATGAGCTCCGTCACGGCGGCCTTCCCGTACATCTCCCACGCCTCGGCCTTCGCCCGCATGGCTTCCGCCTCAGCGAGCCCCTTGGCCTTGATGGCGTAGGCCTCCGCCTCGCCCTTCAGTCGGATGATGTCCGCTTCCGCGGTCCCCGTCTGCCGGATGCGCTCCGCCTCGCCGGTCGCGGTGCGGGTCAGACGCTCCTTCTCCCCCTCCGCTAGGAGCACCGCCCGCTCCTTCTCCCCCTCGGCGGTGATAATCGAGCGGCGCTTCTCGCCGTCCGCCTCCGCGGCAACGGCGTTTGCCTGGGCCTTCGCGGGGACGACCTGCTCCGCGGTCTGCTCCTGCTCCCGCCGGGCGACCTCCAGCTTCTGGAGTTCGATGCGCTTCTCCTTGTCGCGGATGTCGATGTTCCGCTGCTCCACGATGAGCTCCTGCTGTCGTCGGGCGTCCTGCAGGTTGAAGGAGATCTCGCGGTTCGCCCGCTCCACCTCGACCTCGGCCTCCGCCTTCTGGCGGGTGATGTCCCGGTCCCGGTGGAAGACGGCCACCTTGCCCTCCGCCTCCGCGTTGGCCTGCTCCGCGTCCTGGGCCGCCTTGGCTTCCTGGATGGTGGCCGCGCGGTTCGCGTTCGCCTTCCCGATGCGGGCGTCCCGCTTCACTTCCTCCGTCCGCTTGACGCCCAAGGCGTCCAGGTAGCCGTGCTCGTCCTCGATCTCCTTGATGACGAATGACCGGATCTCGATCCCCATGTTCTTCAGGTCGCTGGCGGCGAGGGTCTGGATCTGCGTCGCCACCTTGTCCCGCTCGCTGTTGATCTCCTCGATGGTCAGGGTCGCGCAGATTCCACGGACGTGGCCCTCCATAGTCTTCAGGGCGATCTCGTTGATCTCCGCGTTCGTCTTGTGCAGGAGGTGCTCCGCCGCCGTGTCCAGCGTCGCCGGGTCGCTGCTGATCTTCACCTGCACGACGCCGACGATGTTCAGCTTCGCCCCGCTGGACTCGACGTCCGTGACGATGTCCTTCACGATGACGTCCAGGGTCCGCACGTCCAGGGGCAGGTACTCGTAGCTCTCCAGGATGGGGACGATGAACTTCGCCCCGCCGGAGATCACTTGGTACCCCTTCCCCTTCTTCGTCCTCCTCCCGTACACGACCATGGCCTTGTCCGGGGGCACCTTCTTGTACCGCGCCGCATAGACACCGATGAGCGCGAAGAGCCCGCCGACGAGCGTGAGCACCGCCAGGAGGACTGCGCTCATTTCCACGCCATTTGCCATTTCCTCAACCTCCACCCTTCTTCACGCGGACCGCGTTCCCCGCGGTCCCGACAATCTCCACGACGGAGTCCCTCGGGATGACCTCGGACGCCACCGCGTCCAGGAGGGTCCGTCCTCGGGCCTCCGTGATGACAAGGATCTGCCCCGGGCTGTCCGGGGCGATGGGGATCATGACTTGGGCGGTCTTGCCCACCAGTCCTTCCCGGCTGATCACGGTGCTGGCCTGGGTGCGAACGAAGACCCGCACGAGGACGACGTACATCCCGCCGGTGAGGAGCATGCTGATCAGGGCCGCCACGAAGGGCACCACGAGGGTGTCCAGGAAGTTGGAGGCCTCCATAAGGGCCCCGAACCCGCCGAAGCTGGTGCCGAAGATGAGGATGATGGGGAGGCTCAGGGGCGAGATGCCCGGGCCGCTGAACTCGCCGTAATCCAGGTCGACGTCCGGCGCGTCCACGTCGAGGTCCAGGTCCACGTCGCCCACGTCGAAGTCCCCGCCCCCCAGGCCTCCGAGGAGGGCCGTGATGATGAGGATCAGGGAGCAGACCCCGCTGATGATCAGGTACCAAGTCAGGGGCTCAAGACCAAGAAACGCCAAGACCATCCCTCACTCCTCCGGCTTGCGATAGCCGGTTTCGCTCCACTCCTTCGTGACCTTCACCCGGACGGGGCGTCGCCCGAGCCCGATGCGCTCCTCGTCGCCCTCCGGGGGAGTCTCCTCGGGTGCGGGCGCGGCCGAGGTCCCCATGGCATTCCCGCAGTTCCAGCAGAACACGTCGGTGGCGGCGTGTCGCACACCGCAGTGGGGACAGTACGCGTACCCGCCCGTCGCGGGCCGGGTGGTTGAGGATCGGCTCCTCCGGGCCTTCTTGGCCTCGGCCTCCTTCCTCTTCGCGGGGGGCTTCTTGGCGAACTTCACGCCGCACTCATCGCACTTCTCCTGGTCCGGGAGGACGGGCGCCCCGCACTCGGGACAGACGAAGCCGCGAAACTGGATCCCCCGCTTCCCGAAGGGCAGGTCCCGATCGGCGTCGAAGGACAGCGCCCGGTCTGGGTTGAAGTGGACCCCATCCTCCGGGTCGAAGTGGAGACTCCTGTCCGGGTCGAACGAGAGGGTCCTGTCCGGGTCGAACTCCAGGATTTTCATCGCGGCCCTCCGCACCGCATCCATCGTATCCCGGCTTCCTGTCTTAAGAGTTGCGCGGGGACCCCCCTGGGGGTTCCCACGGCGTCAGAGGATGACCCGCTTCTCGTCCTTCACCACGTTGAGGACCACCTGGGTGTAGGTCCGCTCCACGTGCTCCTGGCTCAGTACCCCCTTCACGAAGCCGTCGAGCTCGCGGGTGCTCCGGAATCGGGCGGTCACGATGGAGTCCCACTCCCCCGTCACGTCGTACACCCCGTAGACCCGCGGGTCCTTCCCGATCTCCTCCTGCACGGGGAGCAGCTGCCCCCGCGCGATCTTCAGGCCGATGACCGCGAGGAGGTCGTAGCCCACCTTCGCCTCGTCGACGATGGGGGCGTAGCCCTTGAGCACGCCCTCCTCCTCCAGCCGCTTCACGTGGGCGGACACGGTGCTGATGGACACTCCGAGGGCCTTCGCCATGTCCCGAAACGATTGGCGCGCGTTGATGTTCAATTGCCGGATGATCGCCTCGTCCAGGGCCCCCAGCCGCGCGTCGTCTTCCATGAATGGTCCTCTCCGCCCCACGCCCAGGACGAGGAGATTGATAAGATTTTCGACCAAAGTCCTACATGCGTCCCATTTCGTAGCACAAGTGGATAGAATTCCGAACATATGTCTGGAATTCTTTCAGAAAGCCTTATGAACGCCTAATCGTTAGGGGGCGGTCGTCGGTTCCCGGTGCATGGGGTGCGAGACATGGGTTCAGAGCAGAAGGACAAGATCTTGGAGAAGGCCGGTGAGGAGCAGGTTCGGTTCGTCCAGCTCCAGTTCATGGACATCCTGGGCATCGTGAAGAGCGTCGTCATCCCCACGACCCAGCTGGAGAAGGCCCTGGACGAGGGGGTGCTGTTCGACGGCTCCTCCATCGTCGGCTATGCGACCATCGAGGAGAGCGACATGCGGGTCCACCCGGACGCGGACACCTTCAAGATCCTCCCGTGGACCTCCGGCGACCTGAAGACCGCCGGCATGATCTGCGACGTCTACACCGCGAACGGGAAGCGGTTCACGGGCGACCCCCGCTTCATCCTCCAGCGCGTCATGGACGAGGCCCGGGAGATGGGCTACATCTTCAACACCGGCCCCGAGTACGAGTTCTTCCTGTTCAAGAACGGGGAAGGCGGCAAGCC
>CAYFXO010000068.1:0-736 GCA_964347125.1 uncultured Methanomassiliicoccales archaeon | reverse complement strand
CGCGGTGCGGAAGAAGACGACCCAGTACTTCGACGCCCTCGGCTACGGGGCGGAGGCCTCCCACCACGAGGTCGCCCCCGGCCAGCACGAGATCGACCTGCGGTACACGGACGCCATCTCCAGCGCCGACCGGGTCATGATCCTGAAGAACGCCATCAAGACCGTCGCCATGGAGCACGGCCTCTGGGCGACGTTCATGCCGAAGCCCCTCCACGGCGAGAACGGCAGTGGGATGCACACCCACCAGTCCCTCATCACCCCGGAAGGGGTGGACGCCTTCGACGACCCCGAGGGGGAGTGGGGCCTCAGCGAGATCTGCATGCAGTACATCGCGGGCATCCTGCGGCACGCCCGGGCGAACTGCGCGATCCTCGCCTCGTGGGTGAACTCCTACAAGCGCCTCGTCCCGGGCTTCGAGGCCCCCGTGTACATCTCCTGGGCGAACCTGAACCGCTCCGCCCTCGTTCGGGTGCCCACCGGGAGAGGCATGAGCGCCCGGATTGAGGTCCGGAACCCGGACCCCGCGGGGAACCCCTACCTCCAGTACGCCGTCATGCTCGCCGCCGGGTTGGACGGCATCAAGGAGAAGCGGGAGCCTCCGGAGCCCGTGGAGGTGGACCTCTACAAGCTCACTTCTTCCGAGCGGCGCAAGCTGAACATCGGCGTCCTCCCGGGGAGCCTCGGGGAGGCCCTGGACGAGCTGGAGCTGAGCGAGCTCATGCGGGAGACCCTCGGC
>CAYFXO010000067.1:0-8660 GCA_964347125.1 uncultured Methanomassiliicoccales archaeon | reverse complement strand
CCGACGATCTTGTAGCCCTGTTTTCCGAGGAGCTGGCGCTTGCCCTCGTCCATGTCGGGGATTCCAACCCGCGGATGCGTTATAGGGTTTTGGAGGAGGGGCACGCTACGACTGCGAGAGCGGATCGGACGGGCACTCCCCCCGATTTCCCCGAAGAAGCATTATATAATCTGGGTCAGATGGTCCGCCCCGAGGGGGCGCTAGCGGAGGGGGCTCCATTCCCTGCGCCCGTCACGGATGGAGGAGTGGGCAGTGTCGCCACTTGCGGCGAGAAGCGTATGTGCCAGAAGCTTGTCGATCGCCCTTGCCGCCCTGCTGGCCCTCCCCTTGGTCTCATCGACAACGTGGGTAGACGAGGCGACTGAGGTCCCCCCCGTGGATGCCTTGGCGGGCGAGGACGACCCCCGTCCCGCGGGCTACCTCCTCGTGGACCGGGTCGAGCAGACCTTCACCCTCCCGCCCGGAGCCCACCACACGATCCGCTTCGACCGCCCCTCGACGTCGCTGCAGTCCATGCTGCTCCCCGATGCCGCGGCGGGCCTGCCCGCCGACGCCCTGCAGGCCATCGCCCGCACGCCGGACTGGCTGAAGCCGAACCTCACCCGCAAGTTCGAGCAGATGGCGGACCGCACCCTCGACGTGGGGACCTTCGCGGCCCCCGTCATGGCGGACATCGACGCCGACGGCGACCTCGACCTCCTCGTCGGCCGGAGCGACGGCGACCTGCGCTTCTACCGCAATGTCGACGGCGCCCTCCACTACTATGAAGGCATGGACGTCTGGGTGGGCGGCGTGTTCGTCGCGGACCTCCTGCCGTTCGCGGGGATCTCCGTGGCCGGCGGCTTCTCCGAGCCCGCCCTGGGCGACGCCGACCTCGACGGGGACCTGGACCTGTACGTCGGCTCGTCCACCGGTAACGTCTACTTCTACGAGAACACCGGCACTCCCGCCACGCCTTCGTGGGGTCCCGAGCAGGCCCTGAGCGTGGCCGTGGGCACATCCGCCGCCGTGGAGGCCGTGGACCTCGCTGGCACAGGCGCCGCAGACCTCGTGGTCGGGGCGGGGGACGGGAGCGTCTCCCTCTACCGGAACGACGGAGGCGGGACCTACACCCTCGTGGCCGGCTACTTCGGCGGCGTCGGCGTGGCGGCGAGCGCCAACCCCGCCATGGCGGACATGGACGGGGACGGCGACCTCGACCTGGTCGTCGGCTCCTCGAACGCGGGCCTCGCGTACTACCGCAACGACGCCCCCGCGTGGACGCCCCTCGGCACGTACTTCGCGGGCCTGCCCCAGCCCGGGTACACGGCCCCCCTCCTCGCGGACCTCACCCTCGACGCCCTCCCCGACCTCACCTTCGGCAACTTCGACGGCCGGATGAACTACTATCCGAACTACGGCACCGCCGCCACCGCGCGCTGGCTCACCTGGACGAACCCGACGACGGGGTACAACGCCATCAACCACAACAACTATTACTGGGACGACTCCGCCGCCTACCTCAAGGAGAGGGCGACGAGCACCGTCCTCTCCGACTACGCGGCGGTGATCAACCAGGCCCCCCAGGCCTACGTCGACGAGCTGGCGTTCACCATCGCCCACTCGTCCCTGGCCGCCCTGGACCACCCCGCGGTCCCCACCACGGGCCCCTCAGGCATCCTGGACAGCCTCTACTACAACAACACCGACACCCTCTATTTCAACGACCAGTTCGCCGCCTACGCGGACATCCTCGACCACAACCTGGGCACCTCCGACCAGTGGTCCACCGCGCGCTACGCGGTGGACGTGGGCGGGACCGTGGAGTGGCGGGAGCACCCCCGCTACGTCTATTACTGGTACATCGTCCACCCGAAGGGCAGCGACGAGCTGGCGACGTTCCTGGACCCGTGGGCCAGCGCCGGCACCTTCTCGGGCCACGAGGGGGCCTCCCCCCGGTGGCCCAACGGGAACGGCTACTTCTGGCGGTACGCGGCCATGAACCTGGCCCGCCCCGCGTATCCCTCGGATCCCACCACCTGCCCCTCTCAGGAGGACCAGTGGGACGCGGACGGGGACGGCAACCTCTGCCGCAACTACCCCTATGAGGAGGGCCCTCCCGTCCTCAGGGAGAAGCTCGCGGACGCCACCGTCCTGTGGAACCTCACCACGTACTCCACCCCGCCCATCTACCGCGTGAACCAGACGGTGAACGGCGCCTGGGCCCGGGACGCCTCCGGGAACGTCCTCCGCCCCTGGGCTCTCACCGACCAGGCGGTGGAGCGCATCGGTCACTGGGTCGGGAGTACCGTCCCCCTCCACGCGTACGACAGTGACGAGGGCGTTCCGGGCAATCGTCCCCGACAACCTGTGACGATTCAGTGGGAGATGAATGGCAACTGCGGGGAAGAGGGGGACCTGATGATGACGGGCTTCCGCTCGGCCCTCATCCCCGGCCGCGTCCTGGACGGCTACGGCGGCGACCACTGCTGGGCGGAGTTCTACGAGAGCGGGTGGCACCAGTTCGACACGTACTGGCACGGGGACACCACCATCGTCGCCAACGACGACAACTACCACTACGGCTGGAACCGCGACTGGTCCAGCATCCTGACGTTCCGCGGGGACGCCCGGGTCCACAACCTGGTCGAGCGCTACCACCACGAGGGGGACGACTCCGACGACCAGACCGGGGCCTACCTGGGCGACCCCCTCAACGAGGGCCTCCTCGACCGGGCGAACGTCACCGTGCGTGTCACGGACGCGTCGGGGAACCCCGTGGACGGCGCGCGGGTCTCCGTCGGGGACTACCGGTGCCTCTCCGGGTTCTGGTACTCCTTCGGCACGATGTGGTACTTCACGGACTCGGAAGGGGAGGCACGGTTCGCCACCAGCGAGGCCCGCCAGAACGGCGGGAGCCCCTGCAACCCCTCCTGGGACACCTTCAACGACGGCCTCCGGATCGAGGTGGGGAGCAAGCTGGGGAGCGGCTACAACTTCGGCTACGGGAACCGGTACCGCCCCTCCTACGGGGACGCCTACAACGCCCGGAACGCCCCGATGCACTACTACGACTACCAGCTGGCGGGCACGATGCCCCGCCCGGGCCTCGCGGGGTCCACCGGCCCCGCCCTGACGCCGGACGTGTACCAGATCCAGGCGACGTTCACGGTGGACATGGGCCTCCAGCACCCCTCGAACGCCCAGGGGGTGGACGACGGGGCGCCGTTCCACGACTACGAGCTGTACTCCGGGGTCCACGTGGACGCCTTCGTGGCCTCCGCCCCCGACGTCCAGGGCTTCCTCCGCGGCGAGGCCTTCTCCTGGTACCAGGAGCGCCTGGACGCCGCCACCGGGAGCTTGACCTTCGACGTGCCGAGCACGGGGGACTGGGCCGTCGTCCTCTCGAACCGCGATTCCCTGGAGACGGCCAAGACCGTGACCCTCTCGGTGGCCCTCTTCGACACGACGGTGCCCGACAACGACGTGGCGCCCCCGACGGATTTGATGGCGGAACTGGACGGGGCGGGTTGGTCGGATGTCCGCCTCACCTGGTCCCTCTCGGCGGACGACGGCGGCGGGGCAAACGACGTCCTCGGCTACGACGTCCTCTACGGCACCGCCTACGACGCCGCCCGGACGGGCTACACTCTCCTGGGCACGCTGCCCCCTGGAGCCAACACCCTCAACCACGTCGGCGGCGGCCACGGCGACTCCAGCCTGTACTTCTACGCCGTGGTCGCGAAGGACGCCAGCGGCAACGCCGCCGCCTCCGGACAGGCCGGGAAGTTCACCCGCTGGCTGGAGGCCGGGCGGGTGCTCCTCTCCGCTCCCCTCGAACTCTCGGACTGGGGGCTCTCCGCGGTCCTGCGGACGGTGGACTACTCCTCCGCGTGGGTGTACCGCCCGGGCACCCCGGATCCCTGGGCCTCCCACGATGACGCGAAGGTCACGAACTCCCTGACGGCCCTGAGCCGCACGGAGGGGGCGTGGGTCGACGTGGGGACCCCGGGCTACTTCACGGTCGCGGGGGCCGTCGTCGTCCAAACCACAATCCCGCTCAACGCTGGGTGGACCCTAGTCCCCTTCCCGTCGTTCTCGGGGACCTACACCGCCGCGGACCTGATCGCGGACGTCGGGGCGGACCGCGTAGAAGGGCACGACCCGACAACGCCCCCCTACTTCCTGAAGGCCCTGGAAGGGACGACACAACTTAAAGCAGGAGAAGCATACTGGATACTGGTCGGCGCGGCCGTGGACTGGCTGGTCAGCGCCTAGGACGGAGGGTGGAGATGCACGACGGGACGCGCGGGGCGCTAGCCGTACTCCTCATCGGGCTCCTCGCCGCGGCCGCTCCCCTGGCGGCCTCCCCCGCCCGCGCCCACGACGGCGAGCCCCACGTAGACGCGGACTCCTTCCAGCGCACGGTCCTCATGGAGCTCTTCACGGCGACCTGGTGCGGGCCCTGCAAGTTCTCCGACCCCGCGGCCGACGCGGTCCTGGAGAACCATACGGGGCGCGCCTCCCTGGTCCGCTACCACTTCGAGGACGCCCTGATGACGGAGGAGACCCGCTCCCGGGCCTACGACGACTACGAGATCAATGGCGTCCCGTACATCTTCGTGGACGGGGTGCTGGGGAAGCAGGGGCTGAACAGCCTCGAGGAACCCATGCAGGAAGCGCTGGAGAACTACACCGCCTTCGTGGAGGAGCGGATGGCCGTCCCCAGCCCCGCCGCCGTGCTCGCGTCCACGTCCGTCTCCGCCACGGAGATCGCGATCCGCACCACGGTGGCGTCCGCCGCTTCGATCCGCGGCCAGGAGATCCAGCTGCGGGCCGTGGTGCACGAGAGCGACATCTTCGAGGACAGCCTCGTCAACGACCGCGTCACGCGGGCCATGCTGAGCACTTCCTTCATCGCGGCGCAGAACCCCACGACCCACACCTTCACGATCCCTCTGAACGCGTCCTGGGTCCAGGAGGAGCTGGGGGTGCTGGTGTTCGTCCAGTCCGGTGTCGCGGGGGAGGTCCACCAGTCCACGGGCGACACCCTCGAGGCCGCCCAGCGGCCCGCCGTCGCCATCACGTCCCACGGGGACGGGGGCGCCCTCACCGCGGACCACGGCCTGATCCAGGGGTACGCGGTCTCCGCCTCCGCGGTGCAGTTCGTGGACGTCCGTGTGGACGGCGGGCCCTGGGAGACCGCGGAAGGGACGGACGCGTGGAGCTACGCGCTGGAAACGGTGGGTCTTGAGGCGGGCTCCCACACCATCGAGGCCCGCGCCTACGATGGCGTCAAGTACTCGGACACCCACAGCATCACCGTGGAGGTCCCCGATGGCTCCAACGACCCTCCCATACCCGCGGCGGGCCTCGTCGAGGCCGCGGCGGTGTTCATGATGATCGCGCTCGTCCTGTTGGTCTTCAGGAGGCGTTCCCGTGCGTAGCCTGGGGGGATTCCCTGCGATCTTCCTCGTCGCCGCTCTATTCCTGACGTTCTTCCTCGCCGCCCTGATCCCCCCCGCACGGGCCGCGGGTCCCGTGGTGGACGACTACTGGACGGAACCGAAGTACCCGAGGGCCCTGAAGCCCATCCACATCAACACCACGGTCTCCGACCCGGACGGCGTCGCGGGCGTCGACGTGATCTGGTGCTACTTCCCGCCCGGGCTGTGCAGCCCGCCGACCCCCATGGCGGACGACGACGGCGACGGGACCTGGGGCTACGACATCGGGATGTACGTCCAGGGCGTGAAGGCCTACTACAACGTCACCGCGGTGGACACGAACGGGGACACGACGGGAACCGGGAACAAGTGGTTCGTGGTCACGGGGTCCCTCCAGGTGGTCCCTGACGCGACGAGCCTCTCCGGGGCGCCCGGCGACCCGCTGTCCCTGGGCCTGTCCGCCCACTACGACGGGAACGCCAGCCTCCCCGCCGAGTTCTCCGACGTGACCCTCGTCAACAAGGAGACGGGGGACGTGTGGACGGACACGACAAACTCGACCGGGCAGTGCACCCTTGCGTTCACCGCGCCGGATGCGGAGGGCCTCTACCACCTGGCCCTCTACGTGAACAACACGACCCACATCGGCGCGGAGGACGTTTTCCTCAGCGGGATGGAGAACGTCACCCTGTCCGTGTCGGCGGTCCCGCTCCCGGACCTGGTGTTGACCGACGTCCAGGCGGCCTCGAGCGCTCTTGAGGGCCAGGCCGTCGAGGTGACGGCCACCATCGGGAATCCTGGCACCGCTCCCTCGGGCATGACCTTGACGGTCCTTGCCCGTCAGGGGTCCACGGAGAACATGACGGCATCCGTGGGGGTCCTGGCCGTCAACGGCACCCAGTCGGTCACGTTCTCCTGGGTGGCGGTCCCCGGAACGCACACCCTGACGATCCGCATCGACCCCGCCGACGTCATCTTGGAGCTCGACGAGTCGAACAACGAGGCCCAGCTGCAGATCGTCGTGGATCCAGACACGGACCGAGATGGTGTCGCGGACGCGGACGACCTGGACGACGACGGGGACGGGGTGCCGGACATCTGGGAGCTGGCCCACGGCCTGGATCCGCTCGCGGCGGACGCGGACCAGGACGCGGACGGGGACGGGCTCACGAACCTCGAGGAGTACGAGGCGGGCACGGATCCCCGCGCGGAGGACTCGGACGGCGACGGGTACTCCGACTCCAGCGAGGTGAATGGCGGGACCGACCCCACGTCCTCCCTCGACCACCCGGGGAACGGCGTGTGGGTCTGGGCGATCCTCGGACTCGTCGTGGCCGTCGTCGCCGTCAACCTTGCCCTGCTTCTCCTCCTCCGACGCCGCCAGTAGGCTCCCCTCCCTGGCCGAAGGTTGAAATAGCACAGTGTCAATCCATGACGCACTGAATGGAGGGGCCTGTATGTGGGTAGGGTCTCGGCCCAAGTCAGTCATGGGACTATGTCTGTTCATTCTGTTGATGGCCGCTTTCAGCGGGATCGCCGTCCCCGCGGGAAGCACGTCGGAACCGGCCGCCGCTCCGATGGACTCGCGAGGCGGGTCGTCGCAGCGCGTCGTGCTGGTGGAGAAGTTCACGGCGGATTGGTGCTACTACTGCACGCCCATGGCGCACTCCCTCGACCGCTTCGCGACCGAGTACGGGCACGACAAGCTCGTCGTCCTCGAGTACCACCCTTCCTCGAGTGACGAGCTGTTCAACACCGACTCGCAGACGCGGGGACTGTTCTACAGCTTTGACGGCTACCCGAGCGCGATTATCAACGGAGGCGGCCCCTACTCCGGCGACACGAGCAACCCTGGCCAAGGGGGACTGACACTCTGGCTCGTCGGCGCGTGGGACGGCGAGAAATTCTCCCGATATTCCAACTTCGACAATCTGGTGAACCAGGAGCTCGCGCCCCAGAACAGCGCCAACCTCACCATCGAGATTGACGCGGAACTCACGGGAAATCAGGGGACGGTCAAGGCCACCGTCACCGCCACCGACATGATCATGGACAACGACCTGACCGTCCAGTTGGTCATCTACCAGAACAACAACTTCCACTGGGACGCGAACACGAACGAAAACACCGGGTGGTACCACCGCATCTACAACCACCTGGTCCGAATGGTCCTCCCCGAGGCCATCATCCCGCCCACGTTCGACATGGGCCAGACCTTCGAGGTGGAGCGGGCCTTCACGCTCAACCCCAGCTGGTATGCCGGCCTGGACGTCCGGGACGTGGGTGTCGCCGTCTTCGTGCAGAAAGCCACCCGCACATCCTTCTTGGACACAACGGGCCCCGTGGACACGAAGTACAACGCCGCCGTCCTCCAGGCGGCCGCCGTGGACTTCACGGAGCCCTACGTCCTCCTGGTGAACGACGACTCGACGGACAACCTCGACGAGGGGATGAACCGCTACCAGGCCGCGCTGACAAAGGGCGGCATCCCCTACAAGGTCTGGGACTCCCAGGAGCTCGCGGACTCCAACGTCAACAGCGTCCGGTCGCGGCCCACGGCGGCGGACATGGCGCCCTACCCATTGGTCATCTGGTTCACGGGGAGCGATCAGGTTGCCCTGGAGCCTATGGAGCGGCTCAGCATCGAGACCTACATGAACGCCGGAGGGAACCTGTTCATCGTCGGGGAGGACATCGGTCAACACGCGGGGATGACGGGCTATCTCCTGTGGTTCCAGCAGTACCTCCACGCGAGCTACAGCGGGAACGACAACGTCCCCGCGAGCGCCGTGGACGGCGTCCCAGGAGATCCGATCTCTGATGGCCTGCTCGGCCTCGCCATCGACACGAACAGTCCCAGCGAGATCACCCCCATGCCCATGGCCGACCCGGTCTTCACGTACACGGGAGGCGCCCTCGTCGGCGCCGTCCGCGCCAGCCACGGGACCAGCTCCCGCGTCGTGTACATGGCCTTCAACTACTTCGAGGGCACCGACACCTCCGACGGGGACGACACGGAGGTCCTCCTGATGCAGCGCGTGCTGGACTGGATGGACGGGGCGGCCCCGCCCACCGTGGATGTCATCCAGCCGGACGGCGGGGAGTCCTTGGCCAACGGGGCGATGTACGAGATCCGCTGGGACGCCCGGGACGTTGACCTGCCTCAGATGCCCATCGACATCTCCTACACCTCCGACTACGACCAGCCGGTTCCGACGTGGACCCCCATCGCGA
>CAYFXO010000066.1:7087-8821 GCA_964347125.1 uncultured Methanomassiliicoccales archaeon | reverse complement strand
TTCTCGATAGGTCGCTCGAGAGGGGGTGGCCACGGCGGATGCCGTCACGGTTTCGCGGGAACGGGGCCGCGGCCTTGCGGGTCGGTCGATCCTCGACGCCTTGGCCGGTGTCCCGGGCGGGGGCGTCTCCTCAGGAGCCGCCTCCGATAAGCGATGAGGCCGATGGCCAGGAGCAGAAGCACAGCCGCTGCGGCCCAAACGGCGTCAAGCCCCGTCGGCGCCGTCCCACTGAGGGAGGACCCGATGACCCGGGAGATGCTCCCCAGCGCAAGGACGCCCACACCCGCGAACCACAGCGCGCTGGCGTCGCGACGGGAGATCGACGCAAGGATGCCGACCGCCAGCATGCCCCCCCCGAGCGCGATGAAGATGGCGCCCACCGGCCCACCCGCCGGAGCGATCGAGGCGAGCCACTCATGGCCTGCGAAAACGAGGAGGCTCCCACCGGCGAGGAGGAGGCTCGCGCGAAGAACGAAGCCGCGCGACAGGGACCCCCACCTGGCGGCGACGACTCCGATCCCTGCACCGAAGAGGAGCGCGTGGACGACGACGAGGGCGCTCGCCGCCCCCAGGAGGCCGTACCCCGCGAAGAGCGCCTCCACCCCGAGAATCGCAAGCGCCCCGTAGAGTACGTAGTCCTTGGGCCGCACACCGAGGCGTCTTGCCCGGGTCCTTTTCATGGCGGGCGGGGGACGCTCATTTACCGTGCTACTCTCCTCGACAAGAGCCCAGAACCCACCGTCCTCGCGGGTCTCCCGGGCTTCGCGCCTGCCCGTCCTTGATTCCGGTGTCGTCCGCGGCAGGATGAGGCCGTCCGCGGTCATCAGGAAGGGCGGCGGCTCCGAGAAGGTCTCCCCGCACCCGAAGCACGCCTTCGCCTGCACCCGCAGAGGCGTGTCGCACAAAGGGCACTCGAACACCCGCACCGTCTCGACCCGCGGCGGCCACTCGACCAGGGCGTCCGTGAGGCTGTCAAGGAGTTCGTTCACCTCACGGTAGTCCACGCCGTGTTCGTGGCCCTCGGCCGCCGCAGCCGTCTCCCCCTGGATGATGGTCTCCAGGATCTGGTCCAGCTCCGTGACGTCGTCAGGCTCCCTCGGGACCAGCTCGAACCCGCAGTCGCGGCAGACCCGCACGTCCTTCGGGTTCTCCTCACCGCACAGCGCACACGCGAACATCGGGAGGAACCCCGTTGCCTCCACCCCCTCAGACGAGGTGTTCTCACTATCGATAACGGAATCGAGCTATTTAGGATTTGCTACGAATCCTAAAGATAGCTACATTTCGTAGAGGATTCCCGGCATCCCCAAGGGAGAGCCGCACCCCCGCCTAGAGGTTCTCGAAGGCCACGGGCTCCACGTCGTCCGCCACCTCGAACCCGAGGATCTTGGAGTAGAAGTACAGCTCCGCCTCCAGCGCCCGCTGCATGTTCTCCCCCTTCCGGAAACCGTGCTGCTCCCCCTCGAAGGCCAGGTACGCCACCGGGATGCCCTTGGCCCGAAGCGCCTCGACCATCCGCTCCGCCTGGTCCGGCGGCACCACGGGGTCCTCCAGCCCCTGGAACAGGATCATGGGCGCCGACAGCCGCTCCGTGTGGTGGATCGGCGAGCGGGCGCGGTAGCGCTCGATCTTGAGCCGCGTGCAGCCGAACTGGGCGGCGAAGGCGCCTTCGAACAGGGCACGTACCGGCTGCATGCGGACCGCTTCGCCGCGACCGACCCGGCGCTCGCGCCC
>CAYFXO010000066.1:0-7077 GCA_964347125.1 uncultured Methanomassiliicoccales archaeon | reverse complement strand
GCCACGTACACGTCCTCCGCGTCCGGGTAGGGCCCCACCATGCTGTCCATGTACCGCGACTCGAACTTGTGGGTGTCCTTCGCCAGCGCCTCGAGGTCGCTGACGCCGAAGTGGCTCGCCCCCGCGGCGAAGACGTCACGGAACGTCAGGGCGCACAGGGTCGTGTACCCCCCGGCGCTCCCGCCCCGGATGGCGAGACGGTCGGCGTCCGCCTCCCCCTGCGCCACCAGGTGCTTCGCGGCGTTCACGCAGTCCTCCAAGTCCACGACCCCCCACTGCTCCCGGAGCCGCTCGCGGTAGGCCCGGCCGTAGCCGGTGCTCCCGCCGTAGTTCACGTCCACGACGCCGAGCCCGCGGCTCGTCCAGTACTGGATGGACAAGAGGAGGGTGCTGGGGGACGCGCTCGTCGGGCCGCCGTGGCTGATGACCAGCAGGGGCGGGTGCTCGTCGTCGGGCCCCGCGAAGTCCCGGTTCGTCGGGAGGTAGAAGTAGGCGTGGGCGGTGCGCCCGCCCTCCGTGGGGAACTCGATGGCCCTCGGCACGGACAGGTAGCCCACGTCGAAGGGCACCTCCGCCGCCCGGCGGAGCACCTCGAAGGCGTCCGTCGCGGGGTCGAGGCGGATCATCGACCACGGCTCCGTGGGGGCCCCCGCCGCGAAGACGGCACCGGCCTCCCCGACGCGGAGGTCGCTCAGGACCTCGGTGTAAGGTAGGTCGAGGGGCGTGAGCTCCCCCGTCTCGACGTCCAGGTGGCCCCACCGCCAGGCCGGCTTCTCGCGGTACACGCAGAAGATGCGGCCCGCGCTCTCGAAGCCGTAGGTGCCCGCGCCGAAGACCCACTGGGGCCGACCGAACTCCGCCTCCCTCTCGTGGAGCAGGCGGGCCCCGCCATCCTCCGCGCGGTAGAGGTTCCACCACCCCGTGCGGTCGGAGACGAAATGGAGGACGCCGTCGGGCGACCACTCGGGTTGGAAGACGGACTCCCGGAGGCCCCCCGCGACCTTCGTCGTGTCGGAGAGGGAGCCGTCCCCGTTCAGGGCGCCCGTCCACACCTCCGTCCCATCCCAGGGCATGTTCGGGTGGTTCCAGGTGAGCCAGGCGAGGTGGGTGCCCCGCGGGTGGAGGCGGGGCGAGGCGTAGAAGTCGTTCCCGCTGGCCAAGACCTCACCCGCGCCGCCCCCTTCCAGGTCGACGGCCACGAGGGTGTTCACCGCCTCTCGACCGGGGTCCGTGTGGTCCTCCCGGATGGCGTACAGCACGCCCCTCCTCCGGTCCACGAGGCCATCGGCGTAGCGCATCCCGCCCTCGGGGGTGAGGGGGACCGGCTCCCCCCCGTCCTTCTGGCGGTAGAGGCGCTGGTCCGCGAAGTTGGAGAAGTAGACGATCCCGTCGGCGACCGTGAAGGCCCCGCCCCCGTACTCGTGGACCCGGGTCCGCGCGTTGAAGCCCTCGGGGGTCAGGTCCGTCATCCGGCCGTCGGGGGTGTGCTTCACGATGACGTTCCGGCCGCCTTCCTGAGGCCTCAGTTCCGTCCAGTAGATGTCCGGGTCGTCGAGGACGATGTCCCCGAACGCGATGGACTTTCGGACGATGAGCTCCGTCGTGATGGGCGACTTCCACGAGCCGTAGGGGGCGACTTGGGTTTGCGACACGGGCAGTCCTTCCAGCCTCTTGAGAGCCCAGCGAGGGCAAGGCCTCTCCGGGCCGGTGCGCGGCAAGGAGTCGGCGCTATAAGACCGTTCCCTCCGAGGCGCCTCCTGCCCGGCCGAGCAAAAGGCTATAATCGCCGCGCGGCCTCCTCTTTGCGTGGTCGCCCCCGCGCCCTCCTCGCCGCCCTTCCCTCCGGACCCGCGGCGTCGCGAGCAGGCCATCAACGCCGCCGTCGCCATCATCGTCGTCCTCGCGATCCTCCTGTCGCTCATCATCCCTCTGCTCGCCATGTCCCTGAGGTTCGAGCCGGGACTCCCCCCTCCGCCTGGCGGCGGGCCGCCGACCGTGGTCTTTGAGGTGACCACGGACGCGGGGGACGCCCTGGTCCGGGTGGTCTCCGTGACGGAGGAGCGGGCCCTCTCGAACTTCCGGTTCTCCCTCTTCCACGGACCCACCACCATCTTCGAGGACGCCCCGCTGTCCGACGGCGTGCCGCAGCAGGAGCCCTTGGGGACCGCCCGCTTCGTCGACAACGACGGCTCGGGCACCCTCAGCGCCAACGACCTCTTCGACCTCACGGAGCTGGATCCGGGCATCGACCACCTCTTCATCCTGAAGTGGGCGCCCACGAACCGGGAGCTGAACCAAGAGGTCTTCTTCCCTTGAGCGAGGTGTGCGGATGGCGGTGAACATCTACGTCCTGGGGACCGCGGGCTGCGGGAAGACCACCCTGGTCCAGGCCTTCCAGGTGTGGATGAACACCCAGGGCCTCGACTCCATCACCCTGAACCTGGACCCCGGCGCCGACGAGCTCCCGTACACCCCCGACATCGACATCCGGGACTGGATCCGCCTCGCGGACGTCATGGAGGAGTTCGGCCTGGGGCCCAACGGGGCGCAGATCATGGCCGCGGACCTCCTGGGCCTCCGCGCGGGGGAGGTGGCGGAGGTCCTCGGGGAGTTCGAGACGTCCTACGTCCTCATCGACACCCCCGGGCAGATGGAGCTCTTCACCTACCGCGAGGCGAGCCGGGTGATCATCGACGCCCTCGGCCGGGACGACTCCTTCCTCCTCTACCTCACGGACCCGGTCCTCGCGAAGTCCCCCTCGGGTCTCATCTCGTCGATCCTCCTCGCGACCACGTCGCAGTTCCGACATTCCCTGCCGTTCCTCAGCGTCCTCGCGAAGGCCGACCTCCTCGCGGAGGCGGAGATGGAGGTGGTGCAGGAACGGGCGGGGAGCCCCGATGCGTTGATGACGGCCCTCGAGGAAGAAGGCATCTCCCCGCAGGCTGTCCTCCACCTGGAGTTCTTCAGGGGCCTCGAGGCCATCGGCGCCTTCGCCCCCCTCCCCGCGGTGTCCGCCGTGGACCTCTTCGGCTTCGAGGACATCTACACGGAGATCCAACTCGTGTTCGAGGGCGGGGAGGATCTCGCGTCCGACTGAGCCGCGTCATTATCACTTCTGAGAACCGCCTCGGAAGCCCCTTATTAGCGGGACCCCCACGTCTATCGCGATGCCCATGATGATGCGCGAGAACCCCTACGACTACGTGAAGAACGGGGACGCCGAAGAGGCGCCGCGCGAAGAGCCCGCCGCCGCGCAGGACGAGACCTGATCAGGCGATCAGGCCCTCGAACTCCTTCACGAGTTCGGGATGCTTGGCCTGCACCGCCTTCAGGATGTTCAATGTCGTCATCCGATCCATGGGCACGGAGGCGATGGCGGAGACGATCTTGTTGATCGTGTCGTCGCTCATCCCGATGAGCTTCTCCTTCACCATCCAATTGCGGTAGAGGGTGTCCTCCATCCGGGCCCGCCACCGCCGCTCGAACTTCATGAGGAACGCCTCGGACACGTCCCCCGCTTCGAGGGCCTCCCCCGCCATCTCCCCTGCCATCCGCCCGGAGAGGCAGCCGTTCAGGATGCCCCCGCCGGTGACGGGGTCGATGAGGCGCGCCGCGTCGCCGACGAGCATGAGGCCGTCCACGACGGATTTCTCCACGGGCTTCGAGACGGAGACGCCGCCCGCGACCTCCTCGATGACCTTCCCCTTCCGGAGCTCCGGCCGCTCCTCGATGAACTTGTCCAGGTAGTGCTTCGCGGAGCCCTTCCCGCGGCACTTGCTCAGGTTCACGCCGATGCCCACGTTCGCGAGCTCGTCTCCCTTCCAGAAGATCCACAGGTACCCGCCGGGGGCCACGCTCCCGAGATAGAAGTCGTTGTACCGCGGGTCCCCGTCGATGCCGACGAGGGTGTATTGCAGGCAGGCGTCGATGTCCCGCGGGCGGAGCCACGTGTTGATCCCCGCCCACCGGCCGATCTGGGACTCGAAGCCGTCTGCCCCGATGACGATCTTCGCGCGGATGTCGAACTGCTCCCCCATGTGCTCGCACCGCGCCCCCGCGACGGCGTCGCCGTCCTTGAGGAGGCTCCGGGCCTGAGTCTTCACCATGATGTCGGCCCCGGCTCGGGCGGCCCGCCTTGCCAGCGTGCGATCGAAGATGTCCCGCTCGATGACGAACCCGCACTCATTCCCCGCTTGGGCCTCGTCCACGAAGAGGGTGGAGCCGTCGGGGGAGATGATGCGGGCGCCGTCGATCTCGTTGGCCACCCACCGACTGGAGGGCTCGAGCTCGATCTCGTCCAGCCACCGCTTCGCGATCCCCTCCCCGCACCGCACGGGGGTGCCGATCTCGGGACGCTTCTCGATGAGGAGGGTGTCGCACCCCGCCTCGGCCGCGTATTGGGCGGCGCAGCTCCCCGCGGGGCCCGCGCCGACCACGAGGACATCGTACTCCAGCTCCATTCCGTGCAACGAAGGGTGCCTCGCACTTAAACGATGCGGAAGGCGTGACTCCCGCATTAGGACACGAAGCATGACGGATGACAGTGACGCCCGGTCCGCACCATCTCACCTGCACACCATCCGAGAGCCTGCAACGGCGGGGAGGCACGGGACCTCCTGGGCGGTCCTTGCGTGATCAGACCGTCCAACGCCACCGGCGTCCCTGGGCCCACATGTGGTTGGTCAGGTCGATGAACCAATGTCGGAACGGCTCCGCGGTGCTGTAGAAGCCCATGGAATAGTCTAGTTTCCCATCTCGGCTGGGGAACGTGACGACGGCCTCCTTCTCGTTGACAATCCCCGCGGCGGGCACCATCGGCACGATCCGCAGGCACTCCGAGACAATGTCTCGCGTCCTCGGGTCCGGATTCATCTCGATGACCTCCCGTTCACAGTGCTCGTCACCCACGACCCGATACTTCAGGCCCTTGGCGACTTTGTCGACCACGATTTCCTCCACTTCGGGCATGTTCTCGTGGGTCATCCCGATGAGGAAGGTTTCGGCCCTGTAGATTACCTCCCTCGCTCGGTTCAGGTTGCTGAACGAGCCCTCCCCCAACTCGCTCTCCCTCAGCTCCCCCAAACGGGACACGAAGGGTGCGGGCAGGAGGGAGAGGTCGTGCGCCTGGAAGTACTCCGCGCGTTCTGAGAGGAACTTGATGCTCGACAGGCAGTTGAGGATCAGGACCCCCATCGGGGTCGGCCCGTACGTCCCATCAACGTGCTTTTCCAGAATGCCCGCGGCCCGGAGTCGGTCCAGGTGGCGGGAAACCTCCGGGGAGTGGGCGTCCACGTCGTGGGCGATGTCCGTCAGCCGTCTGGGCTCGTCCGCGAGGACGTGAAGGATTTTGAACCGAACCGGGTGAGAGAGTTCGAAGAGCAGCTTGTGCGTCCTCTCATCCGAATCCCCTCGCACGGATGGCATCTGCCTCCGACGAATGCGAACCACGGTATATACCGCTTTTTCACCCACTAGCCGAGCGGGCACGGAAATGGCCGGTACATGCGACTTCGACCTGACCCTGCGCCGGTCGGCGCTGCGCTCCGTCGCGGTCGGCGCGGCTCCGGACGGTTGGGTCCAGGCTACCGGAAGCATCGGGCAGATCGTGGAAGTGAGGGCGCTGGAGAATACAGTCTTCGAGGTCCAGGGAACGGAGGGCGAGCTCCGCATAACCCTGCCTGAGGGCCTCCTCGAGCCCCTCGCCCTGCGGGTCGCGGACTCGGCCGTCGTCCGACCCACAAAATCGGTAACTCAAGAGGAGGTGTCGACGTGATCTCTGATCGATATACGAAGGGACTGAACCGATGGAAGTGGCTAGTCATCCCACTCTGGGTGCTCGTGTTGGTGGGAGTGGGCCTGGCCTACGCCCCCAACCTGATAAACGAGACCCAATGGGAGTACGGGGCGACCGCGGACGCCGAGTCCAGCCAAGCCACCCGGATCATGGAGGAGCGTTTCGCGGACTGGACGCAGACCTCGGAGATCATTGTCGTCCTCCAACGCAGCGACGGCTCCTTCGTTCTCGGGAACGACACGCGGCTCTACACGTTCGAGGTCGCCGACCGCTTGATGACGGATGTGGAGGAGGTCACTCACGTGTACGGCTACTACCTCCTCGAGAACACACCCATGGATGCGTACAAGAACCTCACTGTGTCACCGGACGGCCTCGCCACGATCATCGAGATCGGGTTAGATAGCCCTAGGGACAACATCCACCCGGATCTCGTGAAGGATGTTCGCGACGTGGTGCACGCCGTGGTCGGGGACTCGAAGGCATCGGACCTGAAGGCCTACGTCACCGGCTTCGGCCCTCTGGAAGTCGACACGATGGAGATGATGAAGCACGACATCGAGCGCATCGACCTGATCGTCCTGCCGCTTTCCTTCCTGCTGCTGGTCTTCCTGCTCCGGAGCCTCAGGATGGCGATCCTCTCCATCAGCATCGTGGGCATGTCGATTCTCATCACGTTCGGTCTCCTGGAGCGGGGCATCGTGCTGGGGGACATCGTGATCTTGAACTTCGTCCCCACGGTGGTCCTGTCCATCACCCTCGGGATTGGGGTGGACTACTCCCTCTTCACCCTAGCCCGGTTCAGAGAGGAGCGGCTGAAGGGCCGCTCCGTGCTGCGATCCGTCAGGACAATGCTGCAGCGGGCGGGTCACAACATCATGGTCTCTGGTCTCACCCTCGCCGTGGCCACCGTGGGCCTCGTCCTCTTCCCCCTCTCCATCATCAGCTCGCTGGGCCTCGCCCTCAGTCTGGCGGTGCTGCTGACCCTTTTGGCGAACCTGACCCTCATCCCCGCCATCCTGCTGGTCGCGGGGACCTGGTTCGCCTCCCCCAAGCCCGATGCCGGAAGGGCCCGCAAGCCGCGGAAGAGCTACTGGACGAAGGTGGGTCGCGTAGCCACGACAAGGGCCCCGTTGGTCCTCCTCATCGTCGTCCTGCTGAGCATCCCGGTGTCCCTCCAGGTTCTCGACTTCGAATACGGCACATCCACGGAGTCCATGACGCCACCGAACTCGGAGTCGAGGCTCGGTTACGACGTCCTCCGTAGCTCCTTCGCCCCCGGC
>CAYFXO010000065.1:0-9149 GCA_964347125.1 uncultured Methanomassiliicoccales archaeon | reverse complement strand
GGGAATCGCCCCTGACTACCGCCGGAGCGCTATTAAAGGATGACTTCGAAGGCTTACTGGCTCAGGCCGCTTCCTCTTCTCGCAACTCCCGCCGGAGCACCTTCCCCACGATGGTCTTCGGCAACTCCTCGCGGAACTCGATGAGGCGGGGGACCTTGTAGGCCGCCAAGCTCTCCTTGCAGTGGGCGATGAGGTCGTCGGGGCTGGCGTTCGCACCCGGCTTCAGCACGACGTAGGCCTTCACGGCCTCCCCGCGGGCGGGGTCCTTCACGCCGACGACGCCCGCCTCGAGGACCGCGGGGTGCTCGTAGAGGACGTCCTCCACCTCCCGCGGGTAGACGTTGTACCCGGACACCAGGATCATGTCCTTCTTCCGGTCCACGATGTGGAAGTAGCCCTCGTTGTCCATGGTGGCGATGTCCCCCGTGTGGAGCCAGCCGTCCCGGATGACGGTCTCCGTCTCCTTGGGCTTGCCCCAGTAGCCCTTCATCACCTGGGGACCCTTGATGACGAGCTCGCCGGGCTCGCCCATGGGCAGGTCCCGCGACCCGTCGTCCAGGTCGACGATCTTGGAGTCCGTGTCCGGGAACGGGATCCCGATGCCGTCCTTGATGTGGCCGTAGAGGGGATTGGCGTGGGTCACGGGGGAGGCCTCCGTAAGGCCGTAGCCCTCGACGAGCTTCCCGCCGGTGAGGGCCTCGAACTCCTTGCGGATCTCCCGGGGCAGGGGCGCGGACCCGCTGATGCAGGCCCTGATGGACTTCAGGTCGTACTTCCCCACCTGGGGGTGGCTGTTGATGGCGATGTACATCGCGGGGACGCCCGGGAAGTGGGTGGGCTTCTGCTTGTTGATGATCTTCAGGACGGCGTCGATCTCCCGCGGATCCGGGTGGAGGATCATCGCCCCGCCGACCTGCACGGGGGCGATCATCGCGGTGGTGAGGCCGTAGACGTGGAACAGGGGGATGACGGAGAGGAAGCGCTCCTGGCCGGGGCGGAGGTCCGGGATCCACGAGGCGGTCTGCATCGCGTTGCAGACGAGGTTCCGGTGGGTGAGGATGGCCCCCTTCGGGGTGCCCGTCGTGCCCCCCGTGTACTGGAGGACCGCGGCGTCCACCGCGGGGTCGACCTCCGCCTCAGGGGCGGCCTTCCCGAGCTTGATGAGGTCCTGGAACCAGTGGATCCAGGGCTGCGCGGGGATCTTGTGCGCCTCCCCGTCCTTCCGCTTCTTCAGCGGGTACAGGGCGCTGAGGGGGAACGGCAGGAACTCCTTCACGTCCGAGAAGACGGCGCGCTTCAGGGGGGACTTCGCCATGGACTTCTGGACCTTGGGCCAGAAGATGTCCAGGGAGAGGATGGTCTCCGTCCCCGCGTCCGCGCTCTGCTCCATGATCTCCCGGGGCGTGTAGAGGGGGTTCGTCTGGACGGCCACCGCCCCCATCCGCATGAGGGCGAAGAACGCGATGGGGAACTGGGGCACGTTCGGGAGGTAGAGGGACACCCGGTCCCTCGGGCGCACGCCGATGCGGTAGAGGCCGCCGGAGAGGGCGTCCACCGCCCGCTTGAACTCCCGGTACGTCCAAGTCTTCCCGTAGAACACGATGGCGGGGCGGTCGGGGAACCGCTTCGCGGCGCTCTTCAGGATGCCGTAGACGGAGCTGTCCGGGTACTGGATGGTCTTCGGGACACCTTCGGGCCAAAACTTGTGCCAGGGTCTCTCCATGGGCCCCCCGGCACCGGCATGCGGAGGAGGCTATTAAGCCGTTTCGCGGGCCCCCGCACGTCGGGGGGGAAAATCCTTAATGCGGGCCCCCAGATAGGTGCGGCGATGGCCGTGGCGGAGGGGATCCACCGGCTGGAGGTCCCCACCCTCCTGCCCGTGGGAACCGTCAACGTCTACCTCGTCGCGGGGGACCCCCTCACCCTCATCGACACGGGCCCCCGCTCGGAGGACACCTTGGAGGCCCTCCAGGCCCGCCTCCGGGAGGTCGGCTACGGCCTCAAGGAGCTGGATTGGATCCTCCTGACCCACGGGCACATGGACCACTACGGCCTGGCCCGGGAGATCGCGGAGGCCAGCGGGGCGGAGGTGTTCGTCCACGCGGCGGACCGCACCCTCGTGGAGGACTTCCACTCCGAGTTCCGGCACCGGCGGGACTACTACGAGGACCAGCTCCGGTCCAACGGCGTCCCGGGGCCCACCCTGGCCATGATGGAGGAGTTCTTCGAGTTCCTGACGACCCTGGGGGACGAGACCCCCGTGGCGGGGACCTTCGGTGAGGGGGACGTCCTGGACCTGGGCCCGGTGAAGCTCCAGGTGCTCCACACCCCCGGCCACTCCTCCGGCGCGTGCTGCTTCCTCGCGGGGGACGGCACCCTATTCTCCGGGGACACCCTCCTCGAAGACATCACCGCGAACGCCGTCTTCGGGAGCGAGGAGGGCACCACCGCGGGGCTGCGGCAGCAGCTCGAATCGTTGCGCCGCCTCTCGCGGAAGGAGGTGGCCCAGGTCTGCCCGGGCCACGGGGAGCCCTTCACGGACGTGGCGGGGGTCGTGGGGCGGGCGATGGCCCAGTACGAGGAGCGGAAGGAACTCCTCCTCCGGCACCTCGCGGAGGAGCCCGCCACCGCCTTCGACCTCGTGGTCCGACTCTTCGGCACCCTGCCGCTGGAGCAGGTGTTCTTGGGCGTCTGCGAGGTCCTGGGGCACATGGAGATCCTGCAGGACGAGGGGCTCGTCACCGCGTCGGAGAAGGAGGGGCGGCTGCTCTTCGAGCGGGCCCGGTGAACCTCAAATAGGACGCCGCCAATGGCGCCGCGCGTCGGCGAATTCTATGGACCGGATCCCCCGCGACGAGTACTACATGAACATCGCCGTGGACGTGGCCCGCCGGAGCACGTGCACCCGCCGCCAGATCGGCGCGGTCATCGTGAGCGGCGACGTCATCGTGGCCACGGGCTACAACGGCAACCCCCGGGGCCTGCCCCACTGCGCGGAGATCGGGTGCATCCGGGACGAGCTGGAGATCCCCTCGGGGGAGCGGATGGAGATCTGCACAGGGGTCCACGCGGAGCAGAACGCCCTCATCTTCGCGGGGAAGGCCGCCGGCGGCGGGCTATTGTACTCCACCATCGTCCCCTGCAACACCTGCGCGAAGATGATCATCAACGCCGGCATCCGCCGCGTGGTGTTCCTGGAGGGCTACCCGGACCTCATGGGCCACGAACTCCTGCAGCAGTCGGGGGTGGAGGTGGCCCAACTAGAGATGGAGGCGGACCTGCCCGCCCTGGGCCACGGGACGAACGTGGGCGGCACGGGGGTGACGGGGGAGCACTCGGAGGACGCCGTGACCGCGGTCCGGGAGATGAAGGAGGCCCTCGTCAAGCAGTTCAAGGAGGCGGCGTCGAAGGACCGTTCCGTGAACGAGCTCGCCGTGGAGCTGATGCGGGAGAAGGCGAAGGCCCGGGAAGAGTCGGACTCGGCCTAGACCCGGCGGTCCCCGCCCTCGCCCTTCCGCGCCTTGTAGCGCGCGGCGTCGAGGTTGAGTTCCAGGTCCTCTTCCTTGGCCTCCGCGGGGGAGAACACCTTCCCCGCGTCGAACTCCAGCTTCGGCTGCTTCTTCTTCTTCCTCTTCGGCTTCTGCTCACGCTGCGACATCGTCCGTCAGCTCCGTGGCGTACGGGTCCCCCAACTCCAGGCGCCGTTGGGTCCCGTCGTTGATCACGATGTGGGCCCAGTCGAGGCTCTGCACCTCGTGGGCGTCGCACAGTTCCCGCCGGAGGCGGGCGCGGGTGTCCGGGGGGGGCGCTGTCACCGCCGCCAGGATGGCGTCGTCGTCCGTCACCCGGTCCACCTGCCCCGCCCGCAGGCGGCGGGAGTACAGGCTGCGACCCTCCCCCAGCTCCGAGTACTGCTTGCAGGCGATCATCTCCAGGTCCCCGGACCGCCCGTCGCTGGACTTCTCCTGGATGGCGAACCACCGGTCGAGCCACTCCACCTTCCGGGCCATGGCGCGGGAGGACTTCGCCTCCAGGCCGTCCAAGACCGTTTCGAACATGTGGAAGGCCCGCCACTCCTGGTCCGTCTCCATGAGAGGCTCCAGGGCTTCGAGGTAGGCCCGCTGCACGTCGATGGGGGAGACGACCTCCCCGTCGGCGAGGTGCACCTCCCAGTCGTCGGGGTGCGTCCGCTCCACGTTGTGCCACATGTCCTCCAAGGGGGACGCGAGCCTCGGGATGCCCTCGAGGCGGCCCTGCTCCATGAGCCGGAGGATCCCGGCGGTGGTGAAGTGGCGGAGGAGGATGGGGACCTCGCCCATGAGGGCGTCCCCCACCTGCAGGTGGAGGCGGCGGTAGGTGTCGGCGTGGGGCTCGTCCCGGGTGTTCAGCACCCCCGTGTCGTGCATCGTCTCCCCGCTCACGAGGCGGCCGGTGAGGAAGGCGGAGGGCGAGAGGACGTACTTCCCCTGGAGGAGGTCCCCCGCGCCGGTGTAGATGAAACGGGTGGTGAGGTGGGGCACGAGGGTCTCCATGTAGTCCGCGGGGAACCGGAGGTGGCGGGAGACGCAGTAGTTCTCGTGGCTGCCGTAGGAGGTCCCGTCGGGGGACGTGTTGTTCTTGAACGCGGAGATGCGGCCGCCGCCCCCGAGGTACTTATCCTCCATGACCTTCCGTGCCCAGTCCACGATCTTCTCCCCGGCCTTCTCCCACACCAGGAGATCCCAGGGGTTCGAGACCTCCGCGGTGCTGATCTCCAGGTGGCCCACGTCGAAGTAGGCGCGGCTCCCGTTCTGGAGGAACTCCCCCGCCAGATGGAGGTCGCTCTCCGAGAGAATCTCCAGCCCCAGGGTGTGGGGGTCGAAGCCGAGGGCCGTCATCTTGCGGCAGTACAGGGTGTACTCGTGCTCCGTCCCCTGGATCAGCGCGTCCATGGCCCTAGCCCACCATCGGGTCCGCGCCGCTCCGGAAGACCTCCCGCTGTCGCCGCTCGTAGACGTGGAGCTCGGTGATGGCGTGCTCCTTGCTCTCCTCCTCGATGGCCTGGCTGAGGTCCTCGATGGTGAGCCCCTCCACCTTCCGCTCCGACTTGGAGAGGCCCAGGGTGCGCTTCACGAAGTTCTTCTTCGCCGTCTTCACGATGGCCTCGATGATGGCCCCGGAGACGATGTCCATCCGCTTCACGGTCTTCACGGAGTCCAGGGCGTCCGCGTCCACCTTGAGCTTCACCCAGGCCTCCTCGCCGTACAGCTCGTCCAGCAGGTGGTCCCGCAGGGCGTCGAGGGCCGCCGCCTTTCCGCCGTGGAGCTTCGCGTAGTCCGCGTTCACGGGGAGGTCGTCCGTCAGGTAGATGCGCACGATGGCCCCCCCCGCACCCCGGTCCGGGCGGGGGATGTCGATGATCTCGTCGAACCGCCCCGGGCGCAGGAGGGCGGGGTCCAGGAGGTCGGGGCGGTTCGTGGCCCCGATGACGAAGATGTCCCGCACGTGGACGAGGCCGTCCATCTCGTTCAGGATCTGGGCGACGATGTTCTTGTGCACCCCGCTGGTGTCCATGAAGCCCCGGGTGGTGAAGAGGGCCTCGATCTCGTCGAAGAACACGATGGAGGGCTTGTGCTCGTTCGCCTGCTTGAAGAGCTCCTTGATGATCCGCTCGCTCTCCCCGACCCACTTGCTGAGGATGTCCGCCACGGAGACGTTGAAGAACGTCATCTTGTTCTCGTTGGCGATGGCCCGGACGAGGAGGGTCTTCCCGCAGCCCGGGGGGCCGTAGAGGAGGATGCCCCGGGGCGGCTCCAGGTGGATCTGCTCGAAGAGGGCCTTCTCCTTGTAAGGCAGGACGACCACGTCCCGCACCCGCTCGATGGCCTCGTCGAGGCCGCCGATGTTCGCGTAGCGGACGTTGGGCCGCTCGCCCAGGAGGAGGGACTTCACCTCCAGGTTCGGGAGCACCTCCAGGAGCTCGAAGGTGGGGGGCAGGAGGGAGACCTGGAAGCCGGGCTTGATGGAGCGCAGCCGCCGGCCGTCCACCTTGACGATCCGCTTGTCCATCTCCCCCTCGATGGAGACCACCGCGCGGCCGTTGAGGATCTCGACGACCTTCGCGATGACGCCCTCGTGCTTCCCCTTCCCCACCTCCACGATGGCGTAGGTCTGGGGGTGGACCCACACGTACTGGCCCAGCTCCAGCTTCCCCTTGTCCATCGTCCCCAGGGAGACCTTCAGGAGCTCGTTGGCCCGGGCGGCGACGACCTGGTCCGCCTCTAGGTCGCTCCCCGCGAGGCGCGCGATGTACGCGTAGAGGAGGGGGGGCTGCTTGATCTTCGCCAGCTGCTCCTCGTAGGCCTTCAGGCGGTAGTCCTTCTCCTCCAGTTCGTACTTGTAGGAGTGAAGCTCCCGCTCATAGCGGCGCTTCATCCGGTCCAGTTCCGCCTCGTACTCTTCGACGAGTTCATCCTTGGCTTTGCGTCGCCTGTCGTCCGATTCCATCATGGGGTCCAACCTCGGGGGGTCGAGGGCCAGGGAGGGCA
The DNA here is from genome assembly GCA_964347125.1 of uncultured Methanomassiliicoccales archaeon. Taxonomy (GTDB): domain Archaea; phylum Thermoplasmatota; class Thermoplasmata; order RBG-16-68-12; family CAYFXO01; genus CAYFXO01. Next base: position 2,622 of record CAYFXO010000065.1, on the reverse strand, counting down.
CCCATGCGCCTCGCGGCCTGCATTGACACCTTTTGACATGGGCCCGTTAAAAGGGTGCCCAGTGCAGTATCAGCCCTGATAACAGCGTTCGAGCCAGTAGGTCCCATCCGCTTCCAACCCCGTATTTCGGGAGGCCGAACTATATCAACCTTCCGTGCGTCCCTCGAAGGGGGCAGGCACGCCTTTATAGGCCTCAGCCGCGTTGGTCGAACGGGAGGCGTGGGCATGCGGCGTCGGGGTCTTGTCCTAGGGGTGAGCGCCGCGGTCCTCCTCGCCGCCTTCGCCGCCGTCCCCGCCGCCTCGTCCCGGGAGACGGAGCCGGCGCCCTCCGCCCCTGACCCCGCGATCCAGGCCCTCGTCGACGCCGTCTCCCTGGCGCAGCTCTACACCTACAACTACGACCTCCAGAACTTCACCACCCGCTACTTCGGGACGAGCGGCCTGAACCAGTCCGCGGGCTACCTCCTCAACCGGTTCGGCACGAAGGCGAACCTGGTCCCCGAGTCCCACTACTTCACGTACTCCGGGCAGGTGGTCCGGAACGTCATCGGGGTGCTCCCCGGCTTCGACCCCGCGAACGAGACCGTGTACATCATGGGGGGCCACTACGACTCCTACAGCTCCGACTCGAACCCCAGCAACCTCGCCCCCGGGGCGGACGACAACGGGAGCGGCACCGCCGCCACTCTGGAGGCCGCCCGGGTCCTCGGGGACTTCCGCTTCAACGCCACCATCCTCTTCATCGGGTGGACCGCGGAGGAGGTGGGGCTCATCGGGAGCCAGGTCCACGCCGCCGACCTCGCCGCCCAGGGCACCCGGGTCGGGGCGGTCCTCAACCACGACATGATCGGGTACGACCCGGGGAACAGCATGGCCTATGACCTGATGAGCAACCCCGCCAGCGCCTGGATCATCAACCTGATGGACCAGCTGAACGGGGACTACGGCATCGGCCTCAACCTCACCCTGATCCCCACGAGCACCGCCCAGAACAGCGACCACGCCCCCTACTGGGCCCAGGGCTACCCCGCCATGTTCGCCTCGGAGGGGAACTTCAACACCCCGAACTATCACAGCCAGACGGACACGGTGGACAAGCTGAACTTCGAGCTGGAGACCCGGGGCACGAAGCTCGCGGTGGCCACCCTGGCCCACCTGGCGGGCTTCCTCGTCCCGGGGAACGGCTACGTCGCCCTGGACAAGGAGACCTACGGGCTCTACGACCAGGCCGGGGTGCGGGTGTACGACACGGACCTGAACGCCGACCCCGGGGCGGTGGAGACGGTGTGGGTCACCCTCGCCAGCGACTCGGAGCCCGGCGGGGAAGCCCTCCTCCTCACGGAGACGGGAGCGAACACGAGCCTCTTCGGCGGGAGCCTGCCCATGCGCGTAGGCCCTCCCACCAACGGCCTCCTGGAGGTGCAGCACGGGGACGTGGTCACGGCGACCTATGAGGAGGCCAATCCGGCGGGGACCCGGACGGACACCGCCCGCGTGGACGGCTTCCCGCCCCAGATCTGGAACGTGGCGGCGGCGCCCGGCGTGACCACGGCGACGATCACCTGGGAGACGGACGAGCCGGCGGACAGCACCGCGAAGTACGGCCCGACCCCCGCCCTGGGCGGCGTCGCCTCCCAGCCGGACCTCACCACCCGCCACTCCCTGTTCCTCACGGGGCTCACCCCCGCCACGACCTACTTCTTCGAGGTCCGCTCCGTAGACGCCTCGGGGAACGAGGCCTTCGACGACTTCGGCGGGGCCCTCTACCGCTTCACCACCCTCACCGGCCTCTCGGCGACCCCCGACTACGGCTTCGTGGGGTGGGTCCGGCACACGGAGCCCACGGGGAACCACTTCACCTCCACGGAGATCCTCGTGGGCCACAGCCGCCTGCGGGCCCCGCCCGCGGGGACGAACTACAAGGGGGCGGCCCAGTTCCCCACGACGGCCGTCCCGCCCGCGGCCACCATCACGAACGCCAGCGTCCAGTTCCACGGCGCCCGCTGGATCTACAACGAGGCCGTGAAGGACTGGTGGCTCCGCCACCTGAACGGGAGCATCGACGCGGGGTGGACGACCCACGCCTACGCGGACATCAACGGCTCGGCAGTGGACCTCACCGTCCCGCCCACCCTGGTAAACTCCCAGCTGGCGGCGGGGCAGTGGAACGCGTTCTACTACCCGCCCGGGGACTACGACGTGCTCCGGGCCCGGCTGGCCACGGGGGCCGTCTCGTACCGCCTGGACGGGTTCGACGAGCTCGGGAGCAGCACGGGCGTCATCTTCGCCTGGCTCAGCGGGAACGATGGGGACGAGGCGACGGCGCCGCGCCTCACGGTCACGTACTCCCTCACGGGCGACACCGTAGGGCCCACGGTCCTGTCGTTCGCCGCCGCCCCGAACCCCACGATGGCCCAGGACATCGTCGGCATCGGCGGGCTCGTCAGCGACGCCGCCACCGGCGGCTCCGCGGTGGTCGCCGCCGAGGCCTTCGTGGGCGCGGACCCCGGCCTCGGGAACGGCCTCCCCCTCGCCGCGACGGACGGGGGCTTCGACTCGCCGGACGAGACCTTCGCCCTGTGGCTCGACGTCTCCGGCCTGGCGGCGGGCACGTACGCGCTC
>CAYFXO010000064.1:0-9514 GCA_964347125.1 uncultured Methanomassiliicoccales archaeon | reverse complement strand
ATCGCGGGGGCGGCTCTCGACGTTTACGAGACGGAGCCGCCGGAGGGGAGCCCGCTCCTGGCGGCGGGGAACACGTCCCTCACCCCCCACCTCGGGGCCTCCACCCGCGAGGCGCAGCTCCGGGCGGGGACCATCACCGCGGACCAGGTCCTCCGCGTCTTGGCGGGGAAGCGGCCGGAGTTCTGCGTGAACCCTGAAATCCTGGGCTAGGCCTTCGCTAGCTGTTTCGCGGCCTCCAGCAGGTCGATGCGCTTCTTGTGGGCCCGCTCCCGGACGTCCGAGACGATCTGGATGTAGTCTTCGTAGGTCCCGCCGTTCTTCCGGATGATGCGGCCCAGGGCCTTCTCGAAGGTCTCCCGCTTGCGGATCTCCTTCAACGTCTGCCGCAGGATGGTCCTCCGTTCCAGGGTCATCGGCTCTCCTCGCACACCCGCAGGAAGTTCCGGAAGATGTCGTCCCCGTGCTCCGTGTGCTCCACCTCCGGGTGGAACTGGAGGCCGAAGAGGGGGCGGTCGACGGCCCGCATGGCCTGGACGGCGCAGGAGGCGGAGTGGGCGAGGCCCACGAACCCATCCGGGAGGGTCGAGACCTCGTCGTTGTGGCTCTCCCAGGCGGTGAAGGTGCGCGGGAGGCCCCGGAACAGCTCGTCCTCCTCGTCCACCTCGATGGTCATCTTCCCGAACTCCGGCACCTTCGCGGGGGCGGCGTCGCCGCCGAAGTGGATCGCCATGAACTGGTGCCCCGCGCAAATCCCCAGGATGGGGACGCCCGCCCTGTCCAGGTACTCCCCGTTCCGCCCCATCTTCTCCTCATTCAGGCCGACGCGGGGGGCGCCCCCGGAGAGGACGAGGCCGTCCGCCTCGATGTCGTCGAGGGGGGTCGTGTTGGGGATGATGGCCGTGTCCACGTCCAGGTACTTCAGGACCCGCCACTCCCGGTGGGTCCACTGGCCACCGTTGTCGACCACCAGCACCCTCATATCCCGCTGAAGGCCCCCGCGGTGGATATAGGTTGTTGCCCCCTCACTCCCACTCGATGGTCCCGGGCGGCTTGTTGGAGACGTCGTACACCACGCGGTTCACTTCCGTGATCTCGTTCGTGATGCGGGTGGATATGCGGTCCAGGACGTCGTGGGGCACTTTCGAGTACGCGGCCGTCATGCCGTCCACGGACTGGACGGCGCGGATCGCGATGGTGTGCCCGTACGCGCGGAGGTCCCCGCGCACGCCCACGGTGCGGACCGGCAGGAGGACGGCGAAGTACTGCCAGGGGATCTCCATCTTCTCCTCCTCCGCGGCCCGCTCCAGCTCCTCCTCCACGATGGCGCACGCCTCCCGAACCACCGCCACCTTCTCGCGGGTCACCTCCCCGAGGATGCGCACCGCCAGGGCGGGGCCGGGGAAGGGCTGCTTCTCCGCCGTCTCGATGCCCAGGTGCCGAGCCACCACCCGGACCTCGTCCTTGTAGATGTCCCGCAGCGGCTCCACGAGCTGGAGGTTCATCTCCGCGGGGAGGCCGCCCACGTTGTGGTGGGACTTGATGGTGTCCCGGAGCTGCCCGCCGCTCTCAATCCAGTCGGGGGCGATGGTCCCCTGGATGAGGGCCTCCGCCCCGAACTCCCGGGCGTGCCGCTCGAAGACCTCGATGAACTTGTTCCCGATGATGACCCGCTTCCTCTCCGGGTCCGTCACTCCCGCCAGGGCGTCCAGGAACTCCTCCGACGCGTCTGCGACGACGTGGTGCACGCCGAGGCGGGTGAGGATGCCACGGACCTGTTCCGTCTCCCCCTTCCGCATGAGGCCCGTGTCCACGTACACCGCGAGGAGCCGGTCCCCCAGGGCCTTCGAGGCGATGACCGCCGCGGTGGTGGAGTCCACCCCCCCGGAGACCGCGATGACGGCCTTCCCCTCGATGCTCCCCTCCAGGGACTGGGTCGCCTCCTGCACGAAGCGCGCGGGGTCGAACACCTCACTCCCCCAAGGTCTTCGAGTCCTCCAGGACCCACTCCCGCAGCTGGTCCCGGTGCTCCTCCAGGCTCCTCCGGAGCTGGGGGTCCTTCAGGGCGAGGATCTCGATGGCGAGGAGGGCGGCGTTCTCCCCCCGGTCCAGGCCCACGGCGGCCACGGGTATTCCCGGCGGCATCTGCACCATGGACAGGATGGCGTCCAGGTTCACCTTCCCGCTCACGGGCACCCCGATGACGGGGCGCGTCGTGTGGGCGGCGATGGTCCCCGGCAGGGCGGCAGAGAGGCCGGCGATGGCAATGAAGACCTCCGCGTCGCTGGCCTTCACGAGGTTCTTCAGGTGGTCCGGGGTGCGGTGGGCGGAGGCGACCTCCATCTTGTGCTCCACCGCGAAGTCCGACAGGATCTTCCGGGCCTTGTTCCCCACGGACAGGTCGGATTTGCTGCCCAAGAGGATGTGGACTCGGGGCACAGTTGGTTATCCGCCCGGCCAGATAAAGGCTTGCGCCGGCCTAGCTCTTCATGATAGCGAGGAGGAAGAGGCCGATGGCCACGAGGGCGCCGAGGACCGCGGCGATGAGGATGCCGAGGCTCTGCACGAACAGCTCCCAGATCCTCACGTCCACGGGGGTGTTCGCGATGCCCACGAGGTAGATCCACAGGAGTCCGATGATGACGCCGCCCACCAGGAGGCCCGCCCCGATCTTTCGGCTCTTCCCGCTCCCGAAGTAGGCGGTGAAGGCCCCCGTCAGGAGCAGGAAGAGGGAGAACGTCAGGAGAAAGATTGTCAGGAAGTTCCACATGTCCCATGCATCCACGTGCGCCGCGTTCAGGGCAAACATCCAGGCTCCTCCTAGAACTTGATCCCCGTGAGGGTCTTCGTGTCGATGACGCCGGGGATGGAGCGGATTCGGTCCACGACGACCTGCCCGAGCACGTTGAAGTCGTCCGCCTCGACCTTCGCGATGAGGTCGTACTCGCCGAACAGCGGGTGGAGTTCCACGATCTCCTTCACGCCTTTCAGCGAGTTGTACACGTCGTGCTCCTTCGCGGGGGCGGTGCTGATGAGTACGAATCCGATGGCCATCTCGACCCCGGCCGGGTTAGGATATGGCCGTCTATAAAGGTTTCCCCAGGGAGCTAGACCTCCTGGGAAGGGCCCTCCAAACCCCCCTCACGCGTGCCCCTCGGCCCGCCCGCGGACCTCGTCCCACGTGGGGATGCGCCCCTGCGGCCCCTCCCCCTCGACGACGTACGAGGCCGTCGCCGCGGCCATCCGCCCGCAGGCCTCTAGGTCCATCCCGCGGCTCAGGGCGGCGTAGAACCCCGCCCGGTAGGCGTCCCCGGCCCCCGTGACGTCCACGGTCTCCGCGGGCTCGAAGGCGGGGATCTCCAGCGTCCCGTCGCGGGTGTGGATCGCGCTCCCCTCGTGGCCGCGGGTGACCACCGCCACCTCCACGTGCTCCAGGAGGTCCTCCACGGTCTCTCCCCCGAGGTGCCTCAGCGCCGCCTCGTACTCCGCCCGGTTCCCGAAGAAGTACGCGCACCCCTCCAGGAGTTCCCGGAAGCTCTCCGGAGTGTACACGTAGTGGATCTCCTGGGCGGGGTCGAAGGCCACCGCCTTCCCGCGCTTCAGGGCCACCTCCTTTACCCGACGGTAGAACTCGGGCCGCCCGGTCCCCAGGTGGACGACCTCCGCGGACTCGACGGAGTGGGCGGGGACCTCGAAGTGGGCCGCCTCCCGCATGGGACCCTGGTCGATGACCGTCACCTGCGCCCCCTTCGGGTCCGTGAAGATCCACGCCACGGGGGTGTGGTGCCCCGCGAGCTCCACCAGGTCCGTGACGTCCACCCCGTCCGCCTGGAGGGCCCGCCGGTAGTCCGCGGGGAAGTCCTCCCCCACGTAGGAGGCCAGGGAGACCTTGACCCCCAGGCGGGCGGCCAGCCGGGCCAGGTTCGCGCCGGTGCCGCCGTAGTGCACCTCCCGGTGCTCCACCTGCACCGTCCGCTCCCGTTCCGGGAGGTTCGGGACCTGCATGATGTGGTCCATGACCGTGTGGCCGAAGACCGCCAGGAAGCGCTCAGCCATGGGACCCCGCCTCCAACGCGTCCTGGATGTCCCTGAAGCGTTCATAAGGGCTGTGGGGCAACCCCTCCTCGCGGCACATCCTGAGCAGCGGGCCCTTCGCGAAGACGTGGTCCGCCCCGCGGGCGGCCCAGAAGTCGGAGTGCCCCTCTCCCACGTAGGCCACCCGGTAGCCGCCGGCCTGCCGCTCCTTCACCGTCTGGAGCTTGCAGTTGGCGCATTGCCCGCATTCGGGGCAGTCTTCGGGGGCATTGGGGAAGATGATCTCCATCCGGTCGCCGCGAATCTCCGCGCCGTTCGCCGTGAAGGGGAGGTCCACCCCCATCGTTTTGAGGGCCCGCTCGATGTAGAAGTCCAGCCCGTCGCTGACGATTTGCAGGGGAATGCCTTCCCCTTCGCAGTAGGCGGCGAACGCGCGGAAGGAGGGGTCCACCTCCGCCACGCGGTCCACGAAGCGAAACAGCTCCTCCTCGGGGGCACGGACCATCTCGAACTGGGCGCGCAACGTCTCCTTCGACCCGATCTCCCCCGCGCGGTACCGCTCTTCCACCGCCCACCAGTCGCCTTCTGCATACTCCCGGAGGATGGCCTCCGCCACGTCCGTCGTCGTCACCGTCCCGTCGAAGTCCGTGAGGACCGCGAAGCGGGCCCCCACCTACTCCAGCTCCTTCGTGAGCCGGTGGGCGATGGCTCGGAACCCCAGGTGATCGTAGAGCCCCTTCCCCTTCTCGTTCTCCGCGTAGACGTAGAGGTCGACCTTCGACACCCCCTCGGCCTGGAACCAGGCCAGGATCGTGCGCACGAGGGCCGTCCCCACGCCCTGACGCCGCGCGCCCTCTGTGACGAAGACGTCGTTCACGTACCCCGTGGACCCCTTCGCCAGGATGCGGGGCCGCTTCCAGCCCATCGTGTAGCCCACCAGCCTCCCCCCGTCCTCGGCGACGAAGATGGCGGCGCCGGGGTCGGAGAGCTTCGAGACGAACAGGTCCTCGTACCGCCGCCGCTCCGCGGGCCCGATGTCGAACTCGTCGGGGTCGAAGGCCTCCTCGTGGGCGACGAACTCCTCCCACAACCCAAGGAGCGCGGGCACGTCCACCGCCTGGGCCTCCCGCACCCTCACGCCCTCACCTCAGGTGCCTTCCCGCCAGTCGTGGAGGTACGCGTCCTGCTCGGGCGTGAGGGCGTCGATGGCGACCCCCAGATCCTCGAGCTTCAGGCGGGCCACCTTCTCGTCGATGGCCGGCGGGACCGGGTGGACCCGCGGCTCCAGCTCGTGGGCGACCAGATGGGCGGCGCACAGCGCCTGGAGGGAGAAGGACATGTCCATGATCTCCGCCGGGTGCCCCTGGCCCACGGCGAGGTTCACGAGGCGGCCGTCCGCGAGGAGGTACACCGTCCGCCCGTCCCCGAAGGCATAGGCCCGCACGTCCTCCCGGGCGACCCGCGAGGACTCGGTCAGGGCCTCCAGGGCGGGCTTCGAGATCTCGTTGTCGAAGTGGCCGGAGTTCGCCAGGACGCAGCCGTCCTTCACGTTCTGCAGGACCTCCTCGTCGACCACGTCCTTGCAGCCCGTGGCGGTCACGATGAAGTCCGCGATCCACGCGGCGTCCGCCATGGGCATGACCTCGAACCCGTCCATCTTCGCCTCCACGGCCCGGACGGGGTCCACCTCCGTCACGATGACCTGGGCGCCCATGCCCCGGGCGCGGAGGGCGATCCCGCGGCCGCACCAGCCGTAGCCGGCGACGACGAACCGCTTCCCGGCGACCACCAGGTTCGTCGCGGTCATGAGGCCGTCCATCGTCGATTGGCCCGTGCCGTAGCGGTTGTCGAAGAGGTGCTTCATCCGGGCCCCGTTCACGTCGAACACCGGGAACTTCAGCGCCCCGTCCGCCTCCATGGCCCGCAGGCGGTTGATGCCCGTCGTCGTCTCCTCGTTCGCCCCGAAGAGGTCCTCCAGGAGCTCCGTCCGCTCCGTGTGGAGCAACCCGATGAGGTCGCCGCCGTCGTCGATGACCACGTTCGGCTTCAGGTCCAGGACCTTCTGGAGGTTCTCGTAGTACTCCTCCTTCGTCTCCCCACGGTGGGCGTACGTCTGGAGGCGGTGGGTCTCCCGGAGGGCGGCGGCCACGGCGTCGTCCGTGGAGAGGGGGTTGCAGGACGCGAGGCGGATGTCCGCCCCCGCTTCCTTCAGGGTGAGGGCGAGGACCCCCGTCTTCGCCTCCGTGTGGAGGGCCATGCCGATTCGCACGCCGCTGAGCGTGCCGCCGTCCACCAGTTCCTTCCGGACGGCCGCCAGGACGGGCATGTGGGTCCGGGCCCACTCGAGGCGGTTCTCACCCTGTTCCAGGAGGTCAGCCATGGCCCGCGAAACATCCCGCGGACGTCATTTGACACTTTCGGTGGCGCCTAGTCCCGGCGCCTCCGTTGCCACCGCGTGTAGGCCAGGGCCAGGAGCACCACGACGGTCACCATGGCCACCGTGTCCAGGCCCGGCGTCTCCGGCGCCGCCGTCCGGCGCGTCACCCGGAGGAACGTCTTCCCCTCCGCGTCTTCGTACCCCGCGGCGGACACCGTCGCGGTGATCGTGAACGTGGACTCGATGGACACCGACGCGGCGAAGGTCGTCTGGAACGCCCCCAGGGCGTTCGTCGTCCCGGCGGCGGCCCCGAGGCTCTCCCCGATCCCGCTGGGGGTCGCCGTTAGCGTGACCGTGGCGTTCGCCACGGGCAGCCCCGTGCTCCCGTCCGTCACGTTCACGAAGATGGTCGCCTCGTCCTCCGATCCGATGGACAGGGGCGAGCGGCTCACGGCCACGACCAGCTGGGCCGCGGACGGGTGCACGGTGACCCGCCAGAACCCCACGGCGCTGGCGTAGGCCGCCTTCTCCGCCGTCACGGTGATGGTCACGTCCCGGACGTCCCCCGTGGGCTGGGCGGTGAAGGTGATGTCCTCCACGTTCGCCCCCGTGGCGTCGGTGGTGGCCGTCCCGATGTCCAGGGAGCCGCCGGGGCTCGTGCTTAGGGTCAGGGCGACACCAGACACGGGGAAGCCGTCCTGGTCCGTCACCCGGACCGTGACGTCCGCCGTGTCCCCACCGACGAAGGAGGTGGTGAAGGTGGAGACGTCCACCACGAGGCTCCCCGAAGGGATCTGGTTCAGCCCCACGTAGGTCCAGTAATTGTGCCGACCGCCCACGGTGGACACCCACCCCTGGTACACCGCCTTCTCCCGGGCGTTCAGGAGGTCGAAGTGGAGGATGGGCGCCAGCGGCGCGTTCACCCCAATCCACCCCTGGGCGTCCATCGCGTACTGCCGCCGCACGTCCTGGTCCACCGCTCCCTCCATGGCGTCCAAGAGGGCGTCCAAGGCGGGGTCCGCCGCGTTCACGTAGTTCCGCGACCCGCCGGAGTGGAGCGCGTCCCGGAGGAAGCTCGGGTCCGCCTTCGACGTCGTCTGGCGGAGGTACAGGTCGAAGGTGTCCCCGTCGATGCGCTGTTGGATCTCCGCGGGGGTATACGCCTCCAGCCCTGTGTTGATGCCCACCTTCTGCAGGTTGTCCCGGATGTTCGACCCGATGATGGCCTTCCGCGGGTCCACCAGGTCCGTGATGCTCAGGAGGGTGAAGCTGAAGGAGGCGTAGGGGGCCTGGGGCCGGTCCCGCCAGCCGTCGTTGTCCCGGTCCAGGTAGCCCGCCTGGTCCAGCATCAGGTTCACCCCGTCCAGGATGGACTCCGGCCGGCCGCCCACCTCCCCCTTGGGCACGCGATAGCGGGGGACGCTGTCGTTGTACCAGAAGCTGTTCGCCGGGACCACCATGGAGTCCCCGGGGACCGTGTTCGGCTCGATGGTCAGGTACAGGTCCTTGTCCAGGACCCGGGCGATGGCCTGACGGAGGACCGGGTCGTCCAGCGGGGGCACCTGGTTGTTCATCCCGAGGTACAGGGTCGTGAAGGACGGGCTGAGGTCCGTGGCCCCGGAGATGGTCGCCTGCTCCGGCGTGCCCTCCCAGCGCAGGGCGGTGGCCTCGACGCTGGGCACCGTCCAGGAGAGGAAGTCCACCCGCCCGTCCAGGAGGGCCTTCGCCCCGCCGTCCATGGTCTCGTCGAGGGGGGTGCCCCCGTCGTCGGGGAAGAACGTCAGGACGAGGGCGTCCAGGTACGGGAGGTTCGGCTTGAAGAAGCCCTCGAACGCGGGCATCCGCCTCGAGAGGACGTCGATGGAGTAGGTCGCCCGGATGCTCATGTCCTGCTGGAGGGGCGGGGTGAACTGGACGGTGCCCTCCGGCATGGACAGGAGGGTGAAGGGGACGGTTGTCGTGTTGTTGTTCAGGAGGGCCAGGTCCCCGTTGTAGGTGTCGTACACCCCGTCGTGGAGGTAGGCGGAGTGGAGCTGGGCGAACTCCTGCCCTTGGGTGGCCTTCGCCACGAGGTATTCGCCTTCGAGGCTCACGGTGCCCGTCGCCGTGGAGCCGGCGGTGAAGGGGCCCGTGCCGTTGGGCGCGGAGGCCGCGGTGAACCCGTCCGGGAGGATGGGCAAGGTGAGGATCTCTTGGAAGAAGCGGCCCCGGCTGGCGAAGCCCGTGAGGTTGAACTCCACCTCATAGGGAGTAGGGGCCGTCCCCGCGAGGCCCGCCAGCAGACCGGAGAAGCGGGCGTTGGACTGGAGCCCCGCCGCGTCCGTCAGCGTGTACAGGACGTCGTCCGCGGTGAGCTCGCCCCCGCCGTGCCACTGGATGCCCGGCCGGATCTTCACGGTGACCAGGTCACCGCTCACCGTCCACGAGGACGCCATCCACGGCCTCGGCAGGAGGCTGTCCGGGTCCAGGCGGGCGAGGGAGTCGTAGACCACATCGATGAAGGACCAGGCCTCCTCGTCCGTCGGGGTGGCCGCGAGGGGGTTCAGCTCCGGGTCGCCCTGGGCCGCGACGCGCAGGTCCCCGCCTGGCAGCGGGAGCGTGACGCTCTCGGAGGCGACGGGGACGGGCATGAAGACGGCGGACGCGGAGAGCAGAAAGACCACGAACAGGGCGCCGGGCGCGATGCGTGAACGGCTCATGACGCTCGATCCTCCTCCAGTCCTTGGCCCCCCCGGTGCCCCTCGGACGGCGCGGGGCGAGAATACCCGCGGGTCGTTATATAACCCTTTCGAAGGGAGCCAGACCCCGCCAGGGTCGGCCCTACACGGGGAGGTATGGCGCGCCGCGGAACGGCGGCGGCTCCACGCCCGTGGCGCGATACATGGCGGGCGCGATCGCGATGTCCGCCACGTACAGGTCGCCCACGTAGTCCGCAGCGGTGGGCTCCAGCAGACCCGTCTTCGGCAAGGCCAGGGTCAAGGTCCAACGGGCCCGGACGCAGGGATCCCCCGCCACCCCCGTGTCGCCGTCGAGGCCCGACGGGATGTCGCGGGAGAGGACGGGGATGCCGGTGGCGTTGAGTCTGTTCGCCACCGCCGCGGCCGT
>CAYFXO010000063.1:0-9761 GCA_964347125.1 uncultured Methanomassiliicoccales archaeon | reverse complement strand
CTGCTGGAGGACAGCCTGAAGGGGCTGCGGGAGGCCCTCCTGGACCTGGCGGAGCGGCACCGGGACACGGTGATGCTGGGCCGCACCCACGGCCAGGCGGCGGTGCCCATCACGTTCGGCCTGAAGATGGCCGTGTACGCCCTGGAGGTGGACCGGCACCTGGAGCGACTGTTCCAGGCCCGCCCGCGGGTGTGCGTCGGCAAGATGACCGGGGCGGTGGGCACCGGGGCGCCCCTGGGCCCGAAGGCGCTGGAGATCCAGGCGGAAGTCATGGAGGACCTGGGCCTCGGCGTGGAGGAGGCGGCGAGCCAGATCGTGGGGCGGGACCGCTACGTGGAGCTCGTGGCCCTGCTGGCGAACGTCGCCGCGTCCTGCGAGAAGTTCGCGACGGAGGTGCGGTTGCTGCAGCGCACGGAGGTGGGGGAGGCCGCGGAGGCCTTCGACGTGAAGAAGCAGGTGGGGAGCAGCACGATGCCCCAGAAGAAGAACCCCATCACCTCGGAGAACGTGTGCGGCCTCGCCCGCATCGCGCGATCCATGCTCATCCCCGCCCTGGAGAACGTCCCCACGTGGCACGAGCGGGACCTCACGAACTCCTCCGCGGAGCGGTTCATCCTGCCCCACGCCCTCATCCTGACGGACGACATCCTCGTGAAGACGGCGAAGGTGTTCCGGAACCTCCACGTGGACCCTGAGCGGATGCGGGCGAACCTGGACGCCACCCGCGGGTTCGTCATGGCGGAGGCCGTGATGATCGCCCTCGTGGAGGCGGGCCTGCCGCGGCCGGAGGCCCACGAGCTCGTCCGGCAACGTTCCATGGAGGCCTCCGCGGAGGGGCTGGACCTGAAGGAGGCGTTGCTCCGCGACGACGTGGTGAAATCGAAGCTCGGGGGCCGCCTCGACGCCGTCATGGACCCCGCCGCGTACACCGGGTCGTCCGGAGAGATCATCGACCGGGTCCTGAAGATCTGCGGTCGGAGCTAGATGGACTACGGCGACCTCGTGCGGCACTACGAGGAGATCGAGGCGACGACGAAGCGCCTCGAGATGACGGACATCCTGGTGAACCTGCTGCGGGAGGTGCCGCCGGACGAGATGCGGCGGGTCATCCTCCTCACCCAGGGGAAGGTCCTCCCGGACTACGAGGGCCCCGAGCTGGGCCTGGCGGAGAAGCTCGTCGTGAAGTCCATCGCGTTCACCGCGGGCCTCTCGGAGGACGAGGTCACCGCCCTCTGGAAGGAGAAGGGGGACATGGGCCTCGTGGGGGAGGACGCGATGGGAAGGAAGCGGCAGCGCTCCCTCTTCTCGGAGGCCCTCACGGTCCCGCGGGTGTACGACAACCTCCTGCGAATTGCGGAGGCCGCGGGGGCGGGCTCCCAGGAACGCAAGCGGAAGCTCCTGGCGGACCTCCTCCACGACGCGGACCCCGTGGAGGCGAAGTACATCCTCCGGACCGTCATGGGGAAGATGCGCCTCGGGGTGGCGGACATGACGATTGTGGACGCCCTCGCGGCCGCTTTCGCGGAGAAGGAGCGGCGGGACGAGGTGGAGCGGGCCTACAACGTCTCCTCGGACCTGGGTCGAGTAGCGGAGGTGCTGGCCCGGGACGGCATCGACGCCTTGGCGGACATCCACCTCGAGGTGGGCGTCCCGTTGCGGGCGATGCTGTCGGAGCGCCTCCCGTCGGCGGAGGAGGTCTTCGAGAAGCTGGGGCGTTGCGCCTTCGAGTACAAGTACGACGGCCTGCGGGTGCAAGCGCACCTCTCGGACGACATCCGGCTGTTCTCCCGCCGGCTGGAGGACATCACCGGGCAGTTCCCGGACCTGGTGGAGGGGCTGCGAGGGGCCTTCACGGGGACGGAGGCGGTCATCGAGGGGGAGGCGGTCCCAGTGGACCCGAACACGGGGGAGTTCCTGCCCTTCCAGGTTGTCTCCCGCCGGAGGGGCCGCATCTACGACCTGGACGCCGCCCAGGAGGAGTACCCGGTTAGGCTGTACCTCTTCGACTGCCTGTTCCTCGACGGGGCGGACATGACCCAGGAGCCGTGGGAGACGCGGCGGGTGGCGCTGGAGTCGTGCGTCGAACCGCAGGACGTGGTGGACCTCGGGAAGTTCATCGTGACGGAGGACTTGGAGGAAACGGAGGCGTTCTTCAACGAGAGCATCGCCGCCGGATGCGAGGGGCTCATGGCGAAGGCGCTCGACTCCCCCTACCAGGCGGGGAGCCGCGGGTGGAACTGGATCAAGTACAAGCGGGAGTACAAGGCGGAGCTGACGGACACGCTGGACCTGGTGGTCGTCGGGGCCTTCGCGGGGAGGGGGCGTCGCGCGGGGTTCTACGGCACGCTGCTGCTGGCCGCATACCGGGAGGAGGACGACACCTTCCCGACCCTCTGCAAGCTCGGGAGCGGCCTCACGGACGAGGACTTGGCGGGGCTGGAGGCGCTCCTCGCGGAGTGGAAGCGGGACCAGAAGCACCCGCGGGTGGTCTCGGAGCTGGAAGCGGACTTCTGGTTCGCCCCGGGGAAGATCATGGAGATCCGCGGGGCGGAGGTGACCTTGTCCCCCGTGCACCAGTGCGGGTGGGGGGCGGTGCGCGAGGGCGCGGGGCTGGCCATCCGGTTCCCGCGGTTCACGGGACGCTGGCGGGAGGACAAGGCCGCGGAGGACGCGACGACGGAGAAGGAGGTCGTGGACATGTACCGGGAGCAGCTGAAGCGGGCCACCTAGCCCTTCTCCCGACCGCTCCGTTTTATAGTCGCCCGAGGCTACCGCGAATCAGATACCATGCCCGTCACCGTCGTGGTCGGCACCCAGTGGGGGGACGAAGGCAAGGGGAAGATCACGGACTACCTCGCGGAGTCCGCGGACGTCGTCGTGCGTTACCAGGGCGGCACGAACGCGGGCCACACGGTCAAGGTCGGCGAGGAGGTCTACAAGTTCCAGCTCCTCCCCAGCGGCATTCTCCGGGAGGAGAAGACGTGCGTCATCGGGAACGGCGTCGTCGTCGACCCGGGCGTCCTCCTCCGCGAGCTCCAGGACCTGAACGCGCGGGGCGTCACCCCCGCCACCCTGCGGATCAGCGAGCGCGCCCACGTCATCATGCCGTACCACAAGGTGCAGGACGCCCTCGAAGAGAAGGGGAAGGGGAAGCTCGCGGCGGGCACGACGATGCGGGGGATCGGCCCCTGCTACACGGACAAGGTCGCGCGCTACGGCATCCGGATGGTCGACCTGCTGGACGCGGAGGCCCTCACGGAGAAGCTCGACGTGGTCGTCCCCCTGAAGCAGCGGCTATTCAAGTCCCTGGGCGGGGACGAGACCCTCTCGAAGGCGGACCTCCTCCGGGAGCACCTGGACTACGGGGAGGCCCTCCGGGACCGGATCGCGGACACCTCCGTCCTGGTCGACGACGCCATCCGAGCGGGGAAGGACGTCCTCCTAGAAGGGGCCCAGGGCACCCACCTGGATATCGATCACGGCGTCTACCCGTACGGCACGTCCTCCAACCCCGTGGCGGGGGGCGCCTCCGTGGGGGCGGGCATCGGCCCCACCCGCATCGACTCCGTCATCGGGATCGTCAAGGCCTACACGAGCCGCGTGGGCACGGGGCCCTTCCCCGCGGAGCTCCACGAGGACCCGGCGGACCGCATCCGGGAGGTGGGACACGAGTACGGCACCGTCACGGGCCGTCCCCGCCGCGTGGGGTGGCTCGACCAGGTCATGGTCCGCTTCTCGGCACGGGTGAACGGCCTCACGGGGCTCGCGGTGACCCGCCTGGACGTCCTCGGGGGGCTGGACACCGTGAAGATGTGCACCGGCTACAGGGCGGATGGCAAGGACGTGACGGAGTTCCCCGCGGACATGCGCCTCCTGGCCCGGTGCGAGCCCGTCCTCGAGGAGCACCCCGGGTGGCCGGACCTCACGGAGCGGGAGTGGGTCGAGATGGCGGGGCGGGGCTACGGAGCCCTGCCGGAGACGATGCGCGCCTACCTGGACCGCCTGGCAGAGGCCGTGGACGTCCCCGTGGCCCTCATCTCCATCGGCCCCTCCAGAGCGGCGACCATCGACGTCCGCGCCTAGCCCCTAAATACCGCCGCCTCCTTTGCGAGACTGTGGACCGACGCGTGCTGCGGGCCCTGAAGGTCCTCGTGGTCGTCGTCAACCTGATCATCGTCATAATCCTGGCCACCTCCCTCTACGTCGTCGCAACGGGCAGGCTCCAGCTCCTCCTTCCCGCGGGGGAGGAAATACAGTACCGCATCGCCGCCCAGGACATCCTCTTCGAGTCCAACGTCAGCGTCATCAACGGCGGCCTCTACGACATCTCCGGCGTGGGCATCGACATCGAGGTTCTCACGGAGCAGGGAGAGCAGCTCGTGGACTACCGCCATCCCCGGTTCACCATCCCCGCGGGGCGGGTCCACGTGGAGCCCGTCTCCGTCCCCATGAACCTCTCCGTCCTCCAGGAGGCGAACTCCCTCATCTTCTCGGACAGCGTCCTCACCATCGCCATCGAGGTGGAGGCCTACTACACGCTGGGCCTCATCCGGTTCCACAGCGCCTACGAGTCCACGAAGCTCTGGACGGCCCTCGTCCCGGAGCGGCAAATCCTCTACGAGAACGCCCAGGTCGACGTCGAGGGGGACACGGCCAACGTCACCATCCCGTACATCGTCACCACGTCCCCCCTCCTCTCGGGGGCGGCGAACGTCTCCGTGGAGCTGCGGAACGCGTCGGGGGTCCTCTCGGCGGCGGACGTCACGATCCCGCTGGGCGAGCGGCACCTGGGGTTCGCGTACCTGGAGATGACGAACGAGACGTACCAGGCGTTGCGAGCCGAAACCCAGCTCCTCCAGTTCGCGTTCGTCGTGGAGCTGAGCGGCGGGGCGCGGTTCGAGGAGGTCCTCCCGATCCCGTGGAGCCCGCCTTGAGGGAAGGCCATGAAGGAAGTGACCGAAACAGAGTCCCGCCCCACATGGGAAGGCGGAAACCTCCGCCGCGGCGCCCTCTACGCCCTCCTGAGCGCCTTGGTCTTCGTCCTCGTGCCCCTCGTCTTCGTCGCCCTGGCGGCCGTGAACTACCCGGCCGCGGCGCAAGGGTTCAACCTCACCCTCCAGCGGGTTCTCCTGATCGGCGCCCTGCTGACGGCCCTCGGCTACTACGAGGGGTTCTACCAGCTCGGGAGCCTCCGCCGCCTGTTCGCGGGGGTGGGCCAGGTGGGCGCCCTCCTCCTGTGGTTCCTGGTCCTGCTGGGGAACGCCCAGTTCGAGCGGCACTACCAGGAGTACACCTTCACCATCGAGTTCGCTCCCCTCGTGGTGCTGTTCATGGCGGGTCTCAGCCTGAAGGCAGTCTACGCATGGGCCCAGTTCCGCCATCATCGGGAGGGGTACCTGCGGCTGACCCACTGCACGCTATGCGGCACGCCCTTGGTCCGGGACTACGAGGGCGACCAGGGCGAGTGCCCCGTCTGCACCCCGCGGCCCCTCCCGCCGCCCCACACGGCCTAGGCCTGGAGACGTTGCACGAGGGCGCACGCGCGGCAGAGGTCCCCCAGGGTGGGCTCCCCGCACTCCGAGCAGGTGGAGAGCTCCACAGGAGGGGACGCCATCCTGAGGGCGGACCGCATGACCTCGTGGCTCCCCAGCATCGCGTGGCGCGTGCCTGGGGACCGCTCCTCCAGCCGCGCGAGGACCTCCCGGTAGAGGCCCCGCTGGGCCCGCTCCGCGTAGGGGCAGACGGCGTCGTGGAACGGGATGCCCCGAATCGTGGCGTAGAGGTACACCTCCTTCTCCGGGACCCGGAGCAAGGGCTGGACCCGCGGGATCAACCCGGGTTGCACGTCCGCGTGGGGGCCCATGCGGGCCGTCCGCTCCATGTCGTTGCGGGCGAAGTTCATGAAGGCGGACTGGGCGGTGTCGTCCAGGTTCAGACCGGTGGCCAGGTAATCCGCCTCCAGCCGCCGCGCCTCGCGGTTCAGGAGAGAGCGTCGGAACACGCCGCAGTAGGAGCAGGGGATGGCCTCCGGGTCGAGGGACACGACCTCGTCCATCCCGTGCCCATAGGCCTCCGAGTAGCGGGCCACGTTGTGCTCGACCCCCAACTCGTCGCAGAGGCGGACCGCGAACTCGAGGGCGGGGGGTCGGTAGCCGTCGATCCCCTCGTCCACCGTCACCGCGACGAGCTCGACATCAGGCCGGCGCGCCAGGAACTTGTGCAGGAGCACCATCGCGACGGAGCTGTCCTTCCCGCCGGAGAGGCCGACGGCGATGCGGGCGTGTCCGTCGAGCCTGAGCTGCTCCCGCACCTCCTTTTGGGCCCGCCGCTCGACGAAGACGGCGAGGTGGTCACCGCAGAGGTGGCGCCCCGCGTAGCGGAGGAAAACCACCGCGCGAGCGCCGCACTGGGAGCAGTCCACGGCCCACCAAGGGACCCGACGTATTTAGCCCATGCATGGGGAGCGCCTCGTCCCAGCTTCGGACCCCCCCTCCCCAAAAAGGTTAATACCGCTTCCCCGCGTTCCCGCGGCAAGGGGGAGCCCATGAAGGACGTCTGGGTCGAGAAGCACAGACCCAAGACCCTCGACGAGGTCGTCGGCCAGAAGGAGGTCGTCGAGCGCCTGAAGGTCTACGCGGCGACGAAGAGCCTCCCCCACCTCCTGTTCACCGGCCCCGCGGGGACCGGGAAGACCACCTGCGCCATCGCCCTCGCCCGGGAGATCTACGGGGACGAGTGGGTCCACAACTTCCAGGAGTTCAACGCCAGCGACGAGCGGGGCGTCGATGTGATGCGGTCCCGGGCCCAGATGAGCGACGCGGGGCGCCGCCGGAACCTCCCCTCCCTCAAGGACTACGCCCGGACCTCCCCCTTGGGCGGGTACGATTTCAAGATCCTCTTCCTGGACGAGGCGGACTACCTCACCTCCGACGCCCAGGCGGCCCTCCGGCGCACCATGGAGCGTTACACCCACAACTGCCGCTTCATCCTGTCCGTGAACTACTCCTCGAAGGTCATCCCGCCCATCCAGTCCCGCACCGCGGTGTTCCGCTTCCGCCCCCTGAAGGACGAGGACGTGCGGGAGTACCTGGGCCGCATCGCGAAGGTGGAGAAGCTGAAGGTCACCGAGGATGGCATGGACGCCCTGGTGTACATCGCCCAGGGGGACCTGCGGCGGGCCACGAACTCCCTCCAGGTGGCGGCGACCCTCGGGACCGAGGTGGACTCGGAGACCCTCTACCAGGCGGCGGCCACCGCGCGCCCGGAGCAGATCAAGGAGCTCCTGGAGGTTTCCCTCTCCGGGGAGTTCCTGAAGGCCAGGGACATGCTGGACGACCTCCTCATCAAGTACGGGCTCTCCGGGGACGATGTGGTGAAGCAGATCCACCGCAACATCTTCGAGCTGGGCATCGACGACGACTTGAAGGTCGCCCTCGTGGACCGCACCGGGGAGGCGGAGTTCCGCATCGTGGAGGGGTCCAACGAGCGCATCCAGCTGGAGTCGCTCCTGGCCCACTTCGCCCTCGCGGGTGAAGGCCTCAAGAAGAGGTAGCCTCGTCCGCGGGCCGGAACTCGATGGGCTTCGCGCCGATGCGAGCGGCGTTCATGATGTTCACCACCTTCGCCGCCACGCCCTTGTGGACCTGGACGAGGCTGTGGTCGCCCTCCACGGTGATGTCCCCCACGTCGATCTCGCTGATCCGGGCCTTCCGCGTGATGTGGTTCAGGAGGTCCAGCTTCTTCATCCCGTCGTCCTGGCCGAAGTTGACTCGGAAGGTGACCATCCCGAAGTGATCCGCCTCCTGGTCCCAGTCCACCACCTTCCGGACGGTGTCGTCCCTCCGGGCTTCCGGCAGGGCCTCGATGTCGATGGTCGTCTTGGCGAAGTCCTCGATCTTGTGCACCTGGTCCATCTCCTCCCGGGTCACGAAGGTGACGGCCTTCCCCTCCTTCCCCATGCGGCTCGTCCGCCCGATCCGGTGGACGTAGGCCTCGATGTCCTGGGGGACGTCGTAGTTGACCACGTGGGAGATGTTCTCGATGTCCAGGCCCCGGGCGGCCACGTCGGACGCGATGAGGACCTTCACCTGCCCCTCCTTGAACCGCCGCAGGACCTTGTCCCGGGTGGCCTGCTTCAGGTCCCCGTGCATCTCGTCCACCGAGTACCCGTACGCCCGGAGGCGCTTCGCCAGGATGCGCACCATCTTCTTCGTCTGGCAGAACACCAGGACCCGCTCGGCCCGCTCCGCGTCCAGGATCGTGCAGAGGAGCCAGACCTTGTTCCTCCGGCCCACGTTGTAGTAGACCTGCTCCGTCTGGGGGACGACGAGCTCGTCACGGGACACGATGACTTCCCGCGGTTCGTCCATGTACTTCCGGGCGAGGCCGCGGATTTCCGGGGGCATCGTCGCGGAGAACAGGAGGGTCTGGCGGTCCTTGGGGGTCCGCTCCAGAATCCAGCTGATGTCCTCGATGAACCCCATGTCCAGCATCCGGTCCGCCTCGTCCAGGACCACGGTGTTCACGCCCTCCAGGTTCAGGACGCGCTGCCGCATCAGGTCCATGAGGCGGCCGGGGGTGCCCACCGCCAGCTCCGCCCCCGCCTTCAGGGCCTTCTTCTGCACGCTCACGGACTGCCCGCCATAGATGGCCACGCTCCGCATTCCGGTGTGCGCCGCCAGGGCGTCGAAGTCCTCCGACACCTGCTGGGCCAGCTCCCGCGTGGGGACGACCACCAAGGCCTGGACCCCCTGCCCGGGGCGGATCCGATGGAGGATCGGGATGGAGAACGCCCCCGTCTTCCCCGTGCCCGTCTGGGCCTGGCCCATGACGTCCGCCCCCTCCATAATAGGGGGGATGGCCCGCTGCTGGATGGGGGTGGGGGAGGTCCACTCCAGGTCCGCCACCGCGCGGAGGACCTCCTGCCTCAGGTGGAGCTCGGAGAAGCCCGCCATGTCACCCCGGGGATGCCTGGACGGGTTTATAGGGGTAAGCCTCCTCCAACCGTTCATTGTAACTCAGAACAGTGACACCGATGTTATAATAGCGTTATACCGTGTTAGGATGTCCGAAAGGTGAGCCCGGGCACTCGGAACGATGGGCTCCCGTGTCTAGGAATGGGCGAGAACCATGGCGTCCAACGTATTGATGGAAGATGAAGAGGCGTGCCCCGACTGCGGTAGCGGCCACGTGGTCCAGGACTACGTGCGGGGAGAGCTCATGTGCGATGACTGCGGCCTCGTCCTGAACGGGAACTTCTTCGACCGCGGCCCGGAGTGGTCCGCGTTCACCCCGGAAGAGCGCGAGTCGAAGTCCCGCGTGGGCCCGCCCGTGGGGGCGGGCTCCTCCGTCCTGAACCTCACGACGGACATCCCCCTCCCGCGGAAGGACTGGCGGGGGAAGTCCCTGGATACCCGGTCCAAGGACCGGTTCCGCCGGATGCGCACGCTGCACCGGCAGAGCAAGACCTCCGCCCCCGGCGAACGGTCCCTCGTCCAGGCCCACCGGGTCCTGGAGCGCATGGGCTCGCAGCTCAGCCTGCCCCAGCACGTCCGGAGCGAGGTCGCCTTGATCTACAAGAGAGCCATGAAGGAGGGGTTGGTGCGGGGGAGGAGCATCGAGACCGTCACGGCCGCCTCCATCTACGTGGGCTGCAAGATGACGGGGCTCCCGCGGACCCTTTACGAGATCTGCACGACCTTGAGCCAGGACCGCCGCAAGGTCCGGAAGGCGGCCAGCGCCATCACGCGGAACCTCCGCCT
>CAYFXO010000062.1:7545-9816 GCA_964347125.1 uncultured Methanomassiliicoccales archaeon | reverse complement strand
GACGGGGGCAGCGTCCGCGTGCGCCTGCCGTCCTCCCGGGCTCAGGCCTTCGCCCCGGGGGACGACGTCACCGTGAGCTTCGACCCGGACCTGGGGAACATGTACCCGCTCCCGCCGGAAGGGCTGGAGAAGGCCCTGGAGGTGGAGTAGTGGCCGACATCGTCCTCGAGGGCATCACGAAGCGCTTCGGTCCCATCGTGGCCGCGGAGGACGTGGACCTCCACGTGACGGACGGGGAGTACGTGGGCATCCTCGGCCCGAGCGGGTGCGGCAAGACGACCCTGGTGAAGATCATCGCGGGGATCTGGGAGCCCACGGCGGGACGGGTCCTCATCGACGGCCAGGACATGGCCGGCGTCCCCACGGAGGACCGGGACCTGGCGTACGTCTTCCAGGAGATCGCCCTCTTCCCCCACCTGAACGTGTGGGGGAACGCGACCTACGGCCCGCGGGTGAAGGCCTGGAGTCCCCAGCGGGAGTCGGAGATCGGGGACGACGTCCTGGAGCTCGTGGACCTCCTCGACCGGAAGGGGTTCTTCCCGAACGAGTTGAGCGGGGGCGCGCAACAGAAGGTGGGCCTCGCCCGGGCCCTGGCGAACCAATCGAAGACCCTCATCCTCGACGAGCCCCTCTCCGCCCTCGACGCCCGGGTGCGGCTGGACCTGCGCTACGAGCTGCGGCGGCTGGTGAAGGACCTGGGCCTCACGGCCCTCCACGTGACCCACGACCAGGAGGAGGCGATGTCCGTGGCGGACCGGGTGGTCGTCATGCGGGCGGGACGCCTGGTGGAGGTGGCCCCGCCCCAGGACCTCTACCGCCATCCGGAGAACGTGTTCACGGCGAACTTCGTCGGAGAGAGCAACTTCCTGGAGGGGACCGTCCGGCGGATCTCGGATTCGTGGGGGGTCATCGCGCTCCGCAATGAGAACTTCCTGCGGATCCCCTCGGACGGCTTCCGGGTCGGGGACGCCGTCGTGCTGGCCGTCCGGCCCGAGCACACCCGCCTCAGCGCGGAGGCGCGGCCCAACGCCATCCTGGGGCGGGTCGTGAACCGCCGCTTCATGGGGTCGTACCTCCGCCACGAGGTCCGGGCCGCCACGGGGGACACGTTCCTCGTCGACGGCCCCCTCTCTCAAAAGTTTAATATCCACGGCTCGGTGAGCATCGGATTCCAGGAGGAGGAATTGCGGGTCTTCCCGATGCCACCGGAAGGATTGCGGGAGGCGCTGAAGCTTGAGTGAAAAGGCGTTGCTGGATTGGTTCGGTAGACGGCGCGGGCACGAGGCCGTGCGGCTGGCACAGGAGCACGTCCTGAAGGTCATGGACACCACGGCGGAGATGGACAACGCCCTGGGGGCCATGGTGGCGGGGGACCGGGACGGGGTGCTCAGCAGCCTGCGGCGGGTGGAGCTGAACGAGAAGGCCGCGGACAGCGTGGAGACCGCGATGTTCGAGGCCCTCACCACGGGGGAGATCGCGTCGAAGGACCGGGAGGACCTGATGCGCCTCGTCCGCCGGGTGGACCACGTCGCGGACTGGATCAAGGTCGCCGCCCGGAACCTGCAGATCATCATCGAGTCGGGGACGGAGATCCCACCGGACGTTTGGACCCACTACAAGGAGATGTCCAAGAACACCCTCGACTGCGCCCGGGCCCTCAAGGAGACGGTGGACGCCTTCGGGAAGGACGCGGACGCGGTGCGGCGCCACCGCCACCGGGTTGAGCAGCTGGAGCGCCTCATCGACGACCTCTACTTCGACGTGAAGAAGAACCTCGTCAGCGCGACGGCGGAGCCCGGGGCGGTGATCCTCCTCAACGACCTCCTCGAGGGCATCGAGAACGCCGCGGACTACTGCAAGGGGTCCGCGGACATGCTGTACATCCTCGTGATGGCGGGCCGCTGAGCCGTCGGGGCCTACGTGCTCTCGATGCGGGGCGCGAGGAGGTAGGTGACGTTGCCCTTGTCCCCGGCGATGGCGAACTCCATCTTTACCGGGTAGTCGCTCCCCAGGTACATCGTGATGGAGGGGGCGGTGCTGATGGCCTTGATCATCGTGGAGAAGTAGTCCAGGGGGAACAGGGACCGAACGGCCTCCTTGCAGTCCAGCTCCTCCAAGAGGTCCTTGGGCAGCTTCAGCTCGACCTGGTCCGTGTCCCCCTCGGAGGTCACCTCGAAGCCGTCGGGGTTCGCGGAGAGGGCGATGTGGTCGGAGACGCTCTCCGAGGCCCGGATGCCCTGACGCAGCTCCGTCGTCGCCACGGTGACCTTC
>CAYFXO010000062.1:0-7415 GCA_964347125.1 uncultured Methanomassiliicoccales archaeon | reverse complement strand
TCTTGTCGATGTCCAGGCCGAGTTCGACGCCGTCCGCCTTGTACTCCTCGAAGCCGTTGCTGCCCAGGGCGAGGTCGAGCATGGCGACGTGGGCGGGGTCCACGGCCTTCACCGTCAACCCGTCCGCGTCGACGTTGACCTTGGCCTCTTCGACGAGGGTGGAGATGAGGTCGATGACCTCCTTGAAAACCTCGGACTTGATCTTCGCGGTGAACATGCGCTCCCCCACGGACGACGCTGGAGCACCTAATTGGACCGCGCTTTATAAGCCTATCTTCAGGAGATATATCGGGTCCTTCAGGAAATCTTCTTAGGCGAGGGCCCGCATAATTAAGGACCCAAGAGGGGAGAGTCATGCTCAACCCGACTCGATGGACGTCAGCGATAGCCGTGGTCGTCCTGGGCGCATTGGTCGCGTCCGCCGCGGCACCGAGCTTCACCGCGGGCCCCGGGCCGGAACCGGCGGGAGCCACCGACCCGTGGGTCATCCAGCGGTACGACTGGGGCCGCACGGGCCGCGCGCCCTTCGTCAGCGACATCACCGACCCGGCGGTGCGGTGGACCTTCTCCATCTCGGGCGAGGCCGTCCACACGCCCCTCGTGGCGGACGCGGACGACGACGGTGCCATCGAGGTCTTGGTGGCCGCGGGGGATGTCCTGTACGCCCTCGATCAGGACGGGAGCCCGGAGTGGTCGGCGACCATGAACTCCCCGTCCCTCGCCGGCGCCTCCGCCGCGGGGGACATCGACGGCGACGGGCTCACGGAGCTCGTGGTCGTGGAGGGGTCCCACTTCACCGAGGGAGGCCTCCGGATCTACTCCGTGAACGGGGAGGACGGCTCCGTGAACTGGCAGTTCACCTCCACGTCCCTCCAGGAGGAAGGGTTCGTGACGTCCCCCATCCTCTACGACATCAGCGGGGACGACATCCTGGACGTCCTGCTGGGCTCCATGGACGACACCTTTTACGCCTTCGACGGGCCGACCGGGTCCGTCCTCTGGCAGAGCGTCCCCTTCACCCACTACATCCGCACCTCCTCCCCGATGGCGGACTTCGACGGGGACGGCGACCACGAGATCGTGGCCATCGACGACCGGGCCCTGGTCCGGACCTTCGACGCGGTCACCGGGGCGGTGGAGATGGAGGTCGACCTGGGCGAGGTGGTGGGCGCGACGCCCGCGGTGGGCGACCTGGACGGCGACGGGGAGCCGGAGACCGCCTTCTTCATGGTGGCCTCGGGCGGCGCCGTCGTCCTGGACTCCGACGGGTCGGTCCTCTGGCAGGACACCGCCTACGACGCCTTCTACCACTCCCCCACCCTCGTGGACGTGGACGGGGACGGCCTCCTCGACGTCATCGGCGGGGACTCCAACGACCACACCCTCATCGCGTACCGCGGCTACGACGGGGCGATCCTCTGGACGACGACCCTCCCCATCCCCGCATGGTCCCAGGCGGCCCTGGTCTCCGCGGACATCGACGGGGACGGCATCGTCGAGATCCTGGCGGGCGCGGACCCGAACGTCTTCGCGGTGAACGCGGACGACGGGAGCCTCGACTGGGTGTTCGAGGTCCCCAAGGTCCGGGGGCAGCCAACGGTGGCGGACCTGGACCTGGACGGCATCGCGGAGATTCTCGTCCCCGGCGGGGACGGGGTCCTCTACGTCCTGGAGCAGGCCCAGCCGCCGGCCTTCGAGCCCCGGTCGAAGGGCTACTGGAAGCGACAGTGCCAGGACAAGCCGCTCAAGGGAAACCACACGGGCATCTCGCAGGAGTGGGTGGACGCCATCGCGGACCAGTCGGACGTGTTCGACGGCCTCGCCTCGGTGGACGACGCCTGCGCCCTCCTCACGGGCAAGCCGGGCTCCGACATGGAGGCCAAGGCCCGCCAGCAACTCCTGGCCCTGTGGCTGAACGTCGTCTCGGGCAAGGTGGACATGGACGCCCCCGTGGACCTCCCCGCCCTCACCACCGCGACGACCGTGGCGGGGGCCATCGCCGACATCGAGGCGGTGGTCCTCGCGGGCGACGCGACGCAGATGGAGCGGGCCAAGGACCTGGCGGACGCGCTGAACAACGGGGACAACGGCGTCCCCTAGAACTCCCGCCAGCTGTGGCGGCACTTCACGCACCGGTAGAGGCGGGTCGTGGGCTCGTCCGCGGCCCGGGTCTGCCGCATCCACCAGTACGCTTCCTCCGCCCCGCACTCGGGGCAGTCCACCCGCGTCCGCGGCAGCGTCTCCGTCATCTCATCGAGAACGAGGATGTCGGCCTTCTCCTTGGCCTTCGACGTGACCCGTTGGGCCGCGTCCGCGTCGGTGATGTCCCGCTCGGCGCCGCAGTCCGGCTTGGGGCACTTCAGCTTGTCCCCCTCCGGGTTCATCAAGGTCCCGCACTCCGGGCAGAACATCCGGCCCGCGCCTAGGTCCGGTCATCATAAAAACGTTTTCATCGACGCTCTCGCTTGTAGTGGGAGAGGGCGCGCTCGACGAGGCGGCGATTGACGGCCTTGCGATCGTAGCGGGTCGCCCGCGGAACGGCCTCCGCGGCCTTCACTTCCTCCGCGGCCGGGGCGGGCTTGTTCACTTTCCGTCTCTTCTTCACGGGGGCGGCCTTCGCCGCCGTCGAGGCTCCCATGACGACGGGGATCTTCTTCATGTCCCCCAGGTGCTGGGCCCCGACCGCGCTCCAGCCCGTGGACCGGACGGGGGCGCCCCGGTGGAGGGGGGCGCTGACGACGGTGCGGGTCGTTGCCCCGTAGCCTCCGAACCGGAGCTCCCGGTACCGCTGCTGGGCCACGACGCCTCCCACGTAGGCGAAGATGATGGTCACCATGTAGCCGTCGAGGCCCACGACCACCGTCGCCTTGAGGAACCCGATGAAGGTGGCGAGGTACTCGGAGACGAAGTCGATGTAGGGGGTGAGGGCGGGGATGGCGGAGGACAGGTAGTCGGCGGCCATGGCAGGGATGGCGGAGAGCATCGCGAGCTCGTTCGTGAAGTATCCGTTCTCCGCCGCGAAGGCGGTGCCGTAGATCACGAGGACGGGGACGCAGGCCGCGAGGGCCGCCTTCCAGGGGGCGCCGGCGCGCCGACCGCCCACGTAGCCCGCGATCATCTGACCGAAGGTCGGGAGCCACCAGAGGAGGAAGGAGAGGATCGTGATGGACTTGACCGCGGCGCTGAAGGAGTAGGGGACTCGGACCTTCTCCCGGGAACGACCATGGCCGGTGACCTCCACGCGGAGGACTCCGGCCTTCGCGAGGCCTCGGGTGGTCGGGTCAGCGTTGGCTAGTTGGCGTGGTTTGCGGGTCATCCCATCCCGTAGCGGTGTGGTCAGACTGATGTCTGCTGCTCAGGGGTATGGCGTCAGACGGTATAAGGGTTTCGCGGGGCCGGGCCGTTCGCACCGCGGCGTGGGCCACGGGTCTGGCGGGCCCCGTCACCCTCTGCAAACCTATATGCGACAGACTCGGCATCAACCGCGAAGAAGGACGGGGAGCGGGGATCTTCCGTGCGTCTGGTTGTGGGAATCTGCGGAGCCTCGGGCGTCCATTACGGCGTCGCCCTATTGCGCGCGCTGAAGGAGGCGGGTGTCGAGACCCACCTCGTGATGTCCCCGTGGGCGACGCAGGTGCTCAAGGAGGAGACGGACATCGACCCGGAGACGCCCCGCCGCCTCGCTTCGTTCCACTATGACGAGGACGACATGACCGCGCCCCTCGCGAGCTCGTCCTTCCTGGTGGACGGCATGGTCGTCATCCCCGCCACGGTGAAGACCCTCGGGGAGATCGCCAACTCGCTGGCCTCCTCTCTGATGACCCGCGCCGCGGAGAACGTCCTGAAGACCCGCGGCAAGCTCGTCCTCTGCCCGCGGGAGACCCCGCTGAGCACCCCGACCCTCCGAAATCTCCACGAGCTCTCTCTCGCGGGGGCCATCATCCTGCCCCTCGCGCCCGCCTTCTACCACCGGCCCTCCGGCATCGACGACCTCACGGACTTCCTCGTGGGGAAGGTCCTGGACGTCCTAGGAATCGAGCACCAACTCTACCGGAGGTGGGGCGACTGAGCTTCCGCGGGTTCATCGAGCAGCTGGACCGCGAAGGGGCCCTCGTCCGCGTGAAGGAGAAGGTGTCCTCCCGCTTCGACGTCACCGCCGCCATGGCCGCCCTCGGCACTCGCCCCGTCCTCTTCGAGAACGTGAGCGACTCCCCCTTCCCCATCGCGGGGAACCTCTTCACCACCCGGGGGCAGGTCGCCCACTCCCTGGGCTGGGAACCTCAGGAAATCATCCCAAGGATGCGGGAGGCCATCGCCCATCCCTCGGAGCCCGAAGTCGTGGACACCGCCCCCTGTCAGGAGGTCATCGAGGACACCGTGGACCTGGACCGCCTCCCGATCCTGTTCCACTATCCCAAGGACGGCGGGCGCTACGTGACCTCCGGCGTCACCCTGATACGCGACGAGGAGTATGGCCACAACGCCGCCTTCCACCGCCTCATGCAGGTCGGCAAGGACCGATGCACGGCCCGGGTCCTCCCCCGCCACACCCACCAGATTCTGGAGCGCCACGGCGGGGAGATGCGCGTGGCCGTTTGCGTAGGGAACGGAGCCAACGTCCTCCTCGCGGGGGCCACCTCCGTCCGATTGGAGGACGACGAGCTGGGCATCGCGAACGCCATCGCCCCTCTCCAGGTCGTGAAGGCCACCCTCTCGGACACCCTGGTCCCGGCGGACTGCGAGGTGGTCCTGGAGGGCACCCTCAGCCTCAACGAACGAGGCGAGGAGGGCCCCTTCGTGGACCTCACGGGCACCTACGACGTCGTCCGCCAGGAGCCCGTCTTCACCGTGGAGCGCATCACCCGCCAGCGCGACCCCATCTGGCACGCCCTCACGGGCGGGGGCCCGGAGCACAAGGTCCTCATGGGAATGCCCCGCGAGCCGACCATCTTCGACGCCGTGAGCCAAGTGGTGGACTGCCGCAACGTGCACCTCACCGCCGGGGGCCGCGGCTGGCTCCACGCGGTCGTACAGATTCGCAAGGCCTCCGAGGACGACCCGCGAAAGGCCATCGAGGCCGCCATGAAGGGGCACACGTCCTGCAAGCACGTCTTCGTCGTCGACGAGGACATCGACCCGGAGGACCCTGAGCAGATCGAGTTCGCCCTCGCCACGCGCTTCCAGGCGGACCGGGACCTGTACACCTACCCGGGCTCCAAGGGCTCCTCCCTGGACCCCAGCGCGGACCAGGACACCCGGGAGACCTGCAAGGCGGGCTTCGACCTGACGAGACCCCTGGGGGACGACAGCAGCTACCGCCGCGCGGCCCTCCCAGAGGCGGACGTGGAGCGCATCCTGAGGGGAACCTGATGGACCTCACCGCCGAAGAGCAGGGCATGCTGGACGGGGAAGAGGGGCGCGCCGCCCAACGCTCCATGGAGATCCTGGTGGCCCTCGGCAAGATCTACGACGCCGCGCGGATGGTCCCCGTGACCTCCGTCCAGGTCTCCGGGGTCTCCTACAACAACCTGGGCGACGCGGGCCTGGAGTTCCTCCATGAGATGGCGGGGGACGGAAGGACCCGGGCCTACTCGACCCTGAACCCCGCGGGGATGGACCTCCAACACCCGGAGGTCCTGGGGATCGACGGGGACTTCGTGGACAAGCAGCGGGCCGTGGTGGAGGCCTTCGTGAAGATGGGCATCCTCCCCACGATGACCTGCACGCCGTACTACGTGGGGAACCGTCCCGCCTTCGGGGACCACGTGGCCTGGGGGGAGAGTTCAGCCGTCGCCTTCGCGAACTCCGTCCTGGGCGCCCGCACCAACCGGGAGGGAGGCCCCTCGGCCCTGGCGGCGGCCCTCACGGGGCGGACCCCCGCGTACGGCATGCACCTGGACGGGCCCCGCGAGGCGGCGGTGGCCGTCCGCGTGGAGCGCCCGCCGACGGGCACGTTCGAGTTCAGCGTCCTGGGCATGGCCATCGGCCATCGGGTGGGCAATCGCCTGTCCGCGGTGCGGGGCGTGGCCCATGCGACGGAAGACGAGCTGAAGTCCTACGGGGCCGCCATCGCCACCTACGGCGGGGTCCCCCTGTTCCACATCGAGGGGGTGACGCCGAACCCGGTGGGCGATCCGGAGGAGGAGATCGTCATGTCCGCGGCGGAGGTGGACGAGGCGGTCGCCGCCGCCCGGGACGAGGCGCCCATCGATTTCGTGGCGGTGGGGTGCCCCCACCTCTCGATGGACGAGGTGAGGCAGGTGGCCGACCTCCTCGAGGGTCGGAAGGTCACGAAGGAGTTCTGGGTGTGCGTCGCCCGCGAGGTCCAGGAGAAGGCCCGCGAGAAGGGCTACGTCCAGACCATCGAGGCGGCGGGGGCGAAGCTCGCCCCGGACACGTGCATGGTCGTGGCCCCCCTCAAGGGGCGGTTCCGAGCCATGGCCTCCGACTCCTCCAAGGCCTGCTACTACGGCCGCGGCCGCCACGACTTCCAGGTCCACGTCATGTCCCTCGAGGACTGCGTGCGGGAGGCGGTGCGATGACCCGCCTGCAGGGACGGGGGATCCACAAGGGGACCGCGGAAGGGGAGGCCCTCGTCACGGCCATGCCGATCTCCTTCTTCGGCGGGGTGGACCCGGACACCGGCGTCGTCGTCGAGCGGGACCACGAACTGGAGGGCCAGAGCATCGCGGGGAAGGTTCTGGCCTTCCCCTTCGGTCGGGGGTCCACCGTCGGCTCCTACATCGTCTACCGCCTGAAGAAGGCGGGGACGGCCCCCGCGGCCATCGTGAACCGCGACACGGAGGCCATTGTGGCGGTGGGGTGCATCATCGCGGACGTGCCCTGCGTGGACCAGGTGGACATCGACCACATCCCCGCGGGCGCGCGGGCGGTGGTGGACGGCGCGGCGGGCACTGTCGACGTCCGCGAGGACTGAGGGCGGGCCCGAGGAGTCCCGACTCCCGGATTTGAACCGGGGACCTGCTGATTTCAGCGGCGACACCGGATTGCTCCGGGATACCCACTACAGTCAGCCGCTCTAGCCAGTCT
The DNA here is from genome assembly GCA_964347125.1 of uncultured Methanomassiliicoccales archaeon. Taxonomy (GTDB): domain Archaea; phylum Thermoplasmatota; class Thermoplasmata; order RBG-16-68-12; family CAYFXO01; genus CAYFXO01. The sequence goes on along the minus strand of CAYFXO010000062.1, from coordinate 365 downwards.
GAGCTAAGTCGGGGGCGGGTATGCCGCGGGCCGGGCTCGAACCGGCGACTTCGAGATCTTCAGTCTCGCACTCTCCCAACTGAGTTACCGCGGCGCGCGAGCGCGAACGGGAGGCGCGTCTTAAACGTTTTTCCCATGACTCCCGGAGGGCCCATTCCGTCCCGTGATTCTCACCGTATCAAGGGGTGGAATTGTTCTCGCCAGCGCATAATTTCATCAACATGGTTATATACCGTTGCTCCTGATGGGCCGCCCCGAAGGCCCCCCCTGGGTCAGGTGGTGACCTCTCCTGCGCCCTCGCTACTACCGCCGTAGGCACCTTGACGAGACCGGTGTCGCATCCACCGTGGGGACGATCATGGGCG
>CAYFXO010000061.1:0-10025 GCA_964347125.1 uncultured Methanomassiliicoccales archaeon | reverse complement strand
TCCCCCGGACGATGAGGATGCGCAACTCGCCGAACCGAATCTCGTCCAGGTTCCCGCGCTCCCCCCGGAAGGAATCCTTGACGAACTCCTGGACCGCCAGGAGCATCGCGCTGAGGACGTCTTGGTCCACGTCGGGCCGCGGGCGGCGGGTCTGGTGGCGGATGAGGAGTCCGCTGCGGTGGAGGAGGAAGATCTCCTCGATGGTCGTCTGGTTCTCCCGCTTCCACTGGGCCTGGAGCTTCTCCGCCCTCGCCTCCTTCCCCCGGCGGTGCATCATGTAGGTGAGAAAGGCGAGCCACATGCCCTGCAAGAGCATGATCCCCACGACGGCGAGTGCGACGCTTGAACCCAGTTCCACCACGATCGCGACGCTCCTACGCGATGTCCACGGGCGTGAGACTTGGCGCCAGGACTGACGTCCCTGGAGCATCGTGGCGTTGGAGAGTATAAAAAGGACCAACTCAGATTCTCATGGGTGATAACCGCCCTCAGTCCAGGGGGCCGAAGGCGAGGCCGCGGGGGAGCCCGCGGCCGCCGAAGAGGGCGTCCAACGCGCCCGGCAGGTCGTCCTCGGGGACCCGGGCCTGCTCCCGCGAGTCCCGGTCCCGGAGCGTCACCCCCTTCCCTTCCAGGGTCTCGTGGTCCACGGTGACGCAGTAGGGGGTGCCGATCTCGTCCATCCGGGCGTAGCGGCGGCCGATGGACCCGGACGCGTCGTACGCCGTGCGGAAGCGCCCCCGCAGGGGCTCGAGGACCTGTCGGGCCTTCTCGGGCAGCCCGTCCTTGCGCAGGTGGGGGAACACGCCCACCTGAACCGGGGCGAGTCGGGGAGGCAGCCGCAGGACGATCCGGTCCCCCGCCGCGTCGTAGTGGACGTCCAGGAGGCCCCAGAGGGTCCGGTCCACCCCGAAGCTGAGCTCGAGGACGTGGGGCACGACCCGGTCCCCGTCGTCCGGGACGGCCATGCGCTTGTTCGACCCCACCTGGTGTCCCGAGAGGTCATGGTCCCCGCGGTAGTGGACGCCCGCCACCTCCCGGTAGCCGCCGAAGCTCTCCATCTCGACCTCGAGGTCGTAGTGGAGGCGGTTGTAGAAGGCCCGCTCCTCGGGGCCGAGTTCTCGGAAGCGGAGCCGCTCCGGGGGGAAGCCCATCTGGCGGACGTAGAAGTCCCAGACCACCGCCATGTGGCGGGTGAACCAGGGAGGGAGGTCGAGGTCCGCTTCCAGGGCCTTCGAATCGCGGGAGGGCGCCTCTCCACCCCGGGCCTCGGCGGCCGTGGCGACCTGCATCGCCGGCACCTCGGCGGGGGCCGCGGGGAGCTGGGCGTCGAACTTCGCCGGGTTGAAGAAGATCTGCAGCTCGGCCTGGATGAACTCCCGCATGCGGTACGTGCCCTGGCGGGGCGAGATCTCGTTGCGGAACGCGCGCCCAATGATGGCCAGTCCCAGGGGCAGGACCCGGCGAAGGGACTCGTGCTCCCGCTTGAAGGCCAGGTAGGCGCCCTGGGCGGTCTCCGGGCGGAGGAACCCCTCGTCCTTCCCGCCGGGGCCGATGGCCACGGGGAACATCATGTTGAACGCCGCGGCGGGGCCGAAGGCGCCCCCGCAGTCCGGGCAGGCCAGGCCCTTCTCCTTCACGGTCCCGTCCACGGCGTCGGGGGCCAGGCCCGCGCCGGGGATCCCCGCCTGCTCGAGGAGCCACTCGGCCATGACGCCGCGACCGCACGCCCGGCACGTCAGCATGACATCGGTGAAGTGGTCCACGTGCCCCGAGGCGTCGAGGCTGCGGAAGGGGAGGATGTTCGTCGTGTCCAGGAGGTGCGAGTTCTCGTGGAGGTTCAGGAAGGTCTCCAGCCATAGGTCCTCCCAGTTGCGCTTCAGGGTCGCGCCCAGGTGGCCGTAGTCGTAGAAGCCCGCGAGGCCCCCATAGATCTCCGCCGCGGGGTACAGGAACCCCCGCCGCAGGGAGAGGGAGGTGAGGTCGTCGTACTTCCCGGGCATCCCGACCCCCTAGGGCACGAGGACGGCCACGACGTCCAGCTCGTAGAGCATGGAGTAGAGTCGGTCCTGGGAGTCCCGGATAGGGAGCTGGCCGAAGTCGTTCCGCCGCATCAGCCGCGCGGCCTCGCTCACCCCCGTCTTCCGGAAGACCGTCACGGGGTTCGGGACCATGACCTCCTTCACGGGGGTGTCGGGCAGGGTGATCTTCGACTCCTCGTAGTAGAGCTTCATCACGTTCCGGAGGCCCTCCCACGTCCAGGCGTCCTCGTCGGAGCCCAGGCCGAGGTCGGAGATGGCGATGCTGCCGTTGATCTCCGTCTTGCCGAAGATGTCCCGGTCCGTGAGGATGCCGGAGAGGTGGCCGTCGCCATCCAGCACCGGGAGGGCGAAGACCCGCGCGATCTTGATGATCTCCGAGGCCACGCGCAGGGGCGTCATCTCGTAGACGGGGACGCATGGGGAGCGGGCGAGCTCGTCCACGGGGGTGTCCAGGTTCAGGTCCTCCACGACCTCCAGGAGGTCCGTGGGGGTGAGGATGCCCACGGGCTTCTTCTTCTCCACGACGGGGAGGTGATGGAGGTCGTCCTCGACCATGCGCTGGGCCACGTCGGCGACGGCGTCCGTCGGGGCGGCCACGGGCCAGTCCTTCTGGACGATGAGGGCCAGCTGCTCCTCCTCCGGCCGCTCGAAGATGTGCTTCCGGGCCACGAAGCCCGCCATCGTCCCGTCGGGCTTCACCACGGGGAGCCCCGTCCGCTGGTGCTGCACGAGGAGGCGCAGGACCTCCGTCCGGGTGCCGGGCAGCTTCGCGACGATGGGGTCCGGCGTCATCACGTCCCTGACCTTCAGCTCCTTCTTCTTCGCTTTCGGCATCTCAGTCCCCCAAGGATCCTTGAACGGTGACGGCCTTCCCTCGGACCTCCCACAGGGCGCCGGCGTGGACAACCGCCAAGACGGAGGATTCGGGGTCGGCGATCAGGGTGTCGAAGGTCGGCTCCCCCGAGGATTTCCTCAGTACCGCCAGGTCGCTGGGCTGGTCGAGTTCAACGCTTAAGCTGGGCGCTTCTCTTAAAGGTTTTCTCGCGGCGACGGCCATCCGGAAGACCGCCTCCGAGGGGATCCGCGTCCCCCGCCAGCGCAGGCCCGCGAGGTACCGCATCTCCTCCAACATCGCGGGGGGGGCGAACATGGCGTTGTCCGTGCCGAGCCGCACGGTGAGGCCCGCCGCGAGCATACCGGGGACATCGGGCTTGAGGCCGAAGCGGGCGTTGGAGCGCGGGCAGACCGCCACGGGGACCCCCGAGTCCGCGCACCGTTCCAGGTCCGCTGGGGTGGCCTTCGCCATGTGGACGAGGAAGTCGGGCCGGAGGTCCAGGATGGCGTCGATGTCCTCCCGGGTGCCCTCGCTGGCGTGGAGGGCGAACAGCTTTTCCGCTCGATGGGCGGCGGCCGACCACTGCTCGAGGATAGCGGGGTCCACGTCGCGGATGCTGCTGGCGCCGAGGCCGTCCGCGGCCTGGAGGAGGGCCCGCCATTCCTGGGGGGTGCCCTCCCCCGCGGCCGGCCGGGCGAGGACGAGGGGTCGCAGGGGCAGGCCGAGGCACGCCTGCAGCAGGAGGCGGACACCCGCCAGCCCGCCCTCGCGGAAGTCGGCGAAGGCCGTGCTGCCGCCCGCAACGGTGGTCTCCGCTGCCCCCCGCATGCCCTCGAAGACCTCCTCCTCCGAGGCCTCCCGGAGTCGCCGGTGCTTGTAGCCGTCGGGCGGGGCGACGAGGTCCCGAAGGGAGCCCTGGGGCGGGTCGCGGATGAAGGCGTCGCCCAGGTGGGTATGGGCGTTCGCGAAGGCGGGGACGACGACGCCCGGGTGGGCGTCACCCGTCTCTCCGCTCCGGAACTCCACCGGCACGCCGTCCTCCAATGCGAGGGCGCCCCGCTGAAACGTGCCGTCGAGGAGGACCCACGACCCGATGGCGGTCATTCGCGGCGCTCAAGGGGGCGAGGGATTATGAAGTTTCAGCGCGGGGACGTCAGATGGGGCACACGACGCCATCCAGGTCCTTGCCCCAGACCTGCACGTTCTCGGAGTAGTCGATGGGGCAGTCGATGACCACCGGCCGATCCTGGGCGAAGGCCCGCTCCAGGGTGGGCGTCAGGTCCCCCGCCGACTCCACCCGGTACCCCACCGCCCCGTAGCTCTCCGCGTACGTCACGAAGTCCGGGTTTCCCAGGTCGAGGCCGAAGTCCTCCATGCCGTAGGTGGTCTGCTTCCACTTGATGAAACCGTAGGCGTTGTCGTTGAGGACCAGGACGACGACGTGGATCCCCAGGCGGACGGCGGTCTCCAGCTCCTGGGAGTTCATCATGAACCCGCCGTCGCCGCACACCGCGAGGACGCGCCTCTCGGGGTGGACGAGCTTCGCGGCGAGGGCGCTCGGCAGGCCCGCCCCCATGGAGGCCAGGGCGTTGTCCAGGAGGAAGGTCCCGATTCGGTAGGTCTTGTAGTGGCGGGAGAACCACAGCTTGTAGATGCCGTTGTCCAGGCAGAGGATGTCTTCGGGGCCCAGAATCGCCCGGCAGTCCGCGACAATCCGCCGCGGGCGGAGGGGGAAGGCGTCGTCCGTCGCCCCCTCCACGAAGAGCATCTCGTCCAGCTGGGCCTTCACCTGCTTCGCGTAGCGCCCCTCATGACGGTACCCCGCCAACTCCGTCTTGAGGGCGTGGAGGGAGTTCGCGATGTCGCCGAGGAGCTCACACTTGGGGTAGTAGAAGATGTCGTGGTAGGCGGGGGCGAAGTCGATGTGGAGGATGTCCTTGTCCAGGCCGTGGTTCCACACGCTGGGCGGGTACTCCACGGTGGAGTAGCCCACGGTGATGATGAGGTCCGCCTGGTCCACCACGCAGTTCACGAAGTCGTGCTTGTGGATCCCGAAGGCGTAGAGGGAGTTCGGGTGGTCGTCCCCGAGGACGCCCTTGCCCAGTTGGGTGTGGATCACGTACAGGTTCGTGTCGTCGCAGAGCGCCTGGATCGCGTCGTGGACGCGCCGTCTCTGGGCCCGGCTGGAGACGATGAGGACGGGGTCGTTGGCGGCCCGGATCATGGCCGCCGCGGTCTTCACGGCCTCCGGGTCCGGCGAGGGGCGTCGCGGCGGGGCGACGGGCTGCGGGCGGTACGAGTCCTCCACCGTCTCCTGGCTGATGTCCTCCGGGAGCTCGATGTGGCAGGCCCCCTGCCGCTCCTCCGTCGCGACCTTGAACGATTCCCGGACCTCCCTCGGGATGCTCTGGGGGCTCCGTATCTGGACGGAGCGCTTCGTGAGGGGCTTCATCATGTGGACGACGTCCAGGACCTGGAAGTTCGCCTGCCAGTTCTCGCGGATCCCCTTCTGGCCGGTGATGGCCAGCAGGGGCATGCCCCCCAGCTGGGCGTGGGCAACGCCCGTGACGAGGTTCGTGGCCCCCGGGCCCAGGGTCGAGAGGCACACGCCCACCTTGCCCGTCAGCCGACCGTAGGTGGCCGCCATGAAGGCCGCCGCCTGTTCGTGGCGGGTGACGACGACCTGGATCCCGGAGACCCGCAGGCTATCCAAGAGGTGGAGGTTCTCCTCCCCCGGGAGGGCGAAGACGTACTCCACGCCTTCCGCCGTCAGGCACTGGACGAAGAGGTCGGACGCCTTCATTCTCCACCTTTGGGGGGGTTCACCGGCCCGCCATGGGGGTACACGTTGAGGCCCTTCACGTTCACGAACTCCCGGAGGCCGTACTTGGAGAGCTCCCGGCCGAGGCCGCTCCTCTTCACGCCGCCGAAGGGCATCCGGGGGTCCGACTTCACGACGCCATTGACGAACACCGTCCCCGCCTCCAGCCGCTTCGCGACCCGGGCCCCCCGCTCCAGGTCCGCGGTCCACACGCTGGCGCCCAGGCCGAACTCAGAGGCGTTCGCCACCGCGATGGCCTCCGCGTCGTCCCGGACGGTGAGGACGGGGGCGACGGGGCCGAAGACCTCCTCCGAGGCGACCTTCATCTTCGTGGTGGCCCCGGCGATGAGGGTGGGCGGGAAGAAGTAACCCGTGCGGTCCAGGCGCTCCCCGCCCGTCCGGACGACGCCGCCCTGGCTGACGGCGTCCTCGACGACCGCCTCCATGTCGTGGAGGGCGGCCTTGTTCACGAGGGGGCCGACCTGGGTGTCCGGGTCCATGGGGTCGCCGACCTGCATGGCCTCCAGGTACTCCACGAGCTTCTCCGTGAAGGCCTCAGCGACGGACTCGGCCACGATGAACCGCTTCGCGGCGATGCAGCTCTGGCCGGCGTTGATGAGACGGCCAAGGGCGGCGTTCTGGGCCGCGAAGTCGGGGTCCGCGTCGTCGAGGACCAGGAAGGGGTCGGAGCCGCCCAGCTCGAGGACGACCTTCTTCAGGTTGCGCCCCGCCGCCTCTCCGATCTTCATCCCGGCCCCGGTGCTCCCCGTGAGGGACACGCCTTGGATGTACTCGGACGCGATGAGGTCGTTGACGGTGCTGTGGTCTGCGAGGATCGTGCGGAAGGCGTTGTCCGGAAACCCCGCGAGGCGGAAGGCCTCCTCGATGGCGAAGGCGCATTGGGGGACGTTGGAGGCGTGCTTGAGGATGGAAACGTTTCCCGCCAGGAGGGTGGGGATGGCGAACCGGAGGGCCTGCCAGAAGGGGAAGTTCCAGGGCATCACCGAGAGAATGACACCGAGGGGCTCGAAGGTGACGGCGTGCCGCAGGCCGTCCGCCTCGACGACCTCCTCCCGCAACCACCGCTCCCCGTGCTCCGCGTAGACCTCCGCGGTCCACGCGCACTTCTCCACCTCGGCGACGGCCTCCGTGATGGGCTTGCCCATCTCCAGGGTGATGAGGCGGCCGTAGTCGTCCTTCTTCTCCCGAAGGGCCTTGGCCAGCTCCGTGAGGTGGGCGGCGCGTTCGGCCGCGGGGAGCTGACTCCACGGGGCGAAGGTCTCCCGACTCCCCTTCGCGATGGCGAAGACCTCCTCGGGGCTCATGGTCTCGTACCGCGCGATGACCTCTTCGGACGACGGGTCGATGGTCTCGAACTTCATGGACTGCTCCCCCTGGGCGATGGTGTCTCCTCGGAGAGGGGCGGGTGGCCAACCCGCCGTCCCCTCTAAAGGGTTGTGTGTTTCGGCTGGAAGTCCCGTCGCCGGCGCCGCCGAAACCTATTTAGCCCCTGCATAGTATTACTAGGTGCCTAGTTCGCCTAGGTGGGGGTGAATCGGAATGGAAGGAGACACCATCCGCAAGATCAAGGCCTCCGGGAAGACCGTGAAGGAGGTCCGCGTCATCGACCTTTCGAGCAAGAAGCCCAAGAAGGGGCAGAGCCCGCTCCGCCTCAAGGGCCTCATCCTGCTCTTCGCCACCATGCTGTTGTTCTCCTTCGGGGCCGCGCCGGTCCAAGGGGAGTCCGCGGCGACGGGCGTCACGGTGGACCAAGGGACCACCACGCTCCTAGGGGGCGGGTCCGCCGTCGCGTTCGAGGCGGAGCGATCCTCCGTGCACATCGTCTACGGCGAGGAGGTGGAGAACGCGGTCTACATCGTCCAGAGCTTCCCCAGGCGGCTCGCCGTGCTGGAGGCCTACAGCCCCGACGGGACCTTCGCCGGCCGGTTCGCCTACGACGCCGACACGGTGGTCGTCCACGAGTTCCGCCTCCTCATGGAGTACGTGGGCACCCCGGAGCAGAACCTCGTCGATTTCACCACGATCGAGGGCATCCAGGACGAGCACGCGGTCAAGGCGCTGGACCTTTCCCAGTCCTGGGGGATGTTGGGCCACCAGGACCTGGGGAACGGGGAGTACCGGGTCACCCTCGTCCTGTACAGCATGAAGTACGACCAAGTCTGGGAGGGGGGCCAGGGACGGGTGGGGGAGATCATCCTCCGCATCACCGTCCGTGCGGAGGCCTCTGACGCGGCCACGGTGGAGGTGCCCCGCTACCGCGTGGAACTGGAGCAAGGCGCCAAGGGCCTCGAGGTGGCGTCCGCGGAGTCCCTCCAAAGCGGCCAGTTCCGGGGGCGACTCGTGACCTGGCAGACGAAATATGAGGTCGAGGTGAGGGGGTGGGACTTCCACGGTGGGGAGTCGGTCCTCCTCGTCGGTTCTCGCACCTTCTTCGGAGAGGCCCCCCATGCCGACAATGAGGACTGGGCGGGAGGCCATCTCGGCGCCCTGCTCGGCGCGGAGGTCCGAGTGCAGGGAATCGACACCGATGCCTTCCAGGTCCGCACCGTTCCCACGTCCGTCCACTTCGGGGACGCGTGGGACGGCCGCCGCACCGACTTCTCCTGGGGAGGGCACGACCTACTCGTGGATGGTGAGGTCGAGGACCGGCCGAGGCTGACCCTCCTGGGGGCCGAGGAGCGGGAACTCACGGTAGAGAACACGGACTTCGTCGGCGTGGCCTTGGACGGGGTGTTCGCGTATCCCCAGGGGGAGACGATCCGCCACGACCCGTCCATCGTATCGCGGTTCATCGAGTTCGAGTTGACTGAGTTGGTCGACCTGTTGCCCGGGGGGACGATCCTGGCGCAGGTCGCGGTGGCGGCTGTGGGGGCCGTCGCCGCCTACGCCTTGGCATTCAAGCGGAGCCGCCGCCGTCGCGAGGTGGAGGCGAGAATGGAGGAGGACTTGGAGGAGGATGAAGCGGTCTACTGAGGTCGCGCGGGAAGGAGAGGCGGACGAACCGGTGGAAGCGCGCCAGGGGAGCTTCCGCCGGGCCGTGCTCCAGGCCCGCCGAGTCAAGACGAACCTGCAGGAGTGGGAGGACCTGATGGCGCTCTCAAGGTGCGTCATCCTCCCCGAGGAGATCACGATGAAGACCGGGACGCGTTGGGCCACCTGAGGACGTTCAATCCCTCAACACCCCATGGACGCTCTTCTCGGGCCCGCGCGTCCTCGTGTCTCTTTTCTCCGAGAGAATAATATACGGACCGGTCAATAGGAGGCCTCCCATGCCTGAGCGCGTGGAGGAGTGGGCCCGGCAACTCAGGAAGGGGGCCATCCAGCTCTGCATCCTGGCGCTGCTGCGGGAAGGGAGCAAGTATGGGTTCCAGATCATGGGCGAACTGCGCAGCCGCTCAGATGGCTACTTTGACATCCCCGAGGGGACCCTCTACCCCGCCCTCCACCGGATGGAGAAGCGGGGGTACCTGGAAAGCTCCTGGGTGACGGGGGACACCGGGAACCCACGGAGGTACTACCGGCTGACAGTGGAGGGCGAAGAGGCGTACGACCGCGCCCGGGACGAGTGGTCCTTGTTCGTGGAAGGTTGCACTGGGGTGATGGGGGAGGACCATGCGGGATCTTGACGCCTACCTGGGCCGCCTGCGCCGCCAGCTCTTCGGGTTCCCCACGGGGGTCCGGGAGAACATCCTCCGGGAGATCGAGTCCCACGTCCTCGATACGGCGACGGAGATCGGGGGCGGGACGGACGCCGCCGTGGCTCAGGTCGTGGCGGAGCTCCAACCCCCCCGGGTCGTGGCCCGCAACCACAGGGACGTGTACGGCTACTCCTTCGAGTTCCGCGCTCTCTTCATCTTCCTCGCGGGCCTCCTGGGGATCCTCAGCCTCCCCCGGAACCCGATCCTCCCCGGCTCTGAACTCGTGGGCCCCGTGGTCCTGGCGTTCTTGGTCGTCTACCTCATCCTCGTGAGCCTCTCCGCGGGGAAGACGGTGGGGGTGTACAGCGGGGGCGTCGCGGCGGTGCTCCGCCTCGTCTCCTTCATCCTGATCTTCGCGGCGGTGTCGGGCGAGGCCCTCCCCTTCACGGACCAGATCCTCGAGTTCGCGGGCTTCGTCCTCGCGTCGGTGCTGCTGATCCTCGTCGGCTACCTCCCCGGGCGGGGGAAGGAGAAGTGGGCGACGACCCTGGAGGTCTACTGAAGGCCCCGACCAATCTTTATTACGTGGCGGGGCATGGAACGCCTCGCGCCACTGTAGCTCAGCAGGTTAGAGCGGCGGTTTCGTAAACCGCAGGTCGGGGGTTCGAATC
>CAYFXO010000060.1:1873-10171 GCA_964347125.1 uncultured Methanomassiliicoccales archaeon | reverse complement strand
CGCCTGGCGGAGGCAGATGTGGGCATCCACGCGTGCGTGGGTCGCAGTCGTCGTGCTGGCCCTGGCCCTCAGCCTGCCCCTGGCGGGGACGCCCTGGACGGCCGCCGCCACCCCGTTCTCGGCGAACGCCCTGGTGAGCGACGACCCGGCGGGGACGCGCTCGGCGCCCTCCATGGCCACCTACGACGGCGACCTCTACGTGGCGTGGCAGGACCGGCGGGACGGGGACTTCGACATCCACTTCGCGCGGTCGACGAACGCCGGGATGACCTTCGGCCCCAACGTCCAGGTGAACGACGCCTTCCCCGGGGAGGCGGCGAACCAGCTGTGGCCGGCGGTGGCGGTCCTCAACGGCGTCGTCTACGTGGTCTGGGAGGACTGGCGGGACGGGGGGCCGAACCTGTACTGGGCCCGGTCCCTGAACGGCGGGAGGACCTTCTCCGCGGACCAGCGGGTGGACCCCGCGGGGAGTGATGACGGCCGACCGAGCCTCGCGGTGGACCCCGCCCGCGGCTGGGTCCTGGTCGCCTGGGACCACGCCAACGCCGAGATCCGCGCCGCCCGCTCCGTGGGGGGCGGCCCCTTCTCCCCGCCCGCAGTGGTGAGCGGGGCCCCGGGCATCGAGAAGCGCTACCCGGACGTCGCCGTGGGGGTCGGCGGGAAGGTCCACGTGGCCTGGGCGGACGGCCGCAGCGGCACGATCCAGGGCCCCTTCGGGCCGGAGCCGGACTTCGACATCTTCACAGCGGCCTCCGTCGACGGGCTGGCGTGGGAGCCGGATGCGCGGCTGAGCGACCGCCCGCCGGGGACGGTGCAGACCTTCCCGTCCATCGCGGTGGACGCCTCGGGGCGGGTCCACGCCGCCTGGCAGGACGACGTCGGCGGCCGGCGGACCATCCGGTACGCGCGGGGCGACGGGGCGGGGGTCTTCGAGCCCTCAGTCCCCGTGCTGCCGACCCCCGCCTACGGGCCGTACGCGACGGCGGACCAGCAGACCCCCTCCCTCGCGTGGGACGAGGACGCCCAGACGGTCCACGTGGCCTGGGCGGACACCGCCGGGGGCAACATGAACATCCGGGCGGCGAGCAAGGTGGGGGACGGGAGCTTCCAGCCCGCGGTGACCCGCGGCGGCGGCAACCGCTTCCTTGACGTCCCACGGGGAATGCCCGCCGCCCTCAACGGCGTCTGGGACGCGGACGAGGTCGTGCTCCTGGACGACGGGAACGGCCTCCTGGACCCGGGGGTGCTGGACGGCGTCGGCTCCCCGGACGCGGTGGTCGCCGCGGGCGCCGCGAACCTCGCGGAGGACCTCGTCGGGCAGGTCCTCACGTACAACGACCGCGGGGATGACGGCCAGTGGGACCGGGGGACGGACGACATCATCCTCGACGAGGCCCCCGTCCTGTACCCCCACGTGGAGTTCACGGGGATCTCGTCCTGGGACACGACGAGCGGCAACGCGCCCTCCTACCTGCGGTGGGACACCCGCCACGGGGACTACCTGAACTACACGGTGGGCCCCCAGGAGGTCATGAGCGTCGGCTGGGTCTACGTGGACGGGGCGAAGGACGTCGGGGTGAACCCGGAGAACTTCGGCCTGAAGGACGGGGACCCGATTTCCAACGTGACGATGGAGATGAGCTACGTCGCCCCCGCGGGCTTCCCCTCCACACCCTTGAACTTCTCCTACGGGATGGGCGCGAACGCCACCGTGGCGGTGCTGCCGCCCACGGGCGGGGCCGAGGTCGTGCGGTTCTTCGACCTCCACGCCCTGGGGGTGGACACCGTCCCGGAGCTCCGGGACCTCAACGTGTCCTTCCACAACCCGGACCCCGCGCTGACGGTGTCGTTCAACCGGATGGGCCTCATCATCCACCGGGGGTTCCCAGGGACCTTCGACGTCTACGACACGCTGCTGTCGGGGAACGGGGACAGCCTCCAGGGGGAGGCGCTGCAGCCCCTGGACGACGGCGACGACGTGATGTACCTGGACGCCTCCCTCAACGGGCGGTACGACCGGGGCGAGGTCCTCCTGGTCACGGCCCAAGACACGCCGCCCGGGGGCAACCTGACCGCGGCGGAGGACGTCCTCCCGCGCGCGGACGGCCCGGGGTGGATCCAGTTCCTCTCCCCCTTCCCAATCAACGACGACGTGGGCGACGGGGGGCAGTTCGCACCCGCGGTCGCGGCGGGGGCGGGGGAGGTCGCGGTGGCGTGGCAGGACTTCCGAGGCGGGGGGCCCGCCATCTACGCCGCCACGACGGCGGTGGACGCGCGCCCCCCGGAGGTGCTCCGGCCGTTCTGGGACGGGACGGCCAACGTCTCCACGGTGGCGGCCTTGACCCTGGGGTTCCGGGAGCCGGTGGACCCCGCGAGCGTCGTCGTGAGCCTGGACCCTTCGTGGCCCTTCACGGCCTCCTGGGACGCCTCCGGCAGAGAGCTCACGCTGATACCGGACCTTCCGTGGCTCTCCAACACGACCTTCACGGTCACCGTCTCCGCGGCGGTGGACCTGGCGGGGAACCCCCTCTCGGCCCCCGCCTCGTTCACGTTCACGACGGCCGTCGCCCCCACCATCGCCCACGTGCCGCCCGCCTCGCTCGAAGCGGGGGAGGCGCTCCTCCTCCGGGCCGACGTGAGCGACGACCAGGGGGTCGACGGGGTCCTGGTCCAGGTGATCCAGCCGGGGGAGGCGTCGACGGAGACCTTCACCCTCGGGTTGGAGACGGGGGACGCGCGGGCGGGGACCTGGCGGGTGGACGTGGCGGTGACGCCGCGGCCGGGCTCCCTCCGCTACGTCCTGGTGGCGACGGACGTGGAGGGGAACCTGGCCCTCTCCCCCGCCCAGGGGTTCCACAACGTGACGATGCAGGACGGGACGCCGCCGGCCATCGGCCACACGCCCCTGCGCACCACGACGGGCGGGTCCACGTTGACGCTCCGGGCGACCGCCACGGACGCGTCGGGCGTCGTGAGGGTGACGCTCCGGGTGAGGCCCCCGGGGGCGACAGAGTACGGGCCCGCGATCCCGATGGAGGGGACGGGGGACGTCTACGAGGCCGCCGTGCGGATGCCCTCCGCCAGCGGGACCCTCGCGTACTACCTTGAAGCCGAGGACGGGTTCGGGAACGTGGCGGCCTACCCGGCGGGGGGCGCGTCGGAGCCCCTCACGGTCTCCGTGACCCCCGGGCCGTCGGGGGACCTCTTCCTGGTCGCCCTCATCCTGGTCCTCCTCCTCGCGGTCCCCCTCGGGGCCATCCGCTGGGTCCGACGCCCCGGAGAGGCCGCCCGGACGGTCGAGGCGAGCCGGGAGCGCCTGGCGCGTCTGCAGGACGCGTACGCGGACGGCCGCATCCCCGATGCGGTCTACGAGGCGAACCTGGAGCGGTTCGCGGGGCCTCCTGTGAAGGAGAAGTAGGGCCCCGCCAGTTTCGTCCTCCCGGGGGGGCAAAGGCCTTTTCCGGCCCCCGCGTTACGTGGGGGGATGCCGCTGGAGGACTTCGACCTGGGAGAGGACGTGCTGCGGGTCCTCGCGGACCAGGGCGTCACGTCCCTCTACCCGCCGCAGGAGGAGGCCCTCCCCCACGCGTTGGCGGGGAAGAACCTCGTCCTGGCGATCCCCCCCGCCAGCGGCAAGTCCGTCGTGGCCTACCTGGCCATCGTGAAGTCCGTTCGGGCGGGGGGGAAGGCCCTGTACATCGTCCCCCTCCGGGCCCTGGCGGCGGAGAAGTTCCAGGAACTTCGGGCCCTGGAGCCCCTCGGGCTGCGGGTCGGGATCGCGGTGGGGGACCTGGACGCCCCCGACCCGAGCCTGGAGCGCTACGACGTCATCGTGGCCACCTCGGAGCGGGCGGACTCCCTCCTCCGCCACCGGAGCCACTGGCTCGACCAGCTCACCGTGGTGGTCGCCGACGAGGTCCACCTAATCAACGACCCGGGGCGGGGGCCGACCCTCGAAGTCACGTTGGCGAAGCTCGCCCAGATCAACCCGCGGGCCCAGATCATCGCCCTCTCCGCCACCATCCGGAACTCCAAGGACCTGGGGGACTGGCTCAAAGCCGAGCACGTCACCAGCGACTGGCGGCCGGTGCCCCTGAAGGAGGGCGTCTACCTGGAAGGGCGGGTGGACTTCACGGACAACACGAGCCGGGAGATGGAGCCGCTGGGGGACGCGGTGGGCTCCCTGGTGGCGGACGTGGTGGATGGCGGGGGGCAGGCCCTGACCTTCGTGAACACCCGGCGCTCCGCGGAGGTGGAGGCCCGGCGGCTCTCCCGCCTCATCCAGTCCCGGCTCAGCGAGGAGGAGCGGACGTCCCTGCGGGACCTCTCGGCGCGGGTGCGGGGGCGGCAGGAGGAGCCCACCTCCCTGGGCGGGCGCCTGGCGGACTTGGTGGCCACGGGGAGCGCCTTCCACCACGCCGGGCTGACGAACGTCCAGCGGCGGGCCGTGGAGGAGGCGTTCAAGGCGGGGCTGCTGAAGTCCATCGCCGCCACCCCCACCCTGGCCGCGGGGATCAACCTCCCCGCCCGGCGGGTCGTCATCCGGGACCTCCGGCGGTTCGACCCGAACTACGGCTCCGTGCCCATCCCGGTCCTCGAGGTGAAGCAGATGGCGGGGCGGGCGGGCCGCCCGAAGTACGATGAGTACGGCGAGGCCATCCTCCTCGCGAAGCGGGAGCGGGACCGGGCCTTCATCCTGGACAACTACCTCCTCAACGAGCCGGAGCCCATCGAGTCCCGTCTGGGGACGGAGCCCGCCCTCCGCATGCACATCCTGGCGTCCATCGCGACGGAGCACGTGCGCTCCGTCCCGGAGCTGTACGAGTTCATCGGGCAGACCTTCTTCGCCCACCACACGGACGTGTGGGTGCTGGAGGAGAAGATCGAGGACGTGTTGGAGTTCATGCGGAAGGAGGAGCTCATCACGGAGGACCGGGAGTGGCTCCGGGCCACCTTCTTCGGGAAGCGGACCTCGGACCTGTACATCGACCCCCTGTCCGCCACCCGCCTGCGGGACGCCCTCCTGGCCCCGGGGGACGGGGTGTTCGCCCACCTCCACGCGGTCTGCGCGACCCCGGACATGTTCATGCTGTACCTGCGCCGCGGGGACGAGGAATGGGTGGAGCCGCGATCGCACGAGCCCTTCCTGGTGCACACGGACGACTACGAGCAGCTCCTTGCTCAGGTGAAGACGGCAGCCCTGCTGGAGGCGTGGATCGCGGAGGGCTCGGAGGAGTTCATCGCGACCCAGTTCGGCGTCGGCCCGGGGGACATCCGGCGGCTGGTGGACACCGCGGAGTGGCTCGTCCACGCCCTGCACCAGCTCGCCCGCCTCTTCAACGAGGCGCGGGTGCCGTTCCTCAGCCGCCTCGTGCCGCGGGTCCGGTACGGGGTGAAGGAGGACCTCCTCGACCTGGTGAGCCTGCGAGGCATCGGCCGCGTCCGGGCGCGGGCCCTCTACCGGGAGGGGTACGGGACCCTGGACGACCTGAAGAAGGCCTCCCAGGAGGCCCTGGCGAAAGTGCCCACCATCGGCCCCGGCATCGCGAAGTCCGTGAAGCTCCAGCTTTCCGGCCGCCGCCCTCCGGAGGAGCCGCCGCTGGAGGAGACGGTGATGCAGGCCCTCTTGGGCGAGTTCGAGGGGGAGCCCCCGGAGTAAGCTCTTTATCGCCAGGTTCGCCTCCCGGGGGCCATGGGCTCCCTGGGGGAGTGGCTCGCCCGGCACTTCCGCCTCCGGGTGCGCCGCAGCCTCCTCCAGGAGTACGCGTACCTCAACCTGTTCGCCGTCGTCATCGGCATCGCCGCGGGCCTGTTCGCGCTCCTGTTCCGCTACATGATCTGGGGGGCCCAGTCCCTCTTCTACAACCGCGCCAGCCCCATCGGCGCGCCCTGGAGCGACCCGGCGGGGTTCGACGTCCCGCTGAGCGTGTTCACGGGGGTGGGCCTCTGGGTCCTGCCGATCCTCGCGGTGGGCGGCCTCCTCGTGGGCCTCATCGCCACGAGGGTGGCGGGGGAGGTGCGGGGCTCCGGCATCCCCCAGGTCATCGAGGCGGTGCAGACGAAGGGCGGCCGCATCCGCCCGCGGGTCATTGCCGCGAAGGGGGTCGCGTCCGCCATCACCATCGGGTCCGGGGGCTCCGCGGGGCGGGAGGGGCCCATCGTCCACATGGGCGCCGCCCTAGGCTCGGCCCTGGGGCAGCGGTTCCGGATGTCCGACACCCGGGTGAAGATCCTCCTCAGCTGCGGCGTCGCGGGGGCCATCTCCGCCACCTTCAACGCCCCCATCGCGGGCGTCCTGTTCGCCCTGGAGCTCATCCTCTTGGAGTTCAAGAGCCGCTCCTTCATCCCCCTCGTCGTCTCGTCCGTCTTTGCCGCCACCGTGATGGGACTGTTCGTCCGGCCGGGGCCCCTCTTCCCCGCGAGCTACGAGTTCCTGTCCCCCCTGGAGCTCGTCTTCTTCCTCGTCCTCGGCCTCCTCGCGGGCCTCGCCGCCATCCTCTTCATCGGGACCCTGGACCGGGTGGACCAGGGGTTCACGGAGCTGCAGGTCCCGCGGTACGTGAAGCCCGCCCTCGGCGCGCTCCTCCTGGGGGCCCTCGTCCTCCTCGTGCCGGAGACCATGGGGGTCGGGTACGAGACGGTGAACGAGGTCCTCAGCACGGACTTCCTGCCCACCTTCGGCGGCTACGCCCTCCTGTTCCTCCTGCTCCTGGCGTTCGCGAAGATCCTCGCCACGTCCCTCACAATCGGCTCGGGGGGGTCGGGGGGCGTCTTCGCCCCCGCCCTGTTCATCGGGGCCATGGTCGGTGGTGCGTTCGGCCTCGTCATCCACTCCCTCTACCCGGACTTCACGAACGAGTACGGGGCGTACGCGCTGGTGGGCATGGGGGCCGTCTTCGCCGCCGCGAGCCGCGCGACCCTCACGTCCATCGTCATCATCTTCGAGCTCACGGGGGACTACCGCTTCATCCTGCCCGTGATGTTCGCCGCGGTGGTGGCGGACGCCGTGAGCC
The DNA here is from genome assembly GCA_964347125.1 of uncultured Methanomassiliicoccales archaeon. Classification (GTDB taxonomy): domain Archaea; phylum Thermoplasmatota; class Thermoplasmata; order RBG-16-68-12; family CAYFXO01; genus CAYFXO01. Next base: position 3,158 of record CAYFXO010000060.1, on the reverse strand, counting down.
TCGTCGCGTATGAGGAGACGATCTACACGAAGCGGCTGCGGCGGATGGGGGTGGAGCTGGAGCAGGACATGGAGGTGAGCCTGCTGCGGCGCATGCGGGTGCGGGACGCGATGATTACGGAGGTGCGGACGATGCGCGCGGACGCCCCCATCAAGGAGATCGCGGACGCGATCATTGTGACGGGGTACCAGGGGTTCCCGGTGGTGGACGCGGAGGGGCGGGCGTTGGGGATCGTGACCCACAAGGACGTGAGCCGGGCCCTCGGCGAGGAGCGGGTGGAGGCGACGGCGAAGGACCTGGTGCGGGTGAACCATCCCGTGACGTACCCGGACGAGAACCTGGAGTACGCGATGGAGAAGATGGCGCTCGGCGGGACGGGGCACCTCCTCGTAGTGAGCCGGACGGACCCCGGGGACCTGCAGGGGCTGCTGACGAGCAGCGACGTGATGAAGATGTATCGCGCGCAGGCGGCGGAGGACTTCCGTGAAGGTTGAGGTGGCTGGGGCCCGCGTGGGCGAGGGGCGGGCGGTGGAGCTCCTTGAGCGGGCCGCGGAGGTCGCTGAGGAGGAGGGGGTGACGATTCAATTGATGGACGCGCGGCTCGTGTGCGGGCGCGAGCACGCGGAGGTCGCCGTGGAGAAGGCCGTGCGCGCGCAGGAGTCGGGGAGGATGACGTCGCGGAGTTTGGGGACGGAAATTCTCCTGTATGCCAGCGGGGAGACGCAAATCAGTCAGGCCATCGAGAAGATGGGCGTGCGGGACGAGACGAGGGAGGTCGCTGTCGTCCTCGTGGGGGACGTTGACTTGACGGGTCTCGTGAGCGCCCTCGGCCTCACGCGGGATGATGTCGTCCTGGAAGCTACGGACGAGAAGCTCGCGGCCTTTGGCCTCTCGGCTGAGGAGCTTGCTTCAGCGGACGAGAGACAGGCCGCCGAACTGATTCTAGAGCGAGTGGCTCGGGTCGACCTGCTAAAGTGAGCCGCTGCCGCGGGGAATGCGGAGGCCAGGATTTGAACCTGGGCACTCATTCGAGACTGGGTCCTAAACCCAGCGCCGTTGACCTGGCTTGGCTACCTCCGCGCGGTAGGTCATTGAGGAACGGGTAAAAAGGGTGGCCCCCGCGGGTGACGATCGGTATATCGGCAGTCTCCGATGGCGGCCCTGAAGAGCTCCGGGGACTACAGGAACTCCGCCAGCAGCTCCTTCGGCTCCGCCAGCAACCGCTCCTGGCGCAGCGGGTTCCCCCGCTTGATTCCCGGATCCTGCGCCTCGTAGGTCGGCTTCT
>CAYFXO010000060.1:0-1863 GCA_964347125.1 uncultured Methanomassiliicoccales archaeon | reverse complement strand
CGAGACTGGGTCCTAAACCCAGCGCCGTTGACCTGGCTTGGCTACCTCCGCGCGATACGTCATCGGAGAGGGGGTAAAAAGGCGTACTCACCGGGGAGGACTCTCGGTATGCCGCTTGTCTCTGGAGACATGAAGGGGCTCACGGCGGTTACCAGCCAACTATGGAGGACTAGTGTTGGTCACATGGAATCAGTGCCTGTGTGAGTGCCGGGTGCCGTCCGATGTGTATCGAGCTTCATCGAGTTCCTTGAGGAACCTCTCGACATCCTCAAACCACTCCTTGGCAAGTGCGGTGCGAACGACCCGAACAGCCGATGGACCCTTGCCCGCGAACTGCCGCAGGGCGGCCTTGTCCAGGGCACTCAGTACCGGCTTTGCCCCTAAAGCGGCGCTAGACATCGACTTCGGGGTCAATGCAGACAATAGGGGCAAAGCCGAGGGCCGCGGCTTTGCTCCTATAGTCAAGATATAACCCGATTCTGAGAGCACGAGTCCGAATTCAGGAACGAGAATGACGTTTTCGAAACGGTATTATTCTGCGAGGCTCATTCTCTCCCATGGATGCCCTCGATCTCAAGATCGTCAGGACTATGGGAATCCGGCCCTACGGAGGTCGGCCGCAGGATCCAGGAGTCTTCAAACCCTCCTACATCGCAAAACACATCGGCGTAGAGCCGGAAACAGTCAAGGCCCGTCTGGCACGTATGGAGGAAGCAGGGTTCATACGCTTCTATCAGTTGTTTCCCAATTTCAACCATCTTGGGATCAAGGCCAGTGCCCATCTTTTCAGGGTTGCCGACGACGACAGGAAGGTTCGAGCCATTCAAAAGGCGGAACTTATCGACGGTCTTGTGGAGATTCACAACTTCATTGGTAGTGAGATGTGCGTTGACGTGTCCTACCGAACGTCCCGCGACCTCGGCAAGAAGTTACGCCTTCTGAGGGAATTTACAGGTGATACGACACCCCTCTGCTTTTACGAGCGGCACATGCCCCCCGTCTCGAGGGAACTTACACCTCTCGATTGGCGCATCTTGAAAGCCTTTCGCTACAATGCGAAACACCCGATCGCTGAAATTGCGGACGAGGTTGGCGTGAGTGCTCGAACAGTTCGTAGACACTACGGACGGATGGCTCAGGAGGGCAGCTTCTTCCTAACACCCGCCATGGATCCGGGTAAGGCTCAGGGTGTCATTCTTTATGAACTCCTTTTCTACACAACACCGGATAGCGACCCTTCTATTGTTCAGCGCATTCTGGACCTGTACGATGACCGCTATGTCTACCATTTCGTCCCTGCATCAGCAGCACTCGGTAATTTCGACTTGCTCCTCTTCGCGGAGTCGACAGGTGAAATCGAAGAGATGCGCCAACAAGGACGCGACATCCCCGGCGTGGCGAAAGTCGAATCGCTCGTCTTCAGCTCGTGGGAGGAGTACACAGACTGGATCGACGCTGCCATCGAAGAGATGATCAAGACAGAATGACCTGTTTGCTGAACCCGAACCCGAAAAACGGACAGCCTTCGAACAATATGGTCCCAAAAGCCGACAACGGTTTCCACCAGCCCCTTATGCTTTCTGCATCTACTCTCCTTCGGTGACTCAAATGGGAGAAACCGAAGCAAATAAAGGGCAAAACGAAGAGAATGGAATTGTGAACGGCATTGACACCGCCGCGCTGAACCAGATCATCGAAGCGGTGGAAGAGAGGCCCGAAATCGCACAGGCTACCTTCGGCGTCCGGTCGGAGACTGAGACGGGGTACAATACGCGGACGAAAACAGCAACACCTACCCTCGGAGGCGCGGAGCTAGAGGGACGCACCCACACCTTCCGGTTCGAAGGAGGGCACCCGCCGGAG
>CAYFXO010000059.1:0-10330 GCA_964347125.1 uncultured Methanomassiliicoccales archaeon | reverse complement strand
CGGCGCGGGATCCGGCGCCATCGCCGGCCCCCTCACCGGGCTCACGGACCCCTCGTCCCAGGCCTGGGTGACCCCCACCATCGACGCCACCGACGTCACCATCAACGTCACCGCCGCGGACACGGTGGGCGCCGCGGGCTCCGCGGAGCAGCTCGTGCCGGAAATCGACTCCACCCTCCCTACCGTCCTCAGCACGGACCCGCCGGACGGGCACCTCAGCGTGGAGACGACCCGCCCGCTCCTCATCAACTTCAGCGAACCGATGGACGAGGCGAGCGTCCTGGCGTCCATCAGCCACACCCCGGCCCTCCCGGGGACGGTGTACAACTGGCTCGTCCCGGGAGAGCAGCTGCAGATCACCCATTCCCCGCTCTCCGAGGGCGTCAACTACTGCACGCTCCTCGAGGCGGTTTCGGCCCGGGACGACTCGACGCCCGGGAACTTCCTGGACGGGAACGGCAATTCGATCTACGAGGGGTCGCCCACGGACGACTACCAGTTCTGCTTCGACACGGTCTCCGGGAACTTCCCGCCCACGGTGAGCATCACAGCCCCCACGGGCGGGGAGGTGTGGACCGGCGGCTCGACCCAGAGCGTCACGTGGACCCTCAGCGACGAGGACGTGCCCACGGTCCTGGTGTGGATCTCCTCCGCCTCCGGGACGGACCTGGACTGTAACACGGGGCCCACGGCCCTCCCCGACGGGTCCGTGAGCACGATGTGGGCCGTCCCGACGGCCTGCGACGCCACCGACGTCACGATCACCATCGACGTGGAGGACGACATCGCCCAGACCGGCACGGACACCTCCGCGGCCTTCACGGTGGACTCCACGCCGCCCTCCATCCAGTCGACGACGCCCGCGGACGGGGCGACGAACGTCCTCACCTCGACGCCCCAGCTCCAGGTCATCTGGAGTGAAGGCATGGACACGGCGGCAGGCGGCACCATCACCATCCTCCCCGACGTCTTCACGGGGACCACCGCCTGGTTCACGATGGCGACCCCGGACGACGGGCTCCTCATCGACCTCACCACCCCCCTCTCGGACTGCACCCTCTACGTCGTCACCCTATCGAACTTCGAGGACAAGAGCGACCCCGGGAACACCCAGGCCCCGAATCCGGACGGCTTCAGCTTCACCACGGGGAACTGCGTCTCCAACCCGCCCTCGGTCTCCATCACGGTTCCCAACGCGGGGACGGCCTGGACCTCCGGGAGCACGGAGAACGTCGTCTGGGACATGAGCGACGACCTGAGCACCGACCTCACCTACTGGATCAACTACTCCACGGACGGTTTCCTCAGCTCGTTCCCCATCGACCTGGCCCTGCCTCAGACGCAGCCGGTGGGCACGGCCCGCACCCACGCCTGGACGACCCCGGGCGCCATGGACTCCTGCAACGTGCAGGTCCGGGTGACGGTGGCGGACGGCGACGGACTCATCGGGATCGACACGAGCCCCACGTTCTGCGTGAACCCGCCCTCCGGCGTGTTGCCGACGATCACCCTGACGGCGCCCACGGGGACGGAGGTGTGGTCCTGCGGCTTCGACCAGTCCATCACCTGGGACACGACGAAGGACCCGGCGACGAACCAGGTCGACCTCCGCGTGTGGCTGAACTGGTCGGCCACGGGCGGCGCCCCGTGGACCCCCATCGCAGGCGCGCAGGGTATCGGGACCCAGGTGAGCGACTCCTTCCTCTGGAGCGTCGCCAGCGTGGACTCCATCAACGTGGCCATCCGCGCCGAGATTCTCGACCCCAACCAGGGCAAGACCTCGGACCTCACCCCACAGTTCACCATCGACTGCACGCCGCCCACCGTGGTGGCGGTCACCCCCAACGACGGGGCGACGGGCGTTCTCGCGGACTCCACCATCGTCATCCAGTTCAGCGAAGGCGTGGACCAGGCGTCGGCGGAGGCTGAGATCAGCATCTCCCCGGTCGTCGCGGGCCTCGCCTGGCAGTGGAGCGGGAACACCCACATGTTCGGGAACCACTCCGGCCTCGCGTTCAACACCCTCTACACGATCAACCTGGGCACGGGGGTCACGGACCTCTCGGACCCGGGCCACGCCATGCCGACGGAGTTCACGTCGACCTTCACCACCGAAGTGGGGAACACCCCGCCGACGGTGAGCATCATCCTGCCCGCCCTCTCCCTTACGTGGACGGGCGGCTCCGACATGCAGATCTCGTGGAGCATGAGCGACGCGGAGACGGCCTCGGCGAACCTGATGGTGTACGTGAACTACTCCTCCGTCACCGCCGGGCCGGGCACCATCGCCGGGCCCACCGCGGGGATCACCATGACGATGTGGACGACCCCCACGGACCTGGCGGCGTCGGACATCATCATCGAGGTGACGGTGGTGGACGAGGGCGGCCTCGCCACCACGGCCCAGAGCCCGCCCCAGACCCTGCAGATCCCCACGGACACGACGCCGCCGACGGTCATCGTGAACGTCCCTAGCACGGGGCAGGTGGACCAGCCCATCGACCTACGCGGGAGCGCCACGGACCCGCCAAACCCGCCCACAGCGCTGACGTACCAGTGGGTCGTCACGAAGGACGGGTCGCAGGTGGCGACCTACGCGACGCGGAACGCCACGTGGACGCCCAGCGAGAGCGGTACCTACACCGTCACCCTCCGGGCGACGGACCCCGCGGGGAACACGGGGGAGGCGTCGACCACGGTGACGGTGGAAGGGGAGGTCACGCCCCCGCCGGACTTTCTCTCGGACTACTGGTGGCTCCTCCTGATCCTCATCGCGATCGTCGTGGCCATCCTGCTGTTCCTCGTCTTCGGCCGAAGGCGGAGGGAGGAGGAGGCCCCCGAGGAGGTCCTCGTGGGCGCCCCGGTGGAGAAGCCCAAGCCGCCGACGAAGCGCGTCAAGCCTGCGCCGCCTCCCGTGGAAGAGGAGGAGGTCGTCGAAGAGGTCGAGGAGGAGGCGGCCCCCACGACGAAGGAGTGCCCGAACTGCGGCACCATCGTCGGGGCGGACGACGCGGACTGCTTCATGTGCGGGACGGCCCTCTGAGGGTGGCCCCCGAGCGCCCGAGCTCACCGAGCTGAGAAAGGAAAAGAGAGCGGCGAGCCTCGGCCCGCCTGGGTTTGGGTTCGCTCAGCTGACGACGAGGCCGCCGGAGAGCACCATGTACTGGTGGCCGAAGCCACAGAAGACCTGGCACACGATGTCGAAGCTCCCCGTCTCGTCGGCGATGAACGTGACGATCGTGGGGCTTGCGGACTCGCCGCCGACCTCTTCTTCCACGCCGAAGGCGGCGATGCGGACGCCGTGCTCGTGCAGCCCCTGAGCCTCCGCGTCCTCCATCTCTTCGTGCAGCTCCGTGTGGTTCAGGTTCCCGAAGTCGGGGTTGTCTTCCCACGCCTCGATGGTCCGTTCCTCGTAGATCTCGTGGAGATCGTGGCTGAGGGCCTCGCCGCCGATGAGCAGCAGGGTCACCTCGGTGCCCTCCGAGACTTCCATCTTCGGGACCTCGATGCCGTTCTCGTCGTAGATGGCGAAGCCCCAGTGGTAGGCCACCACCGTGAAGGTCGCCTCGGCCCGCGCCGGCTCGCCGGGGGCCAGGAGCGCCCCGGAGAAGTAGCCCGCGAGGAGCCCTATGATGAGGCCGACGATCAGGAGGATGACGCCCATCATGCCACCGCGGCGGCCGGATGTCGGTTCCGTTCCTTCCATTGCTCACACCTCTAGGTTTCCTCGCCATCGACGAGGGCGTCCAGGAGCCGATTGAGGAGGTGGTCGTAGGTCTCGTCCTTTCGACCGAGTCGCTTCAGCCGGTCCCGGGTCTGCCGCTTCAGTCGGATGCTCGTATCCGCCACGGAAGCACCTCGTCGATGGTCGGATTGCTACGCATACGCCGCATGCTCATAAAGTAGATTATATTCACATCATACCTGTGTATAACGGCAGGGCGGTCGCGGGTGCCCCCGCGTACCCATCCGGATGCCCACCCCTTACCGCAATCGCTATAACGCACTCCCATCATCGAAGCGCCCATGCGGAAGGTGGAGGACTTCAGCGACTGGTACGCTGAGGCCATCGAGAACGCCGGGCTGCGGGACAAGCGCTATCCCGTGAAGGGGATGGACATCTGGACCCCCTACGGATGGAGGGCCATGACCCTCATCGACCAGCGGATGCGGGAGGAGATGGCCCGGACCGGCCACGGGGAGGTGAGCTTCCCCCTCCTGGTCCCCGCGACGGAGTTCAAGAAGGAGTCGGAGCACATCAAGGGATTCGAGTCCGAGGTGTACTGGGTCACCCGCGCGGGGGATAACGACCTGGACGTGCCCCTCCTGCTGCGGCCCACCAGCGAGTCCGCCATGTACCCCATCTTCGCCCTGTGGATCCGCAGCCACGCGGACCTCCCGCTGAAGACCTTCCAGATCGTGAACACCTTCCGCTACGACACGAAGGTCACCCGGACCTTCATGCGGATGCGGGAGATCCACTTCTTCGAGGCCCACACCTGCCACGACACTTTCGAGGACGCGGAGCGGCAGATCGCGGAGGACTTGGAGGTCATGGCGAACCTGACGAAGGACCTAGCCCTCGCGCACCTCGTCACCAAGCGGCCCGACTGGGACAAGTTCCCCGGCGCCTACTACTCCCTCGCGTCCGACGCCCTCATGCCCACCGGCAGGACGCTCCAGCTGGGGACGATGCACCAGTACCGGGACAACTTCGCCCGCGCCTACGGCATCACCTACGAGGACGTGGACGGGGAACACCCCTACGTCCACCAGACGACCTACGGGATGTCGGAGCGGCTCCTCGGGGCCATCGTGGGGGTGCATGGCGACGACACGGGGATGGTCTTCCCGCCCGCGGTGGCGCCTGTTCAGGTCGTCATCGTGCCGGTTCTCGAGAAGGGGAAGCAAGAGGCCGTGGCCGAGGCCGCAAGGGCCGTGCATGAGGCCATCCGCGGGCAGATACGGGCTCACTTCGACGACCGAGACCTCCGCCCCGGGGCCAAGTTCTACGAGTGGGAGCGGAAGGGGGTTCCCCTCCGCGTGGAGATCGGCCCGCGGGAGGCCGACGGCAAGGAGGTCACCGCGGTCCGGCCGGACACGGGCGAGAAGGCGACCGTCCCGAAGGTTGACCTCGCGGCGGGGCTATCGAAGATTCTCGACCGAATGCAGGCAGACCTCCTGGAGAAGTCGCAGCAGGCCCTCGAGGAAGGCATCACGATCGCCTCGGACTACTCGGAGGCGGGGCGGGCCATCACCCGGTTCGGCTGGTGCGGCGAGGAGGCCTGCGGGCACGAGATGGAAGACGCCACGGGGCTGTCGACCCTCGGGACCCCCGTCCCGGAGGAATCCATCCGGGGCACCTGCGTGGCGTGCGGGGCGGAGACGGACACCGTCGTCTACGCCGCCCGGACCGACTAGTCCGGCTTGCGGGAGTACAGCAGCGTCCCCACGATGCCGAACCCGATGAGGACGACGGCCACCGCGTAGACGCCGACGTTCTCCGGCTCGAAGAGGTTCCACGTGCCGAAGAACAGGCCCCAGCCGATGTAGAAGAGGATGCCCACCAGGATTAGCGACAGGTAGAACCAGCGGGCCAGCGTGCGGAGCGGGGCGTCTTCCTCGGGCACGGCCCGGACGAAGGGAGGCCCGTTCATAAGGGTTTCGCCGGGGGCCCAGGGTCGGAGCTCAGCCCTTCCCCGCCGGCTTCTTCGGCCGCCGCACCGCGCTCTTCACGGCCCCCTTGAACCGCAGCCACCGCCGCTCCACCCACGGCCACGTGCCCGGGTGCTCCTCCAGGTAGTACATGAGGGCCAAGACGAGGGAGAGGACCATGAGGACTGCGAGGAGGTAAAAGGGCCACAGGGGGATGGGCTCCAGCACCCCGAACCCCGTGTCCGGGAGCACGCCGTCCACGCCCAGGATGCAGAGGTTCAGGTTGCCCTCCCAGCAGGGGTCGTCGGGGTCGGGGTCCTGCTGGGCCAGGTCCCACGTCTCGCGGGGGAAGTGCATGGAGGACGCCATGACCCACCGCTGGGGCACCCCCGTCTGGTTCACGTGGTCGAACTCCAGCCAGCTGGCGACGAAGTAGGTCCCCTGGGAGTAGAAGGGGCCGAAGGGGGCCTCGCGGCTGGTGACCACCTCGAGGACAATCCGGACGCTCTGCCCGGGGACGAGTAGGGCGAAGGTCTCGGCGTACTGGTGCTTGTCGCGATCCTCCGCGGTGGCGTTGGAGAAGTAGGGGGCCTCCCAGGGCCAGGTGTCGTCCACGAGGCGGCTGGAGTCGATGGTGGCGAACTTGGCGACGGAGATGTTGAGGCGCACGTTCGTCATGTTGCCGTTGTAGGGGTTGTAGAGGGTAAAGGAGAGGAGGCCCCTCTGGCCGGGCTCCAGCTGGGGGGTCTCGAAGTCCTGCAGGAGTTGATTGACCTTTCCGGGGTCCCGGACGTCCTCTTGCGCGGCGGCGGTGGGGACGAGAAGCGGGAGGATGAGGAGAAGGAGGAGGAAGCCTCGGACGCGCATGCCGGCGGCGCATAGGAGGGCGTTGGAATATAGGTTTTGTGCGGGGCCAAACCTTCTTGTCCGCTTCGCCTCATCCAAGACCATGGAGCGCGGAAGGCGTCGAACCCTTCTCGTGGCCGTCCTGCTTCTGGGCCCCGTTCTCGTGGCGACATTTCCACTCTTCGAACCCGCCGAAGGACAGCCGGCCTCCCTGAGGACCGACGCGGTTGTCGTGACGGGCAACGACCTGACGACGTTCCAGGACGTCCCCGTGGCTGAACTCCACGGCGCGACGTTCGACGGTTCCTCTTGGATCGAGATCCCTCTCCAAGTCGACGAGCGCAACGACGCCAATGAGTCGCTCTTCTTCGGTGCATCGAACGGTCTCTTCGACGCCAATGACGAGGTCGTGTTCCTGGCCTCCGACGCGGGGGCCCGAGCTCCCGCCGACGAGTGGTTCATCCATGGGGGCGTGACCCGCTACGAGGTCGAGGTCCTCGATCCGCTGACCGGCGAGACCGGCTGGGTCTACGTCCACCGCCGTGCGGGGCCCCAGCCCGCGGACTACGTCGCCTTCAAATCCGCCAACCTCACCGTGACCACTCCGACCTATTCCCTCGACTTCCATGACACCATGGTCACCGTCCTCGAGGAGGTCCGCATCCACGAGGGTGCCGACGGGCGGGACCTCCTGGACCGCTCGAAGTTCCGAGCGTTCCTCTACCGCTTCGGCCTCCCCGTGTCCCTGGACGAGGAGGATCTCGAGTACGAGCTCCTGGCCTACCTGGACGGCCCCGTCCGCGCCGCGGCCCTCACGAACACCTCCTTCATCCTGGGCGACGGCACCCGCACCTTCACGACGATGTTCTTCACCCGCGACTGGTTCAACCAGACCGCGGAACTCCATCTGAACCACCAGACCACCTGGATCCGATACACCAACGACTTCTCCGCCTCGGCGGGGACGATGACCTACGAGGACTCGAACGGGAACGCCGCCACGGTGGACGGCCTGCCGGAGGCCCTGAGCGGCCCCGTGCCCGAATGGGTCCAGATCAGCGGCCCGGGCGGGACCTTGGTGACCCTGGCCAACGCCTCGGGAATGGCGGGCTCCCAGTCCCTGTACTACCGCGACGACAGCACGAGCCTCGAAGACCACTTCGTCGGGGCAGAGAACGGGCAGTGGGGGGACACGGGGGTGCAGTTCGACGATCCCCCGCAGCAAGTTGCGACAATCTCAGGTCGCGTGCACCTACTCCCCGCGGGCGTGGGCCTGGTGGCGCCTGACTACGCCGCCTGGGACTCCAACCCCCTCATCGTGACGGCCTCCCTCCAGCAGGTGGACGCGGCGGTGGACGTGACCTACCCCGCGGGAGGTGAGACGCTCCCAGGGGGCGTCCTGACGACGATGCACTGGAACATGACCGCCATCGTTCCCGTGGAACAGCTGGTCGTCGACATCCACCTGTCGACGGACGGCGGGGCGACGTTCCCTCAGACCATCGCGCAGGGACTCAGCGGCCTCTCGAACCCCGCCTCGCATGAATGGACAGCGCCGTTCGTGAGTACGTCCTCTGTCGTGCTGCGGGTCATTGCCACGGTCCCCGGTGGCGGAAGCGCCGTGGGGTTGTCAGGCCCCTTCGCGGTCCTCACCGAGCCACCGGTCCTCGAGAACCTCATGATCTCACCCGGCCGCCCCTCCGTGCCGGCGGACGTGAACATTACCGTGGACGTGGTGGGAGGCTTTCCCATCTGGGAGGTGTGGCTCGAGGCCGACACCCCCGCGGTCAACATCTCCATGACGCCCGTCGCCGGGACGAGGACCTTCTATGCCTCGCTCAGCTACGATGCGCCCGCCTCCGTGACCTTCGTCATCCGGGCCTCCGACGTCCGTGGCGTGTGGGCGAGCCTGGCGGGATCCTTCGAGGCCGTCGACGAGGAAGCCCCAATCGCAGTCGCCCAAGCGGAGCCGAGGGAGGTGCCCGTCGGCGGGACCGCGACCTTCGACGGCAGCGCTTCGACGGACAACCACCGCATCGCCAGCTACGCGTGGAGCTTCCAGGACAAGGACGCACAGCACCTGGAGGGCGCCTTCGCGAACTACACGTTCCTCCATGCGGGGACCTACGAGGTGACCTTGCGGGTGGAGGATGCCTCAGGGAACTTCGACACAGATGTCGTCACTGTCATTGTCGCGTCATCGGCGGGCGGTGTTCGCTCGGAGACGGTGCCCCTCGCCGACCTGTGCGCTCTCTCCCTGCTGCTTTTCGGTTTGGCGGCGGCGGCCCTGTGGGTCGCCCTGTGGCGGAGGATGTTTCAGGATCGAGGTCCGCGATAGGCGGCGAGCGGACACCCGTACTACCCGGCGTAGGGAGAGATCGGGGCCAAACCGTTTTGACCCGCCGCAAGGATGCGCCCGGCGTGCCTGTGGTGCGTTGCCCGAGGGAGAAGACGGAGAGGCTCCGACGACTCCTCTCGGAGGCCGGATGCGTGGACGCATCACACTCCATTGTGGGTGACGGTCAGGACTGCCTCATCCCCGTCCTCGGGGAGCCCACCATGGACTTGTCGGACATCCCGGCGCGCTACGAGGTGGCGGGAACCACGCCCCGGCGGGCGCTGACTCAGACACCGCGCGCCGAGGTTCTCACACGGCTCGACCTCCCGCGTGAAGCATTGGGGGCCATCCCCAGGAAGTGGGAGCGCCTCGGTGATGTCCTCATCCTGCGACTCCCCGAGGCTGTGCGGGAAAACGAGCGGGAGGTAGCGAAGGCCTTCGCGGATGTCCTTCAAGTCAAGACCGTGGCCGTCGACGAGAAGGGTTCCGTCGGCCCCTACCGCGAACCCACGCTGCGGGTGATCTGGGGAGAGGGCACGGAGACGACCCACGTGGAGAACCGCGTGCGCTACCGCCTCGACGCCGCGAGGATCATGTTCTCCTCGGGGAACCTCCCCGAGCGCCTCCGGATGGCCTCCGTCTGCCAGGACGGGGAGGTCGTCGTGGACCTCTTCGCGGGGGTGGGCCACCTCTCCCTGCCGATGGCGGTGCACGCCCGCCCCACGAAGGTGGTGGCCTGCGAGGTCAACCCCGTCGCCTACGGCTACCTCGTCGAGAACGCCTTCCTCAACAAGGTCGAGGACGTCGTGGTCCCCCGCCTCGGCGACTGCCTGGAGACCGCCCCCGAGGGGGAGGCGGACCGGGTCGTCATGGGGTACCTCCGGGCCCGCCCCGAGCACCTGGTCAAGGGCGTCCGGGCCATCCGCGAGGAGGGCGTCCTCCACTACCACGAGGCCTGCCCGAACGAGTTGCGGGAGAGCCGACCGCGGGAGCGGGTGCGTAGAGCCGCCAAAGAGGCGGGGGCCGAGGTCGTGGCCGCCAAGACCCGCGTGGTGAAGTCCTACGCCCCGGGCGTCTCCCACGTCGTCGTGGACGCGCGGGTCCGCCGCTAGCGCTTCGGGTACTTGATGGACTCGCCCGAGCCGCTGGCGGTGAGCAGGTGCTGCAGGGCCTCGTGGTACGCCTCGCCGGTGGCGTCCGTCATCTGACCCGCGAAGTCCTTGAGGAACGTGGCCAGGTCCACCTCGTCGGCGGTGTACTTCCATTCCTTCCCCGCCCCCTCGCCGATCGCCAGGAGGAACGCGTACGACACGACGCGCTCGACCCGCGAGGCGGCGTCATGGCTCGCGATCTCCTTCGCGGCCTCCTGCCTCCCCTTGAACCGGCACGACCGGGCGAAGCGGTCCGCCAACGCGGCCACGGGCGGCAGGCGCACATAGTCGGGGAGGGCGTCCCGCACCCGGCCCTTCTCCCGCTCCTGGAGCGCCACCC
>CAYFXO010000058.1:0-10496 GCA_964347125.1 uncultured Methanomassiliicoccales archaeon | reverse complement strand
CGAGGGCCAGCACGGCGCGCTTGCCGTGGGTCCGGACCAGGCTCGCGTTCGTGTAGAGGGCGCGGATCGTGCGCCGCTCGCCGGTGTCGGGCCTCTTCTTCTCCAGGAGGGCCGCGGCCTCCTTCTGGGAGGCCCCCAGGACCGCCGTCATCACCCCCCCGCAGACCCGGCACTGCACCCGCTCCGGGATGCCCTCCACGGCGCTCCGCCACCGGCTGCGGCAGTTCAGGCAGACCAGGTGCGCCGTGGTGCGCTCGAGGCGGGCCTTCAGGGCCATGAGGGTCCCCTTGTCCGCCCGCTGGGGGGCCATGATGCCGCGCCCCTTCTCGATCCCCGCCAGGCCCACGCGGGTGAGGCGGGGGACCACCTCGATCCGGATCTCCCCGTCCCGCATCCGCCGCAGCACCTCCTCCGTCCGCGGGAGGTCCAGCCGCTCCCAGAGGATCTTGTCGATGGCCTCGTCGAAGAGGGGCGTCTCCTCGTACACCTCCACGAGCTTCCTCAGGTTCACCGACTCCCAGTCCACATCCCGCCGTAGGGCCCCGAACTTCTTCGCCACGTGGACGAACTGCCACCGGAAGAAGGTGGAGTTCTTCAGGGCGGCCCGCAGGAGGGGCTCCAGCATCCCCGGGTGCTCTGGACGGAGCAGTTCCACGAGCTCCTCCGCGCGGATCCGCCCCGGGACTGTGAGGATGACCCGGTAGGGGTCGGTGCTCACCCCCACGCTTTCCCCGAAGCGGGCGGAGAGAAGGGCGGTGACCAGCTGCCCCAGGGTCTCGTTCACCCGCGTGCCGAAGGGGGCGTTCAGGACGATGGCCTCCCGCCCCATCTCCAGGGTGACGACCCGGTCCGTGCCCACGGGGTCCTCGCCCTGCTCCTCCAGGTACTCCGCGAAGGCGTCAAGGCCGTGGGCCCCGCCCGGGTAGGCGTCGCCGATCCCCTCACGCCGGAGGCGGCCCACCTCCATGGCGACCTCGAAGGGCACCGGCAGGTCCTCCCCGATCCACATGGGGACCTCGCCGATCTCGGAGATGGGGGCCGCCAGCACCTCGTCCTCCTTGAACTCCACGAACTTCCAGGCGATCCCCCGCATCACGAAGGAGGAGCCCAGCTTCGCGTACTCCGCGACGAACCACTCGTCCAGGGTCCCGATGAACTTGCGGGTGGAGAGGTCGACCACGCGGTAGGTCTTCATGTCGGGGATCATGGAGATGTTCTCGAGGAAGTAGGGGCGGGAGCCGCGGGAGCGGTCGTAGCCGCCCTCACGGACCCAGAGCTTCCGCAGGTCCCCCAGCTGCCGGAGGACCGCGTCGAACGTGGCGCGCGGGAGGTTCCGGAACGGGTACGCCTTCCGGACGATGCCGTACACCTCGTCCGCGTCCCAGGACGGGTCCTCCAGGGTGGACGCGATGAGCTGGTTCGCCAGGACGCTCAGGTTGTTCTCCCGCACCTCCAGGGGCTCGGGCTCCTCCGCCAGGGCCCGGCGGGCGATGACGCACGCCTCGGCGAAGTCGTCCGCGTAAGTCGCGATGACCTGGCCCTCGGAGACCTCCCCCACGCCGTGGCCGGACCGCCCGATCCGCTGGATGAGGCGGGTGACCTGGCGGGGGGAGTTGTACTGGAGCACGAAGTCCGCCGAGCCCACGTCGATCCCCAGCTCCAGGGAGGAGGTGCAGATGAGGGCGCGGAGGGCCTCCCCCTTGAAATCGTCCTCCATGGTGACCCGGAGCTCCTTGGAGAGGGAGCCGTGGTGGACGCCGACGCCCAGGCCCGGCGCCCACCCCCGGAGGCGGGAGGCCAGGAACTCCGCCGTGTCCCGGGTGTTCACGAAGAACAGGGTGGAGCGGTGGTCGACGATGCCCTGGCGGGAGAGGCGCAGGGCCGCGGCGTGCTCCTCGTGCATCCGCAGGTCCTTCGCGAGGGCCTCGTCCTCCCGGACCTTCTCCGGCCACGCGACCTGGATGCGCATCCCCTTGGGCACGGGGACGTGGACGATGCGCGCGGTGCGCCCCACTCCCGCCAGGAACTGGGCGACCTCCTCCTTGCTCCCCACGGTGGCGGACAGTCCGATGCGCTGGAAGTCTCGTCCGACGAGGTGGGCCAGCCGCTCCAGGGCCACCGCCAACTGGGCGCCCCGCTCGCTCCCCGGCTGTGGGCTCGCCGCCCTGAGGGCCCCGTCCCCGCGAGCTCGTGGATCTCGTCCACCACCACCCACCTCACCCCCTTCAGGTGCTCCCGGAGGCGGCTTCCCGTCAACATGATCTGGAGGGTCTCGGGGGTCGTGATGAGGAAACGGGGCGGCTTGCGGGTCTGGCGGGCCCGCTCCGCCCGGGAGGTGTCCCCGTGGCGAACCGCCAGGTCAATCCCTAGCCGCTCCCCGAACAGGGTGAGGCGCTTCAGCATGTCCCGGTTCAAGGCCCGGAGGGGGGTGATGTAGAGGACGGCGATGCCCCCCTCGTCGTGCTCCAACAGCTTGTGGAACAAGGGGAGGACCGCGGCCTCCGTCTTCCCCACACCCGTGGGGGCCACGAGGAGGACGTTCTCCCCGCGGAGGATCGGCGGGATGGCCTTTACCTGGGGCTCGGTGAACTCCTCCACCCCGGTCTCCCGGGCCGCATCGACGACCCGCGGGTCCAGGAGGGACGCCAGGTCCATGGCCGAAGGATGCGCGACGTCGCTCTTAACGACGCCGATAAATGGTAGTAGGGGTTGGGCATTAGCGGCGGGACGTTCCCCATGCTCAGCACCCTCTCCAAGATCCTGGACGGCGCCGCGGCGGACTACCTGGAGCTCCGCTACCACCGCCGCCGGTCGAGCCGCATCCGGATGGCCGACGGCTCCCTCGAGGACGCCACCCGGTCGACGGTGGCGGGCGTCGGGGTCCGCGCCCTCGTCGAGGGGGCCTGGGGCTTCAGCGGGACCGGCAACCTGGACTCGCGCAGCCTCCGCGAGGCGGTGCGGGACGCCATCGCCGCGGCCCAGGGCGCCAGCGCGGGGAAGGCCCAACGGGTGGAGGGGCTGGCCCCGGTGGAACCCGTGGAGGGCCGGTTCGAGCCCCGCGTCCGGGGACCCCTGTCGGAGCACTCCCTCGAAGAGAAGGTGGGCCTCGTCAAGGACATCGAGGCCCTCACCCGGGGGGCGAAGGGCGTCCGGACCGCCTCCGTCTTCTACCGCGAGTTCGAGGACCACAAGGCCATCGCCACCTCCGACGGCACCCGCGCGGAGACCTTCGACTCGAAGCCGGAGTTCTACGTCAGCGCCGTCGCGGGGGGCGGGGCGGACATGGTCGCCGACACCCAGGCCGTCTGCGTCACCGGCGGCTGGGACGACCTCTTCACCCGCCGCGAGCCGGAAGAGATGTCTCGAACGGCGGCGGACCTCGCCGTCCGCCTCTCGAAGGCGAAGCACGCCGAGGGGGAGCGGGCCACGGTCATCCTCGACCCGAGCCTGGTGGGCCTCATCTCCCACGAGGCCTTCGGCCACCTCGTCGAGGCCCAGTTCGTCCTCTCGGGCTCCGCCGCGAAGGGCCGCCTCGGTCAGCGGGTGGCCAGCGACCTCGTGACCTTGGTGGACGAAGGCACCCCCGCCCGGGACCCGTTGGCGGCGGGGATGCTCATGGTGGACGAGGAGGGCGTGCCCTCCCAGCGCACCCCCATCATCGACCGGGGCATCCTCACCTCCTACCTCCACGACCGGGAGACGGCCCACGTCTTCGGCGTGGAGCCCACGGGCAGCGCCCGGGCCTGGGAGTACAGCAACGAGCCCATGATCCGGATGCGGAACACGTACATCGAACCCGGGGACTGGACCCTCGACGAGCTGCTGGAGGACACCCCCCGCGGCTACCTCCTGAAGGGCGCGGGCGGCGGCCAGGCGGACGCCAACGGCGAGTTCATGTTCACCGTCAACGAGGCCTACCCCGTCCGGGACGGCGAGGTGGGGGAGCTCCTCCGCGGGGTCACCATCGGCGGGACCTCCTTCGAGGTCCTGGGCTCCGTCGACGCCATCTCGCGGGAGTTCAAGTTCGACCTCGGCTCGGGGTTCTGCGTGAACTACCAGCCCGCGAAGGTCGACGGCGGGGGCGGGTACCTCCGCTGCGAGGCCGTCGTGGGCGGGAGGCAGGTGTAGCCCCGTGGAGCTCCTGGACGCGTGTCGGATCGCGGTGGACGCGGCCTCGGGCGGGGGGGCCCAGGCGGAGGCCTACGCCCTCCGCGGCCGGACGATTCGCGTGCAACTGGAGCGCAACGACGTGAAGCTGGGGAACGTCCAGTCCTCCCGGGCCATCGGCGTGCGGGTCCTCCGGGACGCGGGCCTCGGGTACGCCCACGTGAACGCGCTGGAACGGGAGGAGGTGGAGGCGGCCGCCCGCGCCGCCCACGCCCTGGCGGGGAGCGTCCCCAAGGACCCGAACCACGTCCTGCCGGAGCCCCAACCCATCCGGCCCGTGGACGGCCTCTACGACCCCGCGGCGTACGATTATCCGGTGGACGACGCCATGGAAGCCGCCCTGGAGATGCTCCGGACGGCCCGCGAGTACGATCCGCGGGTCACGGTGGACTCCGGGGTCTTCCTCGTGCAGACGGGGGAGGACGCCCTCCTCTCCACCGCGGGCGTCGAGGCGACGCAACGGTCCAGCGGCATCATCTACTTCCTCCTCGGGATGGCCCACGACGACGGGGAGACGTCCAGCTTCCAGTACGAGTTCGACGGGGCCCGCGCGGTGAAGGACGTGGACGTGGCCACGGTGGCGGAGACCATGGCCCGGAAGGCCATCGCCTCCTTGGGCACCCGGAAGACAGAGTCCTTCAAGGGCACCGTGATCCTCAGCCCGTCCGTCGTCCAAGAGCTCCTCTCCACCCTCATCGAGTACGCGGTGGACGCGAACCACGTTCAGAAGGGCATGAGCCGGTTCCAGGACGCCCTGGGGGAGCCGGTGGCCGCCACCGACCTGACCGTCCAGGACGACGGCACCCGCCCGGGCGAGCTGGGGTCCGCCAGCTACGACCGCGAGGGCCTCCCCCACCGGCCGACGACCCTCATCGAGGAGGGCGTCCTGCAGCGGCACCTCCACAACACCTACACGGCCACGAAGGCGGGGGCCGAGGGGACGAGCCACGCGGCGGGGGATGTGAGGGGCCCGCCCACCATCGGGACGACGAACTTCATCATCGGGGCGGGAGACACCGCCCTGGAGGACCTGATGGCCGATGTCCGCCGCGGCCTCCTGGTCACCCGCCTCTCGACGGCCCCCCATCCCGTGAGCGGGGACTTCTCCGGCGTCGTCAAAGGCGGCCAGCTCATCGAGAAGGGCGAGGCGGTCCACCCGGTGAAGGAGACCCTCCTCGCGGGGAACGTCTACGACATGCTCCACGCGATCTCCGGGCTCTCGAAGGAGCGGAAGCGGATCCTCACCCACCTGGTCCCCTACATCGTCGTCGACGGCGTGTCCGTCACCGGTGGATGAGGAGGTGGGCCCGGTCGGACTTCCAGGCCGACCCGCGGGGATCGGGCCGTTTGAACCGACGACCATCTGGTTATGAGCCAGACGCTCCGCCAGGCTAAGCTACGGGCCCACCGTGGCGGATGCCCGCCGGGGCCGCCATCATCCCCGACCCTATTTAACAGTAGAGCGCGGGACCGTTTCCACGAGACGCCCATCCCCTCCGGCCACATCCCGCGCTGGCCGCGTTGGTAGGTGGTAACTTTCCTGGTGAATTCCAGAGAACCCCTTTATAACGGGTCTCTCCATGATACACTTGCGCACACAGCCCTCGGAGGAGGAGACGCTCGAAGGAGGGGGGTAAGATCGCTCCATCACCATGCGCTGGATGCCGGCGAAAACTCGGCGGCTCCCTCCTCCAATCTTTTCTTTCCTCACGGTAGCTCCTGTGACACTTGCTGCAAGGGTGAAAGAGAGAGTGACGCCGCCGACCGGATTCGAACCGGTGACCGCCCGGTGTCTGCTCCTAGGGGATTAACAGCCGGGTGCTCAACCAGACTAAGCTACGGCGGCAGTCCATAGGACAGAAGCCCGCGGCGTTGAAATAGCTTTTTGCGGGTCCATCCCCGCCGAGGGCCTAGCGGAGGCCGCCCCGGAGGTCCGCCACCGTGTGGTTCATCTCGTCGAGGACGTCCTGGAGATGGTCCAGGAAGCCCTCCACCTTCTCCGTGGTCTTCGCCCCGTCGGGGGTGGGGATGATGAGGCCCTCCTGCTCCAGGATCCGCAGCGAGTACCGGACCTTGTGCTGCGGGAGGTTCAGCTCGTCGGAGAGGCGGATGATGCCGATGGGCTCGTCCTTCTCCATGATGGCCTTCAGCATGGCCATGTGCCGCTGGAGCAGCTGGATTTCCGATTCAATCCTCCCCGTAAGGCCACTGGAGCGCCGTTCCACCGTATCGAACCCCCCAACACCGCTTGGCACGGCACAGATTGTCAGTGACCGATTTAAGCGATGCGGTGGCCCCCCCGGTGGCGCGTGACTGAAACGGTTATTACCGGCCAGGGTCATGGTGTCCATCGGGGTTGAGGCATGACACGCCTTGCGAGCGAGGGGGGCCGCGCTCTTCTGATCGTCGGCTTGCTCACCATCTCCGCCATGGCCGTCGTCCCCTGGGGACTGCCCGGCCTGCTGAACGGGGAACCGCCCATCGTGGCGGACGCCGGGGCCGATCAGGTCGCGGAGGAAGGCCAGCCCGTCACCCTGGACGGGACGGGCTCTTACGCGCCGGACGGCCAGGTGGAGTTCTACCGGTGGGACCTGGACATCTCTGTGGACTCCGACGGCGACGGCAACGCGTCCAACGACGTGGACGTGACGGGGCCGACGCCGACCGTGGTCTACGGGGACGACGGCACGTACACCGCGTCCCTCACCGTGGGGACCACCGTGGTGGGGGAGACGGAGGTCACTATCCCGCAGGACGTGATGTTCCTCGTGGACTCCTCGGGGAGCATGCAGTGGAACGACTTCTTCGAGAAGCGGGTGGACGCCATCCAGGCCTACGTCGCCGTCATGGGGGAGTACGACCGGGGGGCCACGGTGACCTTCGGGGAGTACCGCGGGAAGCCCACGGAGATCCCCTTCCCATTCTGCCAGTTCGCCGCCTGGCTGGTCAACGACCACCACCTCGTCGCCGCGAACGATACGGGGAAGGCGCAGCTCAACCAGGACGCGGAGGACGCGGCCTTCGCCCGCGGCGGCACGAACATCGAGAAGGCGCTGCAGGTCGCCCACATGGAGCTCCTCAAGGGCTACAACCCCGCCCCGACGGAACTCGAGGATTGCTCCAGGGAGTTCCCCGACCCGAAGGGGAACGGCGACCCCAACAACGTCTGGGTGGAGATTCTCCTCACCGACGGGCAGCCGAGCCACTCGCTGCAGGCCACGAACGACGAGGTGCAGGCCGCCGTGGACGCGGGCATCAAGATCTTCACCATCGGCCTCGGGGCCGGGGTGGACGGCGAGTACCTGAAGGGCATCGCGGAGCCCACGGGCGGGACCTACTTCCCCGTGCCCACCGCGGAGAACCTGGAGGAGATCTACGAGATCATCTCAGAGAAGGTGAAGGAGTTCTCCAAGGGACAGGTCACGGACTCCGATGCGGTGACCATCGAGGTGCGGAACGTGAACCCCACCGTCTCCATCGGTCCCTCGGCCCCCTCGGACGAAGGGAGCGACGCGTCCTTCACGGCCACCGTGCAGGACCCGGGAAGCGACGACCTCATCCTGACCTGGGACTTCGGCGACGGCCTGGGCACGGTGACCGCGACGTACCTCAACGACCCCGTGCTGGGCCCGGACCCGTTCCCGAGCCCGGACGTGAATCCCCGCTCCGTGGAGGACGTCCAGGACCGGACCTACGGGGACGACGGCGGCTACGCCGTCACGCTGTGGGCGGAGGATGATGACGGGGGCGTCACCCGGTACTCCGTGTCCGCGGACGTCCTGAACCTCCCGCCGACGATGACCCTCTCCCTCCCGTCCACCGTGGACGAGGGGAGCCCCCTCGGCGCCACCGCCCTGGCCACGGACCCCGGGAGCGATGACCTCACGTTCACCTGGGACTGGGGCGAGGGGACGACCCACACCGCCGTCCACTTCAACGACGGCCTCGGGCCCGACCCGCCCCTCAGCCCCGCGGGGACCTTCCCCTTCACCGCCCAGGATGTGGCGGCCCACGTCTACGGCGACAACGGGGCGTTCCTCGTGACCGTCACCGTGGCCGACGACGACGGCGGGACCGCGCAGGTCGCGACGACCGTGGACGTCCTGAACGTCGCCCCCACCGTCAGCTTCGGTGGCACCTACGCCAGCGCGGAGAACGCCGCCCTCACCTTCGCGGGCAGCGCCTCGGACCCCGGCAGCGACGACCTCCTCTTCATCTGGGGCTTCAGCCACGTGGGCACCACCGTCCATAGCCACTACAACGACGGCCTCGGGCCCGACCCGCCCCTGAGCCCCGCGGGGGCCTTCCCCTTCACCGCCACGGACACGGCGACGGCCGTGTGGGGCGACAACGGACCCTTCACGGTGACCCTCACGGTGATGGACGACGACGGCGGCCTCGCCAGCGCCTCCGCCCCCGTGGAGGTGGCCAACGTGGCGCCGACCATCGAGAGCTACCAGGTCTACGTGGAGGCGAACCTCACCCTGCGGGTCGCGGGGGAGAAGTGGCACGACGTGACCCTGACCCTCTACGAGGACGAAGTGGAGGTGGCGGTGGCCTCCATCGTCCGAATGCCCGGGAGCCCCGACGAGCAGGCGGTGACCGTACCGGGGGTGACCATCTCCCTGGAGAAGGTGTACCGCGCCCACGTGGTCTACACCCCGGAGGACGACCCCATCAACGGCCAGTGGTGGGGGTCCGACCCCGCCTGGCTCATTCTGACCTTCGAGGACGGCACGGAGGTGCGCATCCACCACACGTTCAACGTGCGGCACCCGGAGACATGGACCTGGGAGGTCCCCGACCTGCGGGAGTACGTCCTCGCCCACGTCGTCTTCGAGGCCACCGCCTCCGACCCGGGGAGCGACGACCTGACCTTCACGTGGGACTTCGGGGACGGCACCGGGCCCGTGGAGAAGGTCTACTACAGCAACGGCGTGAGCCCCGACGGCTTCCCCTCCCCGGAGGTGAACCCGCGCCTAGTGACGGACACCACCGTCCACGGGTTTCCGGCGCGGGGGACGTACACGATCACCCTGACCGTCACGGACGACGACGGCGGGACCGCCTCCGTCACCTTCGTCATCGACCTCTGAGGCCGTCGCCTAGGGGCCCGCCCACCAGGGCATCTCCCGGTTGTGGGCGCCCCCCACGGCGTCCGCGTCCACCGCGATGAGGCCCATGGGCAGTTCCGCGGGGAAGAGGGTGACCCCCTCCTCGCACGCCAGCTGCGGGTCCATGCCGTCCGCGATGCGGTCGTAGACGCGCTTGCAGAGCACGTGGCGGATGACATCCTCCCCCACGCCCGTGGCGGTCACGGCGCCCGCGGGCCCCGCGTAGAGCCCCGCGCCCACGAGGGGGCTGTCGCCCACGCGCCCCGGGAGCATCCACGTCGTGCCCCCCGTCGAGCTGCCTGTGGCGTACCGCCCCTCCGAGTCGCGGGCCACGGCCCCCACGGTGTCCCGCCACGCCTGACCTTTCCATCGGGCGGCCCAGTCGGGGACCTCGCCCTTCCGCAGCCGCGCCACGCTCTCCTCGAACCGCTTCCGGGTGGTGTCCGTCGACGGGTCGAAGGGGGGGAACCCCTCCTTCCGCGCGAAGGCGGTGGCCCCCGTCCCCACGAGGAGCACATGGGGGGTCTCCATGACCCGGCGGGCGACGGCGATGGGGTTCCGGACGGCCTCGATGGACGCCACGCCCCCGCACTCTAGGTCCGACGTCATCAGGGCAGCGTCCATGCGGATCGCCCCGTCGAGCTGGAATCGGGCGCCGATGCCCGCGTTCGTGCGCTCGTCGTCCTCCAAGACCACGATGGCGGCCTCCACGGCGTCCAGGGCGGACCCCCCGCTCTGGAGGACCTCCAGCCCCACCCGCCCAGAGGTCTCCACGATGTCCGTCCAGTCCGCGGGGGCTCCGACGCCGCAGTGGGTGACGATAGCCACGGGCACGGGGAGGCGCAACACCGCGGGCGTGATAAACGTTTATCGTCCCGGCACAGTCAGTTCAGAAACGCTTTATAGCGCACGGATTCTGAGACCCCCGCGCATGGCCGTCGTCTCCGCCGCCCACATCACCAAGCGCTTCGGCCGGACCATCGCCCTCCGGGACGTGGCCCTGACCATCGACGAGGGCTCCTTCTTCGGGCTCTTCGGGCCCAACGGCGCGGGGAAGACCACCCTCCTGCGGATCCTCACGGGACAGATCGAGCCCTCCACCGGCACCGCCACCGTCCTGGGCCACGACGTCGTCCAGCACCCCATGGCCGTGAAGCGCCGGGTGGGGATCGTCCCCGAGGTGGAGTCCCCGCCGAGCTACCTCACCGCCCACGA
>CAYFXO010000057.1:0-10553 GCA_964347125.1 uncultured Methanomassiliicoccales archaeon | reverse complement strand
CGTCCCCTGTCCCTGGAGACCGGCCGACGAGTTGCCCGATGAAGAATATCCTCTTGTTCTCAACACGGGACGAGTGCTTGAACACTGGCACACCGGGTCAATGACCCGCCGCGCGCCCTCGCCGCCTCCTGCAGGACGCGGGCCCGCCGCGGCACGTACTCCGACTCGTCGAGCCGGGGCATCGTTCGATGGAGGAGCCACCACCCCCGGAGGTCCTGGCGGCGCGAGTCGGACACGATGAGCACCCCGCCATCTCGGAGGACCCTGCGGCACTCCCGCAGGGTGCCCTGGACGTCGGACACGTGGGAGATCGCCTCGTTCAGGTAGGCCACATCCACGGACCCGTCGCGGAGGGCCAGGCGGGTGCCGTCCCCCTGCAGCACGTCGAGGCGGGCGGGGAGACCGCGAGCGATCGCGCGGGCCACGCGGAGGCCCGGCCGGCGCACGTCCGTCCCCACGACCTCGTTGCCGGAGAGTGCCATGAGGGCCGCCAGCTCCCCGTAGCCGCAGCCCAGGTCCAATACCCTGCGTCCCTCCACGTCGAAGGCCCGGATGGCCTTGTGGACCCGGAGGGCGATGGCCTGGTAGGCCTCGGTGTGGGCCTCGGCGCGGTAGGAGTCGATGTGTCGCTGGAAGCGGCGGGAGTCGACGGAGAGGGAGCGGAGCTGCTTCACGAGGGCGCGGGGCGGGTCCTCGAACTCCACGAACGCCCGCCCGAGGGCGGCCACCGCCCGGTCCAAGAACGCCACCAAGGGACCCGCTCCGAGGGGCGCTTTCGATGGAGGCCCGCGTATATTACCGTGCGCTCCTTCCCGCGCGGGAGACGACCGGGGAAGATGTTAAGTCGCCCCCTCTCATGAGAGGGTTCGCAGCCCCGTGGTGTAGCGGTCAATCATCCAGGCCTTTGGAGCCTGGGACGCCAGTTCGAATCTGGCCGGGGCTATTCCTTTTCTTCGTCCCGCCGGATGGCCCGCGCCAGGACGATCGGGATGAGGAGCCACAGGAAGAAGGCGGGGAACACCAGGACGAGGCCGCCGCCCTCGATGATCGCCTCGAACTCGAGGATGAACAGGATCATGAGGAAGGCCCCCGCGGCGCCCATCAGCCCGCCCAGGAGGAGGGCCCCCTTGTGGAACCGGAGGGCCATTCACCACCGCTCCTCGTGGAGGAGCTCGGAGAGGGGGTGGCGGGTGGGCTCGCGGGGCGCCTCCCGCGGGTGGCCCACCGGGATGATGGCCACCGGCCGGGCGTGGGCGGGGAGCTTGAGCAGCCCTGCCACCTGGTCCTCCCGGAACGCCCCGACCCAGACGGTGCCCAGCCCCTTGTCGTGGGCCGCGAGCATCAGGTTCTGGATGGCCGCCGCGGCGTCCTGTAGGGCGTAGAGGGACCGCCCCCGCTCCCCGTACCAGTCCACCCGCCGCATGTTCGCGCACACGATGATGACCACGGGGGCCTCCGCGATGAAGTCCTGGTTGAGGGCGGCCCGGGCGATGGCGTCCTTGGTTTCCCGATCCCGGACCACCACGAAGTCCCGGGATTGGAGGTTCCCCGCGGAGGGGGCCATGTTGGCCAACGTGATGAGCTCCGCGACGGTCTCCCGCGGGACGTCCTCGCCGGTGAAGGCCCGCACGCTCCGGCGTCCCTCGATCGCCTCCTTGAGTTCCACGGGGTGGCGTAGGCGGCGAATCGCTAATAATCCTTGGCGGGGATGAAGGGGCCGAGGGTCGGCGTGCGGGGGACGGGTCGCCTGGTCATCGAGTTCGAGGATGAGGCCACGGCGGAGGCGGTGCTCCAGGCGGTCGAAGTGGACAACGAGGGCTACGTGACCTCCGAGCGGCGGGGCGCGGCAGTGTTCTCGGAGACCGAGGCCGACAACCTCGGAACCCTCCTGCAGACCTTGGACGACCTCCTCGCGTGCATCGGCGTCGCGGAGAAGGTCGCGCGGGAGGCCTAGCCGATCCCGTCCCGAACCCGGACCGCGACGCCCGCCTCGAACGACAGGGCCTCTTCGCGGTTCATGAGAGCCTGACCCACGGCCACCAGCCCGTCCTCCTCATCCACGACGAGCGCCTCGTCCCCCGGGCGAAGGTCTTGGTCCATGGCGACGACGAACTTCGCGAAGACGTTCTTGCCCTCGCGGTTGAACGGGGCCGTCTCCGTCTCCACGGTCACGCGCATCCGCGGCGCCTTCAGGCCGTCGTGCAGCCGCGTCGCCCCCGCCGCCTTGAGGGTGAAGAGGCCGTCCCGCACCCGCATGGACAGGACGTGCTCCCCATCCACCGCGACGTTGCGCACCCGTCCCGTCCGCTTCGAGATCCGGAGGGAGACATCCCCGTCAAGGAGGAGGTCGGCCGTCCCCCGCCCGAACTGGTAGTCCGCGGTGGCCCGTACCCGCCAGAGCTCGAAGTCGACGTCCCGGCGGTCCTCGGGGAGCGCCGCCAAGGTCTCCCGGCCCTCCCACGCGCGGGCGCTCTCGTATCCCGCGGCCTCCACGAACCGCTTCACGTGGTCCTCCGCGTCCGCCCACACCGCCCCGGGCAAGTCGCTGGGAAACTGGGACTGGGCGACGGGGTAGACCTCGTCGAGCTCGATGGGGATGGGCCCCAGCGGGGACTTGACGACCACGTGCGTGCCGGCTCGCCCCACGATCTCTCGGAGCGCCTTGGGGCCCCGCCGCCAGTAGGGCTTCGCCCCCTCGGGCACGAGGACGCACTGGTCCCCGGCCGGCGGCGCGTACCGGCTGAAGAAGCGGCCCCTCAGTCTCTGAACGGAAGGACGGAGCAGGGTCTCCTCCCCGACGTAGGCCAGCGCAGACCGCTCGCTCAGGGCCTGGTGGCGCTCCAGGAACTCCCCGTGCGTATAGAACGCCTTGAGGGCGTCGAGGAGGGCCGGGTGGGACCGGGCCCGCCGCTCCACCAGCTCCCACAGCGTCCCGGCTCGGATGGCCTCCCGCACCCGCCTCACCTCGGAGACGCAGAGGTGGAGGTTGTGCCTCGCCAGCTCCCCTTCGCTCATGTCCCGCGGCTCCGTCTGCAGACACGCGGGGCAGGCGCACGGCGACGCTTCCAGGTCCGCCGCGGCCTCCGTCCCCGAGGGGAAGAGCATGCGGCCGTCGTGGGCGAACTTCGCGTACGCGGCGGAGTCGAAGGTGTCCACCCCCATCGCGGCGATCAGCGGGAACACGAGGGGATGGCCCGCGCCGAACAGATGGACGGGCGTGGCGGGGGGCAGCGCCGCCTTGGCGGCCATCACGACCCGGACCAGGTCCGCGAAGCGGTAGGCCTCCATGAGGGGGACGACCCCGCCGACGGAGACGACGGCGAACCCCATCCCGCCCAGGGCCTCCGCACAGGCGGCCCGGAGGTCGGGGAACGTCGACCCCTGGACGGTGGCGTTGAGAGGCATGTCCCCCGCGAGTTCCCGTGCCTCCTCCGCGCGGCGGATTGTCTCCTCCACCGCCGCCTTCGCCCTCGTGCGGGTGTCCGTGGGTTCGCTGAAGATGTCCAAGACGGTGCCCAGGTCGGTGCCGAGCCGCGTCTGGAAGGAGACCATCTCCTCGTTCGTCGCCTCGATCTCCCCGTAGACGTGGGACTGGAAGGCCCCGGAGTCCGTCATAATGAAGCCGTCGAAGTCCAAGAGCTCATGGAGGCCGTCCGCCTCCGCGCGCTTCGCGAGGTCCCCGTCCCCCCGGATGATGTAGGCGTTCGTGATGAGCCCCTCCACCCCGAAGTCCTCCCGCATCCCGCGGGGCGGGATGGTGAGCCGCCGGGGGTTGACCACAGGGAAGAGGGCGGGGGTCGTGACGCCCTTGTCTCGGAGGGTGAGGGCGCAGACCCGCCCCAGACCGCAGCGCCGTCGGAGTTCGAGCACGGGGCGTCAAACCGACCGTGGGTAATTGGCCTTTGCTCCCCGGAAGGGAAGCCGCGGGGCCTACGCCAACGCCCCGAACTCCTTCAGGCGGGAGCGGGCCCGCTCCACGTGGCTCCGGGGCCGCGCCTCGGAGCGGTACGCGTCCCGGATCCGGCCCTCCGGGTCGATGAGGTAGGTGATGCGCCGGGACACCCCCAGGAGCCCCAGGGTGTCGTACGCCCGACCGATGCGCTTGTCCGGGTCCGCGATGAGTCGGAACGGCAGCTGGTGGCGCTTCGCGAACGCCCGGTGGGAGTCCACGTCCTGGGTGGAGACGCCCACGACCTCCGCGCCGAGGGCGGCGAGCGCCTCCAGGTTGTCCCGGAAGGCGCAGGCCTCCGCTGTGCACCCCGGGGTGTTGTCCTTCGGGTAGAAGTACAGGATGACCCACCGCCCCCGCAGGTCGGACAGGCGGAACGGGTGGCCCCGCTGGTCCACGCCCTCGAGGGCAGGCGCCTCCGTCCCCACGGCGAGCATCTCAGGGTCATCTCAGCGGCTCAGGATAGGCCGTTCCGGGCCCCCCTTGAGCCGCCCCTACGCACCCCCCGCCCCCGCATAAACCTGTGCTCCGCGGGCCCCTTCCGGAGGGCCGTTTCCGGCCCCCCAGACCCCCGAAAATGGCCTTTTCTCCCGTTAAAACGTCGTTATATGCCGCAACGAATATGAACCCCTACTCCATACGGGGTCTAGGGTTAGCCATGGCATACACCTACGAGGGATGGACCCTGTACTCGCGAGAGGTGCAGCTGAAGAGGGGACCGAAGGTCACCATCTACTTCTTCAGCAAGAGGAAGCCGAAGAGCGGCACGCCGATGAACGCAATGCCGGCGGGCTACAAGATCGGCGTGAACAAGAGGACGGGCCTCCCCTACCTCAAGAAGAAGTAGGCTCCCCCGCGAGTCGGCTGGGTGCGCGCTCGTGCCGAATGGATAGGCGTGGCCCTCTCCGGGCTCCCGCGTTCTTCCCCTTTCTCGTCGCCTGATCCACCATCTGCGTCGCGGGCGATGCCGATATTAAGGACCGCCGCCTAGGGTCTCGCATGGATGGGCGGCACTCCCTTGAACCGCAGCCTCGCGAGCGGGGGCGCCGCCCCTGCTGACGGCCACCTTCATCCACATCCCCGGCGTCGGCTACGCGACGGAGGGGAGCCTGTGGCGGGCGGGCCTCACGTCGTGGGACGCCTTCCTGGATCGGGCGGAGGAGGCCCCCCTCTCCCCCTGGCGGCGGGACCAGGTGTGCGACGGCGTGGAGGAGTCCCGCGCCCATCTCGAAGCCATGGACCACGCCTACTTCGCCGGCGGCCTCCCCTACCGCGAGCACTGGCGGGCCTTCGGCGAGTTCCGCGGCCGCATCGGCTACCTGGACATCGAAACCACGGGCCTCTCCTCGGCCTCCGACGCCATCACCGTCATCGGCGTCTATGACGGGCGGGAGACCCACACCTTCGTCCGCGGGAAGAACCTGGACGCGTTCCCCAAGCACCTCCGCCGCTACTCCCTCCTCGTGACGTTCAACGGCGCCCGCTTCGACCTCCCCTTCATCCGCCACGCCATCCCGGAGACGGTCTTGGACCAGCTCCACGTCGACCTGATGTACCCCCTCCGGCGCATGGGCTTCCGCGGCGGCCTGAAGCGCATCGAGCGGGAGATGGGCATCGTCCGGAGCGAGGAGACCCAGGGCCTCGACGGGTGGGAGGCGGTGCGCCTCTGGCGGGCCTACGAGCGAGGCGACCGGAAGGCCCTGGAGACCCTCGTGGCCTACAACCGCGAGGACGTGGAGAACTTGGAGCGCCTCATGGAGCTCGTCTACTGCACCCTCCGGGGGATTACGATGCGCGGGTGTCACCGATAGCGGCCGCGGTAGACGTCCGCGGGGTATCGTGCCGCGTTCGACTCCATCTTGCGGAGGATGTGTGCCGTCGCGTCGAGGTCCAACGCGTTCGCGAGGCTGAGGCCGTAGATCATCACGTCCGCGAGTTCTTCCGCGACCCGCTCCCGCGCCTCGTCGTCGAGGTCGGTCCCCAGGTCCCCTCCGGTCCACTGGAACACCTCCAGGAGTTCCGACGCTTCGATGGACAGGGAGATGGCCAGGTCCTTCGGGGTGTGGAACTGCTCCCAGTCCCGTTCGGCGACGAAGGCGGCGATGCGCTGGCGGAGGTCACCCAGGGTCGTGGTGGCGTCGCCCATGCCCCCCGCATCCTGGGCGGGCTATTAGCCACTACCGGCGCCTACTCCGGCCCGTCCACCAGGTTCAGCTCCGCCAGGACGTCCCCGTGCCCGCGGGCGAACATCCCGTAGTCTACGTCGAGGATCGGGACCCGCCGCAGCTCCGCGAAGTGCGCGGGGGTGCCCCCGAGCTCCACGTCGACGTCGTAGATGAAGCACAGGTCCCAGTGCACCTCCTGGTCCCGGGGCGGGTACGGGTAGGCGAAGGACAGGATGTGGCTGAGGCGGATGCCCTCCAGCGACCCCTCCAGCTGCTCCGCCGCGAGGCGCTGGGCGGCGGCGTCCGGGTGCTCGCCTTCCCGCAGGTGGGCGGCGGGGAGAACCCACCGGTCGGGGGCCATGGTCTCCTCCGGGTTCTGCACGGGCTCCAGGGCCGCCCACGCCTCAGGATCCTGCATGCGGCCCATGAGGAGGCCGTCCTCGTTGATGGAGATCAAGAAGGCGGAGAGGCACATGCCGCCCTCGAGGGGGCTCAGCGCGTCGTAGTGGGCGTGGACCATGGCCCGCGAACGGGCGGCCGCGGCTTAACGGTGCCGGTGCCTCACTTCCCGGACTCTTTCTTGCGCTTCCGGCGGGCCCACGCGACGAGCATCGCCGGAAGCACGAAGACGGCCCCGAGGAGGCTGTAGAGGATCGTCATGGCGGTGACCGCCCCGAACTGCTGGATGGGCGGGAGGAGGGCGAACAGGAGCAGGCCGAAGCCCACGATGGTCGTCCCCGCGGCGCCGAAGAGGGCGAGGCCCGTGTGCGCCAGGGTGGACTGGGTGACCTCGTCCAGCCTCTCGTAGCGCTGCCGGTCTTCCATGAACCGGTGGCTGATGTGGATGGCGTAGTCGATGCCCAGGCCGATGACCAGGGACGTGATGACGATGGTGACGACGTTGAAGGAGATGCCCACGAGGTACATCGTCCCGATGGCCCAGGCGACGACGAGGAGCACGGGGATGGCGGTGAGGGCCCCCACGAGGCCCGATGCGTGGGCGGCGCGGAACACGATGATGAGGAGAACGAGGGCGGCGGCGATGGCCAGGATGAGGGAGTTGATCTGCGTCTCCTCAAGGGTGTCCGTCACGTCCTTGAAGAGGAGAAGCCCGCCGGTGACGATGGCGGAGTCCGCCGCCGCGCTCACGGGTCCGATGTCCTCCGCGAGCTCCGCCTTCAGCGCATCCAGCTCGGGGTCCTCCACGGCCGTCGTGGCGACCAAGAGGAGGGTGGCGTCCGGCACTCCGGCGGCGTCCCGCGCGACGAAGCTGCCGACGTCCCTCAGGGCGTTGGCGAACAGCCAGTCGTAGAGTTCCCCCACGTTGGCGGCGGTTGCGTTCGCCGTGGGCCGTCCCGTGACGGGGTCGAACAGGGGCGCGTACATCATGGCGAAGGTCAGGTTGAACCGGGTGTCGAAGACCCCCGGGGTGGTGTCGAAGGTGGCGTAGTCCGCCATGAGCGCGAGGACGTGCTCGACGTCCGGCTGACCCCCCGACTGGAGCACCCACTCGTCGTCCGCCATCCGGTCGACGGTGTCCGCGAGGCCGGACAGGAGGGCCGGGTCGGCCACGTCCCCCTTGATCAGGATGGAGGTCTGGGAGCTTTCCCCCGGCCCGCCCACCCCGAAGTTGTCGGTGACGTACTCGATCTCCTTCGTGATCTCGAGGGTCTCCGGCAGGAAGTCCGAGAACTCGAACTCCCGGTCCACCTGCAGGCCCACGAAGAGGGCGCCGATGGTGATCGCCGCGACCACGGCGAGGACCACGCCCGGGTGGCGCTCCGCGGCCACGGCCCCCGCCCCCAGGACGCGGTCCAGGGTGCGGCGGCGCTTGCGGCGGGGGTTGCCCTTCGGCTTCGCTACCCCCTTGGCCTCCCGGCGGGCCTCCCGCAGGTACTTCGCCGCGGGGACGAAGGTGGTCATGGTGACGAAGGTCGCCAGGATGCCCACGGCGGCCAGGATGCCGAACTGGACGAGGATGGTGAGAGGGGAGACGACGTTCGTGAGGAAGGCCACAGCGGTGGTGATCGTCGTGAGGAGGAGGGCACTGCCCACGGTCGCGACGGACCGGACGGTGGCATCCCGCGGCGTCGAGCCGTTCCTGGCCTCTTCGCGGTACCGCATGACGATGTGGATGCCGTAGTCGATTCCGAGGCCCACGATGAGGATGGGGACGACGAGGGTCAGGGGGTTCAGCAGGAACCCCGCGAGGGAGGCGAAGGCGTACATCCAGAGCAACGCGAAGCCCAGCGCCAGGACGCTGATGGCCAGGTCGAAGGCGCTGCGGTAGACGAGGCCGAGGATGATGAACACGGCCAGGAAGGTGATGGGCAGGAGGAGGCCCAGGGACTCGTTGTTCGCCCGGTTGATCTCCGCGGAGATCATCTGACTCCCCAGGAGGACGATGCGGGCGGCCGCGAGGTTCTCGTCGCGGATGATCCGGTCCGCCCGCCTCTCCACCTCGAGCGCCGCCTCCGGATCGTCCCCCAGCGCGGGCCGCATCGCCACGGACAAGATCGTGCCGTCCGCCGTAGGAGCCGTCGACTCAGGGTCGAAGTCGGAGGTCAGGAAGAGGGTGAAAGCCGTCTTCAGCGGCTCAGGCGTGAGGGAGGAGTTCAGGAACTCCACGATCGCCTGCTGGACGTCCGCATCCGTCATCCCCTGGAGGGCCTGGTGCTGGACCTGCAGGCTGGGTAGCGTAATGTTCATCCCCGCCAGCACCGTCTGCGCGACGAAGTTCGCCACGCTCCCGAAGTTCGCGGCGGGGGTGTCCGGATTTTCGAACCAGACGGAGATTTCTGGGTCCTCGGCGAGGGCGACCTGCACGGCGAGCATGTCCGTTAGGACGTCCGCCGTGAGGACGTTCCCGTTCTCGGCGTGGACGACCGCCTGGAGCGAGAACGTCGAACGGAACCGGTCCCCCACCTCTTGGTTCGCCTTCGCGAGCTCCGTGTCCGGCAAGAAGCTCTCCTCGCTGAACTCGCTCTCCACTCCCTTGAACGCGAGGACGAGTCCCGCGCCGACGGTGATGAGGACGACTCCAATGACCACGAGCTTCGCGTGGCGAGTCAGAAGTCGGCCTATGGGCTCCATTGCTCTGGTCATGTATGGCTCTCTCAGGGTCACGGCTCGTCGTGTCTGCAGAGTTCACTCGTAGGTCTGGTCAGGTCTTCGGCCCTGGGCCGTTCCAGCCTGTTGCAGCTTGGGCTCACTCGCATGATGCGCTCTCAGAAGCCCAGGTCTGCACTCCGAACGTCCCAGCGCCGTCCTCGACGGCGCCGTCGATATCGGCTGTCGCTTAAGACGCTTACGAAGGCCCGAGGCGGGTCCGCGGATCGCGACCCAATCGCCAACCCTTAAGTCCCCTGCTCCTCTCAGAATGTCGATGGCCCCCGTCGAGCGGGTCGAGCTCGGCCGGACCGGCGAGCGCGTTTCCGCCATGGGACTCGGAATCTGGCAGTGGGGGAGCCGGGGCTGGGGCTGGAACCGCGAGTATCGGCGGGAGGACGTGCGGGGGGCCTTCGAGCGGGCCCTCGACCTCGGCATCGACTTCTTCGACACGGCGGAGATTTACGGCGGGGGGCGGTCCGAGGAGCTCCTCGGGGACTTGATGCGGGGGATGCGGGACGAGGTCTTCGTCGCCACGAAGGTCCTGCCCTGGCGGGTCACCGCCAAGGCCGTGGAGCGGGCGGCGGACGCGAGCCTTCGCCGCCTCCGGACGGACGTCATCGACCTGTACCAGCTCCACTTCCCGATGCCCATCGTCCCCACGACCCGGGTGGTGCGGGCCATGGAGCGCCTCGTGAAGAAGGGGAAGGTGCGCTACCTAGGCGTCTCCAACCTCGACGCCCGAGGCCTGAGGAAGGCCCGCGAGGCTTTGGCCTCGGAGGACATCGTCTCCAACCAGGTCCGGTACAGCCTCCTCCACCGGGGCATCGAGCGGGAGCTGCTGCCCTACGCGCAGGAGACGGACGTGACCATCATCGCGTACAGCCCCCTCGCCCAGGGGGCCCTCACCGGACGCTACACCCGCGAATCCATCCCCCACGACCTCGTCCGTTCCGCGAACTCGGTCTTCTCCCCGGGAAACCTGCGTCAGGCCGCCCCCGTCGTCGAGGCGCTGAAGCGGATCGGAGCCAGCCGGAACGTGACCCCCGCCCAGGTCGCCCTGAATTGGATCCTGGGCCACCCTTGCGTCCTACCGATCCCCGGCGCAAAGACCGCCGCCCACGTCATGAGTTCCGCCGGCGCCGCCGGGTGGCGGCTCACCGAGGCCGAGCGGGACGAGCTCGACCGCGTCTCACGGGACGTCCGGATGCGGCGGTGGTCGGCCCTCCCGTGGACCGCGGGGCGGGCCATCCGGGCCGCGCTGTTCCGAGGCCCCTCCGAGCCGACGACCTAGGGCTTCACTGAGGCGGGGGCGAGAACCCTTCCGTCTC
>CAYFXO010000056.1:0-10620 GCA_964347125.1 uncultured Methanomassiliicoccales archaeon | reverse complement strand
GCGGCGCCGGAAAGGGAGGAAGCGACGGTTATGGTTCCGACGCAAGTAGCCCAGGATCCCCCCGTCTTCCCCTCCCTCGGCGCTCGCCCTGAGGCCTTCGTGCCGCTGCATCGCCGATGGAGGTCCGCCCCTCTCGGCGCCAGCCCCCAAACCGTCCGGTGGAGTTCTCGGAGGTGCCCTTGATGCCCACGGGGAAGCTGCGGGAGGGATACGCCCGCGTGGCTGGCGTCGCTCGGGTGGAGGTGAAGGAGGCCCTTCAGCGGTTCATGGAGGAGGAGGGGCTGCCTTCCCTCTCGCAGGCCGTCGGCCGCGCCTTGGACGCGTGGTACGAGCGCTGTCGGAGGGTGTAGGTCGAGTCCGTCACCCCCGGGGAAGGAGCCGTGGAGCGCCACCTCAAACTCTGGGAGGAGGCCCGGGGGCGGTTCATGGGCTTTGACGGGGAGGAGGACCAGATCGTCGTCCACCTCTCCGTCGGCGCACAGCACCTCCGCATCCCAATTCCAGTCTACCCGCTCACCGTCCAGAGGCTCACCGCCTACCTGAAGCGGGTCCCTTATGGCGAGATCGTCGGCGGAACACGAGTTTGTGGTGGAGGTGTTTCCCCTTCCCAAGAGACGGGCCCAGCCCGGTGGGACTCAGAAGGTGGAAGCTCCTCGCAACCCTGAATGAGGGAACGATAACGCCAGGTACGCGGATGCTTCCCGCAGGCAACCTATCGACTACCGGCGGGTGATGACATCCTCGGCCTCGCCAACTTCATCGCAGTCCCCACTCCAGCACCGCAAGGGTTATTTGCCCGCAAACTCCAGCTAGAATCCGGGCGGGCCCATTCCTTTGCGTGCCAGCCCCCCACACGCCATGGTGGGATGGCCGCTCCTCCGCCCGCAGGGTCGACGAATTGGACAGCGAACGCACCGGTCCTGTCCCGTCGGTCGCCCGCCCCTCGGACATGAGGATTTGAGGGAGGATGACAGGATGATTCTTGGGTGAACTGATGAAGCATCCCGTCGCCATCCGGACCCGTGACCTGAGCAAGCGTTTCGAGGATCGATACGCCATCCGAGGCGTGTCCCTCGAGGTCCGACGGGGCGAGGTGTTCGGGTTCCTCGGCCCCAACGGCGCGGGAAAGACGACCACCGTGCGGCTGCTCCTTGGGTTCCTCCGGCCCACGTCGGGGTCGGCCCTCGTGGGTGGCTACGACCCCACGAGAAATCCCACGGCCGTCCGTAAGGTCATCGGGTACCTCCCCGAGGCGTTCGGCCTCTACGAGGAGTTGACGGCACGGGAGCTCCTGGACTACTCGGGGAAGCTCCAGGGGATGGAGGAGGCCGTCCGCGAAGCGAGGATTCATGAGGTCCTGAAGCGATTCGGCCTCTGGGAGCGGGTCGACTCCCCCGTGGGCTCGTATTCGAAGGGCATGCGGCAGAAGCTCGGGCTCGCCCGAGCGGTCCTGAACCGCCCGGCGATCCTGTTTCTCGATGAGCCAACCTCCGGCCTCGACCCCGAGGCAGCGCGAGAGGTCAGGACCCTTGTCGAAGAGCTCCGGGGCGGTGGACAGACCATCTTCCTCACGACTCACATCCTCTCCGAGGCGGAGCGGGTGTGCGACTCCGTGGGCTTTCTGAAGCGCGGCGAACTGGTCCTCTCCGGATCGACCGCCGACCTGATGCGCGGGGCGCCGGATGCGGAGACCTTGGAGGATCTCTACTTCAGCGTGATACCTTCCGCGGAGGTGAGCGCGTGAGCCGGGTCGTTTGGGATGTCGCCAAGAAGGAGCTGCGGACGACATTCCGGTCGAAGCGGACTCTACTGATCACGATACTCCTATTCCTGGGGGTCGCAATTATCCCCGCCTTCAAGGTGGAGGACACTCTGGGTGGGGCGGAGGTGACGACGGAGGTACTCCTCCCGATGGTGGACGCCTTCCTGATGATCGCCTTCTTCGCGCCTCTCTTCGTGGCCTCCCGAGTCGCGGAGTCCGCGTTCCTCGCGGAGAGAGACCGGAAGACCCTGGAACACCTCCTCTCCCTGCCCGTCTCGGACCGAGACCTCTTCCTGGGGAAGTTCCTGCCCGGCCTGGTGGTGGGCATCGTCGTGGAGATTGCCGTCGCCGCGAGCCTGCTCGCCTTCATGGCGGCCAAGTTCCCGATGGCCATGGCCGGTGCCGCCCCCCTGGTCCCGGCGCTCGTCGTGACGATTCTCGTGATGGGGCCGGTCCTGATCGCTCTCTCCGTCCTTGTGGTCCTCGTCCTCTCCACCCGCCTCTCCTCAACCCGCGAGGCGTCGATGGGGAGCCTCGGGGTCGTCCTCATCCCCGTGATCCTCTACATGCTGAAGTTCACGGGGACTGTCCCCCTCGACCCCCTCGCCTTCAACGCCGTCGCCTCCCTCCTCCTGGGAGTCGTTTCCCTCGCCCTCGCGGTCCTGGGAGTCGGCACCTTCAACCGGGAGCGCCTCGTCGCCGCGGTCTGAAACTGTCCAGAAAGGTTATCCAGAGTCGCTCCAATCTGCCCGCGTGGACGAGAAGGACATCTTCCTCATCAAGCGGCTGAGCACGAATTCCCGGGCCCCCTATCGGGAGCTTGCGGAGGCCGTCGGCTTGTCCGTGGACGCGGTCCACAAGCGGATTCAGCGCTTGGTGGATTCGGGCATCATTGCGAAGTTCTACACGAACATCCGTTTCGACCACCTCGGGGCGATTGGGGTGACGATCTTCGGGAAGTCCGAGGCCGTCGCCATGGAGGAGGCGATTCGGTCACTTGGCGAGAGCGAGTACGTCTACGGCGTTCACGTGACCGGCGGGGGGCAGCTCTACGTCCTTGGCGTTCTGCGGGATATCGGGGACCTCGGCGGGCTGACGGACCTCGTGCGGGAGACGTTGCAGATGGACGAGCCCACTGTCGGGATTGCGGAGCCCCTGGTGGGGGTGAGAGACGACGTCTCGTCGCTCACGAACCTGGACTACCGCATCATCCAGGCGCTCCACGAGGACTCCCGGAAGCCCATCGCTGAGGTCAGTGCGGAGCTAGGCGTCTCGTCCAAGACCGTCAGCCGGCACCTGGCGAAGATGGAGGAGGACCAGGTCATCGGCTTCGGCATCGACTTCGTGCCGACAGCCGAGCACGACATCCTCGCGTACTTCCACATGACGCTGGGGGAGGGGACGACGCCTCGGGAAGCGATGGTCGCAATGGTGAACAAGTACCCGCCCCACCTCCTCGGCGCTCTTCCGATGAGCAACCTACCGAACTTCCTCTTCTGCTCCGTCTGGGCGCGAACCATGAAGGAGCTGAAAGGCCTTCAAAGGAAGTTCGAGCGGGAAGGGCTGTTCAAGCGGGTCGTCCCCAACATCTTCTACGATGCCTACCTGTTCGAGACGTGGCGGGATTCGCTACTCCGTGAGAAGGCGCTCGGCCCCTCCGGGGACCCATGAGGCGCCTACCTCATCCACCGGGGGCAGGTGAATTCTATCCGCGGTGCGGCCGGTGAGACCTCCGGCTTTACACCCCCGGCGGGGAGCCGTCCGGCTCATGATGCGGCCCAGCACTCGACGCGGCTTGCCCGTCTACTCTCGTTCGCCCCTCAAGAGATCGTCCAGTCTCTGTTGGATCCCCTGCAGCCTCGGTCCCGCAGCCTCCAATTCCCTCCGGAGCGGCAGCAGGTCCCCATAGATCGGCAGGAGGTCCCGTTCCTTGACGCGCCCCTGAGCGGCCGCAATCTCCATGACGTAAACCAGGTCCTGGAAGGCCCGAGCGGGCTCCGACGCAAGCGGCTCCGAGAGGATGCGCCGGACGGTGGCCCATTGCTTCTCCGCCAGCCACCCGTCCTCCTCCCTCAGGAACGCGGCGAAAGCCTCCAGCTCCGCGGGCGGGATGGCCCAGCCGCTACCGCCCACGTTCTCCTCCAGGTGGGCCACCGTCGACGGCCCTGTGAGGGCGCACAGGACCTCCGCGTGGGAGAGGATCCAGGCGATCGCCGCCTGGACGGAGGTCCTCCCCATGCGGGAAGCGAGAGCGGACACGCGGTCCGCGACCCGGCGGCCCGATTCCAGCGACTCCCTCTGGAAGAGCGGGTCGATCCGCCGGATGTCTCCCTCCTCGAACTCGACCTCGGAACCGAAGCGGCCCGTGAGGAGGCCCCGCCCCGTCGTGCTGAACGCCAAGACGCCGAGACCGAGCTTGCGGCACTGCGGGATGCGCTCTTCCAGGGCCCCCCTGGCGACGGCGCTGAGCTCCATCATGGCGGAGAAGACGGTCCCCGCCTCACAGTAGGCCGCCACCCGATCCCACGGTAGGTGGCCCACGCCGTACCGACGGATGGCCCCCTGGTCTACGAGCTCCTCGAGGGCCGCCACCGTCTCCGCCACCGGGGTGTCCGGGTCGTCGAAGTGCACTTGGTAGAGGTCGATGTAGTCCGTATCCAGCCGCGCCAGGCTCCGCCCGCAGGCCTCGAGGACGTACTCCCGGGACAGGTTCGCCTTTACCCCCGCCCGCGGTCCCACCTTCGTCGCGAGGAGGACCTCGTCGCGAAAGGGCGAGACGACCTCGCCGAGGATCCGCTCCGCGTCCCCGTACACGTCGGCGGTGTCGAAGAAGTTCACGCCGAGGGCGTGGGCCCGATGGACCATGCGCTGGAACTCGGCGACGTCCACCTTGCCGTAGACCCCGGAGAGGCCATAGCACCCGACGCCGACCTCGGAGACCTTCAGGCCGCCGTGATGGCGGTACTCCACCTGCGCCCCCTCCGGAGGTGTGAATGGCCGGCGGCGCCTAAAGGCTTCCCCCGCTAGGCCTCCTGAAGCGTGACCGTGACCCCGTCCACGAAGTAGGTCCGCGGTCCCTCCCACGTGCCCCAGACCCCCAGGACGACGCAGAGACGGCCGTCTGCCGTGGAGCGGGTGGTCGTCGTGTACGAGCGGGTCTGCCAGACGTACCCGACATCCTCATCTTGCCCGTTCCCGGTGTCATCCTGGAAGACCGGTTCCAGCTCCGCGGGCGTCTGCGGCGGCTCCGGAAGGCCCCCGGCGATGATCCGCCACAGGTTGAACGACCCGAAGTCCGCGGTGGCGAAGTCGAAGGCCACCGTCACCCGGTAGTCCCGGTTCGGCGCCACGTCGAACTCCCTCTCGATCCAGATCTTCCCGGCGTCGTTCCAGTTCTCCAGGTGCACCCGGAGCGCGTACTCCCCGTCCCGGGCTCTCTCCGTCGACCGCTCGATGGACCAGTTGACGCTGGAGTTCCCCAGCCCCAGGTCCGTTCCCTCCGTCGCCCAGCCCTGCAAGCCGTCCTCGAACGAATACTCCTCCCGCACGTCCACCCCGGGCGGGGCGATGACGATGGCCAGGACGACCCCCACCAACAGTACGGCGGTCGCCGCCGCCAAGACCAGCCGCCGGCGCTCAGTGCGCTCCATGGCTCGGACCCCCGTTCTCCCGCGGTCTCTGGAGGCCCACGGGCCGCCCCTGTCGGGTCGTCCGCAGCGCCCGCTCCAGCCGCTCAGCCGTGGCGGGGCCCCGCAGTCGGACGCCGTTGACGAGGACGGCGGGCAGCCTCACGATTCCGCGTCGGAGGAGCGCGAATCGCGCCCGCCGCCCCCGTGTCAAATGAACGTGGAGTGCCGCCCCCGTCCGGGCCGCTGCGGCCTTCGCCGCGGCCAGGGCCCGCCTCTCCCGCTCCCCCAGCTGCTCGGCCTCCACCGCGGTGGCCTTGTAGGTGCACCAATGCCCGTAGTGGGGGTTCTGGTGGCCCGTGTCCACCTCCACGTGGCGGGGACTCAGGAACAGGTCGATCGCTCCGGCCACGGTTCTCTTTCTCCGACTTCCCGCTGAAGAAGATTGTGGTACGTCGTTTGTAGGTGGCGAGGGGAGCCCGCTACCCGCCCGCCTGCCAGGCGGAGGATGTCGCCCGCTCGAGGGCCACCAGGCGGTCCCACCGCTCCCGGATCCCCGCCTCCAGCGTCGCGACCTCCTCGGCGGCGAGGTGTCGGAAACGGCCTTGGAGGTCCAAGTACTGCTTGAGGGGCGTGAACCGCGGCTCGCGGTTGATGGATATCGCCCCGTCGGTGACCTCGTAGAGGGGGAACATCCCCGTGTCCACCGCGAGCTTCGCCAGCTCGACCATCTGGTCCGACTCCGCCCGCCACCCCGTCGGGCAGGGGGCGAACACGTGGAGGTAGCGGAACCCCCGGATCTCCTTCGCCTTCTGGAGCTTCGCCAGGAGGTCGTTGGGGAACCCGATGGAGGCCGTCGCCACGTACGGGACGCCGTGGGCTGCCACGATCTGCGGGACGTCCTTCTTGAATTCCGCCTTCCCTCGCTGCAGCTCTCCCACGGGAGTGGTGGTCGTCCACGCCCCTAGAGGCGTCGCCCCGCTCCGCTGAATCCCCGTGTTCATGTAAGCCTCGTTGTCGTAGCAGAGGTACAGAATGTCCTCATTGCGCTCCGCGGCGCCGGAGAGGGCCTGGATCCCGATGTCCGCCGTGCCCCCGTCCCCCGCGAAGGCCACGACGGTGGTGTCCGGGTGGCCCCGCCGCCGCAGGGCCCGGCTGATCGCCGCCGCGCACACGGCGGAGTTCTCGAAGAGCACGTGGTGGTAGGGGACCTTGAAGGCGTTGTGGGGGTACGTGGAGGAGAACACGAGCATGCAGTTCGCGGGGAGGTACACCACGGTGTCCGGCCCCAGGACCTTCATCACGACCCGGGCGAGGGTCGCGGCGCCGCAACCGGGGCACGCGGTGTGGCCGCCGGTGAAGAAGTCCTCGTCCGTCAGGGTCCGCAGGGTCACCTTCTCCGCCATCACTCCACCCCCCGCGTCCCGACCCAGACCATGTCCGACTTCGGCGCCCCCTTCTCCCCCGCCTCGAGGAGGGCGCGGAACATCCGCTCCACGTCCGCCCGCGTGACGTCCCGCCCGCCGAGGCCCGCGAGGAAGTTCAGGACGGGGATGTCCGTCTCGCCGTAGAGGGCGTGTCGCGTCTCGATCCAGGCGGGGCCGCCGGAACCGAAGGAGAGGGCGCGGTCGTAGACCCCGAGCGCCCGCACCGTCTTCGCGATCTCTTGGATCTCCGCCCGCGGGAACGGCCGGAAGAACCGGAGCTTCACGAGGCCCACCGCTTCGCCCTCCTCCCGCATCCGGTCCACCACTTCCCGCGCGGTGGACGTCACGGTGCCCAGGGTCATCAGGGCGACCTCCGCGTCGTCCATCCGGTAGGGCTCCACCAGGCCGCCGTAGTCCCGGCCGAAGGCCTCCGCGAAGGCGTCGTTGACCTCCCCGACCACGCCCCGGGCGGCGGCCATGGTCCGCTCCGTCTGGTAGCGAACCTCCTGGATGTACTCCGGCGGGGAGAAGGGCCCGACGACCATGGGGTCCTCCGGGCTCAGGTGGGCGTGCCGGGGCGCGTAGGGCGGGAGGAACGGGTCCACTTGTTCCTGTCCCGGCGCCGACACGGGCTCGATGGTGTGGGAGAGGACGAAGGCGTCCAGGTTCACCATCATCGGGAGGAGCACCCGCGGGTTCTCGGCGATCCGGTAGGCCTGGAGGACCATGTCCAGAACCTCCTGGTTGTCCTCCACGA
Source organism: uncultured Methanomassiliicoccales archaeon (assembly GCA_964347125.1). Classification (GTDB taxonomy): domain Archaea; phylum Thermoplasmatota; class Thermoplasmata; order RBG-16-68-12; family CAYFXO01; genus CAYFXO01. Next base: position 3,048 of record CAYFXO010000056.1, on the reverse strand, counting down.
ACACCTGGAGCCACCCCGCGTCCCGCTGGGGCATCACGTCGTTGTACTCGCACCAGATCCCGATGGGGGCCGCCACCGAGCGGTTGACGACCGCCATCACCACGGGGAGGTGGGCCGCCCCCGCCACGAAGAGGACCTCGTGCATCAGCGCGAGCCCCTGGGACGCCGTCGCGGTGAACGTCCGCACCCCCGTGGCCTCCGCGGAGACGCAGGCGCTCATGGCGCTGTGCTCGCTCTCCACCGCCATGAAGTCCGCGTCCAGGTCGCCGTCCGCGATGAACTCCGAGAGGTGCTCGATGATCATCGTCTGGGGCGTGATGGGGTAGGCCGCCACGAACTGGGGGCGGGCCAGGCGGGCCCCGTAGGCGGCGGCGTAGTTCCCGGTCATCATCCGGTGCACCGCCTCCGGCCCGGGCTTTGCCAGGGCGCTCACGCCCTCACCTCCTCGGTGGGATGCATGAGGATCGCCCCCGTCGGGCACACCTCCGCGCACACCCCGCACCCCTTGCAGTGGACGTAGTCGATGGCGAAGTCCCCGGGCGCGCGGTCGATGGCGCCGTCGGGACAGAAGAACCAGCAGAGGAGGCACTCCGTGCATTTCTCCATGTCGAGGACCGGGGCGAAGTCCCGCCAGCTCCCCGTCTCGTTGACCGCGAAGCTCCCCGGGCCGATGGGCCCCTCCTTCGTCTCCAACATGCCCGTGGCCAGCCCCAGCGGCAGGTCCTCCACGGGCGGCTCCCAGCGCCGGCCCGCCTCGTAGGACCTCCCTCCTTGGCACGTCCCGGTCCGGACCGCCTCGTGGGCGACCCGCGCCGCCTCCGCGTTGCGCTCCGCCACCTCCTCCCCCGTCCGGGGGGCAAACACCTCAAGGATGCCCCGCTGCACGGAGTCGAGCCCCACCTGACCCGTCGCCGCCGCGAAGGCCCCGAGCATCGGGGCGTTGGTCACGGCGCGCCCCAACACCTCCAGGGCGATGGCCGTCGCGTCCACCGTGGCCGCCGGGACCGCCGCTCCGAGGACCACCTCGTCGGGCGGGAGGTCGCTGTTCAGGACGGCCAAGCCCCCCGCCTTCAGCCCCGCGACCACGTCCACCGCGTCCGGCAGCCGGCTGTCCAGCACCACGACGGTGTCCGGCTCGTACACCCGCGTCTTCACCCGGATCTTCCCGCCGTCGAACCGCGCGAAGGCCTGGACGGGGGCCCCGCGCCGCTCCGCGCCGAAATGCGGGAAGGCCACGGCGTATTTCCCCTCGAAGAACGCGGCGGTCGCCAGGGCCTGAGCGGCGAGGACGGCCCCCTGCCCCCCTCGCCCGTGGAAGCGGATCTCGTACATCCGGACAACCCCTGCGAAGTCTCCATAGAGTGGGGAAGCCAGCATAAGTATTGCCACTATACTGTACCGCCCCGGGGGAAGCGCCTACGTGCCTGGGGGTTCTCCCCTCTTTCGTGCCCATTATACCGATGCCCCCCGCCGCCCCCCACAACGTATTAATAACGACCATCAGGTCATCCCATCGTGCCCTCCATCGAGGTCCTGGCGTTCTCGCCCGAGGAAGCGCTGGAGGAGCGCGGCGTCTCCCTGGCGCGCTGTAAGGAGCTCATGGGCCAGTTCCCGGCCTCGTGGGTCAACATCGTCGATCTGGACGACGCCACCGCGGCCCAGTTGGAGGTGGAGTTCGGCCTCCACCCCCTCGCCCTCGAGGACGCCCTGCATCGCGGGCAGACCCCCAAGGTGGACGACTACGGCAACGTCCTCTTCATCGTGGCCCGGGTCATCGAGCAGGGCCCCGAGGAGATCGAGACGAGCCAGCTCAGCCTCTTCCTCAGCCCGAACTTCGTCATCACGATTCACCGGCGCCCCCTGCCCCAACTCGACGTGGTCAAGGAGAAGATTCACAAGCGGGCCCCTCGCACCATCTCCGGAGGTACGGATTACCTCACCTATCGACTGCTGGACGCCATCGTCGACTCCTACTTCCCATTCCTGGACCACATCGAGGACACCATCGAGGAGCTCGAGGAGGAGGTCATGGAGGACCCGACCCGGGACACCCTGGACCGGATCCACGCCATCAAGGGCGACCTCATCACCCTCCGCCGGGCGATGCGACCCCAGCGGGACGCCATCGGCACGCTGCAACGCGGTGAGTACGCCCAGTTCTCCCCCGACACACGCACCTTCCTCCGGGACGTGAACGACCACATGCTGCGGGTCCTGGACCTCCTCGATTCGTACCGCGAGCTGACCTCCGCCCTCCTGGAGGTGTACCTCTCCAACATCTCCAACTCCACGAACGAGGTCATGAAGGTCCTCACGATCATGGCGACCATCGTCCTCCCCCTCACCCTCATCGCCGGCATCTACGGGATGAACTTCCAGAACATGCCGGAGCTCGCGTCCCCGTACGGATACTTCGGCGTCCTGGCCCTGATGGGGCTCGTCGCCCTGGGCATGGTGGTCTACTTCCGCCGCAAGGGCTGGCTCTAGGTCAGGCCGCGCCGGGACAGGATGAAGAAGGCCGCCAGGAAGCCGCCGAGGATTGCCAGGAGGAACGCGAACCGGGGGACCGCGACGCGGCCCAGGAACCCCACGCACGCGGCGGCGCTGAGGATGGCCGCGACCATCGCCGCATCGTCTTCGAGGGGGTCGAAGGCCAGGGAGGCCAGGATTCCGCCGAAGCCCGCGAGGGCGAGGGCCAGGGGCTGGGGCCGGGGGCGGGGGAAGCCGATGGCCAGGCCGACGACGAGGAGCGCGATGCCGAGTCCGAGGAGAAGGAGGTCGGGCATCCCTGGGACCTCTGTTCGCGGGCTTCCCGGAAGCCCTGCGCGGCCGCGGCAGTCCCCTGAGCATCACTTGAATCTTTCTGCGCCGTTCCGCCTGGGCCGGGCTCCAGAGCCCGGGCTGACCAATATAGAGGGAAAGAAAGAACGCTCGACGAGAACGGCGCTCCTGTCGCGCCAGCAGGTAGACCTACTTCATTCCCCGCCGGAAAGGCGGGGGGGATCTACCCCCCTTGATTACGTAGGAGGTGATCCATCTGCAGGTTCC